>JAPPFK010000165.1:0-9839 GCA_028823885.1 Rhodospirillales bacterium | reverse complement strand
CTTGAGGGATGCGTCGGCCAACTTACCCCGCGCGTTCCGGGTAAAGCGCCGACAGCCCCTCTTCGGATGCCGCCGACACGCCGCGCTCGGTGATCAGGCCGGTTACCAGCCGCCGGGGCGTAACGTCGAAGGCGAAATTCGCAGCGGATGAGCCGTCGGGCGTGAGAGTGACGTCCATGATCTCCCCGGCGGCGGTCTTGCCGGTCATCACCGCGACCTCCGCTTCATCCCGCTCCTCGATGGGGATTTCAGCGACGCCGTCGCTGACGGTCCAGTCGATGGTCGGCCCGGGCAGGCCGACGTAGAACGGTACGCCGTTGTCGTGGGCCGCCAGCGCCTTCAGGTAGGTGCCGATCTTGTTGCACACGTCGCCGGTGCGTGTGGTCCGGTCGGTGCCGGTGATGCAGAGATCGACCATTCCGTGCTGCATCAGGTGGCCGCCCACATTGTCGACGATCACCGTGTGGGGCACGCCGTGCTGGCCCAATTCCCAAGCGGTGAGGCTGGCGCCCTGGTTGCGGGGCCGGGTCTCGTCGACCCAGACGTGGACCGGAATGCCCGCATCGTGCGCCTTGTAGATGGGGGCAAGCGCGGTGCCCCAATCCACCGTCGCCAGCCAGCCGGCATTGCAGTGGGTGAGTACGTTCACCTGGTCCGGCTTGCCGCGGCGTTCCCAGGCCTCGCGAATCAGCGGCATGCCGTGGTCGCCGATGGAAGAACAGATTTCCACGTCTTCGTCGCAGATTTCCGCCGCCCGGCGGTAGGCCGCCCCGATGCGCCGTTCGGCGGGCAGGTTGGTCAGCACTTCGCAGAGATCATCGCACGCCCAGCGAAGATTGACCGCCGTCGGCCGGGCGGCCATCAGCAGATCGTAGGCGGCGCTCAGGCTCTCGTCCGAGGGATCGGCCCGCATGGCCAATGCCATGCCGTAGGCCGCCGTCGCGCCGATCAGCGGCGCGCCCCGCACCCGCATGTCGCGGATCGCCGCCGCGGCGTCCTCGACGGTTTCCAGCCGCACGATGACGAACTGATGGGGGAGCTTGGTCTGATCGATGATCTCGGCCGCGCCGATCTCGTTCCCGGCGTCGTCGGCCAGCCAGATGGTGCGGTAAGGGGTGCCGGAGACTTTCATCGGCTAGTCACCCAACACCCGGCCCGCCACCGCGTCCAGCTTGGCGAGCACCGCGGGGTCGCGGGCCTCGGGAGCGGTGATGAGCGCGTTCTCCAGGGCGGTGTGATGCCCGTGGGGGCAACTCTCGGTCCGGCCTCCGAGCCGGGGCGCCACGTCCCTGACCAGTGACTTGGCCTTGTCGGCGTTATCCAGCAATACCGCGATGATTCCTTCGACGGTCACGTTATCGTGGTCCGGATGCCAGCAGTCGTAGTCGGTGACCATGGCGACGGTGGCGTAGCAGAGTTCGGCCTCCCGGGCGAGCTTGGCCTCCGGCATATTGGTCATGCCGATGACGTCGCAGCCCCACGACCGGTAAAGCTCGCTCTCGGCGAGCGTGGAGAATTGCGGACCCTCCATGATGAGAAATGTGCCGCCCCGCTGCATCGGGATGTCCAGCGCCCTGCAGCTTTCCTCCAGCGCGTCACCCAACCGGGCGCAGGCCGGATGGCCGAACTCCACATGGGCGACCATTCCGGCACCGAAGAAGGACTTCACCCGCGCGAAGGTCCGGTCGATAAACTGATCGACGATAACGAAAGTGCCGGGCGGCAGTTCCTCCTTGAACGACCCGCAGGCCGACAGGGACAGAATTTCAGTGACGCCGGCCCGCTTCAGGCAGTCGATGTTGGCGCGGGAATTGAGCTCGGAGGGGGGAATGCGGTGGCCGCGGCCATGGCGCGGCAGAAATACCAGTTGCAATCCGTCCAGTTCGCCGAACAACAATTCATCCGACGGTTCGCCGAACGGGCTCTCGATCTTTTCCCATCTGGTGTTGGCGAGGCCATCGATCTCGTAGAGGCCGCTGCCGCCGATGATCCCGATAACCGGAGGGGTGCCCGATGCCGTCATGTCTGTCTCCCCCGCCCCGATCGGGGCCGATATTAGTTGATGATTTCGGCCTTTTCGATGATCACGGGGGTCCGGGGCACGTCCTGGCGGAACGGGCCGCCCGGCCCCCGCTCGACCCGGGATATCCGGCTGATGATGCGCATTCCGTCGATGACCCGGCCAAACGCCGTATAGCCCCAGCCGTTGCGGGTTTTGGCGGTGTGGTCGAGGCCCTTGTTGAGCCTGATATTGATATAGAACTGGTCGGTCGCCGAATGAGGATCGGAGGTCCGAGCCATGGCGATGGTGCCGCGTTCATTGGAGAGGCCCGTATCCGCCTCGTTCCGGATCGGTGCGCCGGTGCGGCGGCGCTGGTATTCCCTGCTGAATCCGCCACCCTGCACGACGAAGCCCGGAATCACCCGGTGAAAAATGGTGCCGGTGTAATGGCCGCCCCGGACGTAACCGAGAAAATTATCCACCGTCCCGGGCGCTTTTTCCGGTTCCAATTCAACAATGAATTCGCCGAGGCTGGTGATGAACCTGACCTTGGGCTTTCCCTCCGCCAGCGCGTCACCGGCGCCTGCGAAAGCGAGCAAAGCCGACAGAACACCGACAATACGGAGCAGCCGCATCCCTCACCTCTCCCGAATATTGGCGGCCGCGGTCACCGCGGCCGATTTCGTCTAGTGCAGGTCGGACCAGACCCGGCGCTTCACCGCGTAGAGCATGGCGGTCAGGATGATCAGGAACAACAGCACCTTGATCCCCATCCGCTTGCGCTCTTCCATCTCCGGCTCCGCCGCCCAGGTCATGAAGGCGGCAACGTCTCGGGCCTGCTGATCGACGCTGGCCTTGGTGCCGTCTTCGTACTCGACCCCGTCTTCGACCAGCGGCGGCGCCATGGCAATCTGATTGGCGGCGAAATAGGTGTTGTAGTTCATGCCCTCGCCCATGGTGACGCCCGCCGGCGCCTTCTCCAGATACCCGGTCATCAGCGCATGAATGTAGTCGGCTCCGCCGACGCGCGACTTCGCGATCAGCGACAGATCGGGCGGCAGCGCGCCGTTGTTGGCCGAGCGCGCCTCGTTGTCGTTGGCATACGGGCTTGGAAGCCGGTCGAAAAGCTGGGCCGGGCGCTCTGTCGGCTCACCGTCCTCGTCGGGCTCGCCGGCCACGTCGGACTCGGCCGCGATCGCCTTGATGGCGTTTTCCGACAGGCCGATGTCCGTCAAATGCCGGAAATAGACCTGCTTCATGGAATGGCAGGCCGCGCAGACCTCGCGATATACCAGATAACCGCGCTGGAGCTGGGCGCGGTCGAACGTACCGAAGACGCCCGAGAAGGACCACTCCTGCGGCGGCGGCGGGGTCGCCTTGCTGGCGGCCCGGGACTTTGAAACGTCCGAAACCGAGAGCGCGGCGAGAAGGGCTGCGGCGACGGCAATTCTCTTGAATGTCCGGGTCATCTCTTCAGGCTCCCTGAGCTTGGGCGCTCTGGGACGACCCCTGAGGCGTCACAGCCGCACTGATGCTGTCCGGCAGCGGCCGCGTCTTCTCGTACCTGGACAGCAGCGGCATGAAGACCAGCAGATGGACGAAGTAATAGAGCGTCGCCAGGCGGCCAATGACCAGCATGGTGCCCTCCGGCGGATTGGCGCCGACCCAGCCCAGGATGATGCAATCGGCAAGGAATAGCCAGTAAAGCTGCTTGTAGATGGGCCGGAACCTCGCGCTCCGGACCGGGCTCCGGTCAAGCCAGGGCAGGAGGAACAGCACGATGACCGAGGCGAACATCAGGATCACGCCGGCCGTCTTCGCGGTCACGAGGATCGGCAGGATGCCCCAGATGTCGATGAAGTTGTCGGGCACCGCGCGCAGGATCGCGTAGAACGGCAGGAAGTACCATTCGGGCACGATCTCCGGCGGGGTCACCAGCGGATTGGCCGGGATATAGTTGTCCGGGTGGCCCAGAAGGTTCGGCTCGAAGAAGGCGAAGGCGAAGTAGACGATCAGGAAAACCCCGAGCCCGAAAGCGTCCTTCGCGGTGTAGTAGGGATGGAAGGGAATCGTATCTCCGTCCGTCTTGATATCCACGCCCAGCGGATTGTTCGACTTGTGCACGTGCAGGGCCCAGAGGTGCAGGAACACCAGCCCGAAGATCACGAAGGGCAACAGGAAGTGAAAGGCGTAGAAACGGTTCAATGTCGGATTGTCGACCGCGAAGCCGCCCAACAGCCACTGCACGATGGCATCGCCGAAGAACGGGACCACCGAGAACAGGTTGGTAATCACCGTGGCGCCCCAGAAGCTCATCTGACCCCAGGGCAAGGTGTAGCCGACGAAGGCCGTCGCCATCATGGCAAGGAAGATGAACAGGCCGATGAACCACAGCACCTCGCGGGGCGCCCGGTATGAGCCGTAATACAGCGCCCGGAACATATGGATGTAGACCACCAGGAAGAACATAGAGGCGCCGTTGGCATGCATGTACCGCATCAGCCAGCCGTAGTTCACGTCGCGCATGATCCGCTCGACCGAGTCGAAGGCCTGATCGACGCTGGGATTGTAGTGCATCGCCAGAAACAGTCCGGTGGCGATCATGATCACCAGCACGACGCCGGCCAGCGAGCCGAAGTTCCACCAGTAGTTCAGGTTCCTGGGCGTCGGATAGTCGACGACGCTGTGATGGGTGAACGTGAAGACCGGAAGACGATGGTCGATCCACCTGACGACCGGATTTTTCCATTCTGGGGCTGCGCTCATGGGTGGATCTCCTAACCGATTCTAACGGTCGTATCGTTGGTAAAGGCGTAGGGCGGGATCGCCAGATTTTTGGGCGCCGGCCCCTTGCGAATGCGCCCGGAGGTGTCGTAGTGCGAGCCGTGGCAGGGGCAGAACCAGCCGCCGAACTCGCCCTTCGAATCCGTCGCTTTCTGGCCCGCCGGGATACAGCCCAAATGAGTGCAGATGCCGATCATCACCAGCCATTCATCCTTGCCTTCCTTGACCCGGTCGGCATCGGCTTGCGGATCTTTCAGCTCGGACAGCGGCACTTTCTTCGCCTCGTCGATTTCGGCCGCGGTCCGGCGGCGGATGAAGATCGGCTTGCTGCGCCAAGTCACCGTAATGGCCTGGCCCGGCTCCATGGTGGACAGATCGAACTCCAGACTGGCCAGCGCCAGCACATCGGCCGACGGGTTCATGAAATCGATGAACGGCCAGGCCGCCAGCGCGACGCCTGCGGCGCCCACGACGACGGTCGACGTCAGAAGAAAATCGCGGCGATCCTCCTCGTGTTCATGACCGTCTGCGGTCGCTGTGCTCGTATCAGCCATATTCGTGTCCTTTTGCGTCCGTTCTCGGCTCGTTTCGGGATCGTCTCGATTAAAACCGGGGTTATCTGGGATACGTTGGCGCTCGATCGTGGAATTTCACCTGGGTCCCCGACGATTGTGATGCTGCTCCCTCTCCCGCAGCGCTCCCCGTACCGTCGGTTTCCGGGCTAAGATCATGCAATTGCTGACCAACCTCATGGTAGGAACTTGGACTTTGATATAATGCAGATTCTCCGCCGTGGAAAGCACAATTCCCCCTGTTTTTTTGCGGCTAATCGGCGGAAAACCTAGCGTAATTCAGGCCCGATCGATTCCATGCGACTAGCCCTCTTCGAGCCCGATATCCCCGGCAATACCGGTGCCGTATTGCGGCTCGGCGCCTGCCTCGGCATCGGCGTCGATCTGATCGAACCGGCGGGCTTCGTGCTGGACGACAAGCGGCTCCGCCGCGCCGGCATGGACTATCTGGATGCCGCCGAACTGGTGCGGCACCCGAACTGGGCGGCGTTCGAGCGCCGGGCGCGGGAAGGCGGGCGGCGCCTGGTGCTGCTGACCACATCCGCCGAGCTCACCTATACCGGGTTCAATTTCCAGGCCTCGGACATATTGCTGCTGGGACGGGAGAGCGCCGGCGTGCCGCCGGAGGTTCACCGGTCCGCCGATGCCCGCATTCGAATTCCCATGGCCGGCAGCGCCCGATCCTTGAATGTGGCGGTCGCCGCCGCCATGGTGATAGGCGAGGCGCTGCGGCAGACGGGTCTGCCGCCGCCGGACGGCGAATGACGGGGAGGGACGGCGAATGACCGGCGATCTGGAAACCCGCAAAGCGGAAGCGTCGCGATGGTTCGCATCCCTGCGCGACCAGATCTGCGCCAGCTACGAAGAGCTGGAGGACGAAACCGAAGGGCCGAACGGCACGGACGACATAGCGCCCGGGCGATTCGAGCAAACGCCCTGGGACCGGCCCGAAGGCGGCGGCGGCGTCATGTCGGTGATGACCGGCCGGGTGTTCGAGAAGGTGGGGGTCAACATCTCCACCGTGTTCGGCGAATTTTCGGACGAGTTCCGCGAACAGATCCCCGGCGCCGGGGACGACCCGCGGTTCTGGGCTTCCGGCATCTCCCTGGTCGCCCACCCGATGAACCCTAAGGTGCCGGCCGCCCATATGAATACGCGGATGATCGTCACCACGAAATCCTGGTTCGGCGGCGGCGGCGATCTGACGCCGGTGTTCCCCGTCGACCGGGATACCCGGGATTTCCACGGCGCCTTCAAGGCGGCCTGCGACGCCCATCCCTCCGGCGATTACGACAAGTTCAAGAAGTGGTGCGACGACTATTTCTTTATTCCCCACCGGGGCGAGGCCCGGGGCGTCGGCGGCATCTTTTACGACGACCTGGATACGGGAGACTGGGAGGCAGATTTCGCCTTCACCCGGGATGTGGGCGGCGCCTTCCGCGACGTCTACCCGGAATTGGTCGCCCGGCACATGAACGAGAGCTGGACGGACGAAGACCGCCAGGCGCAGTTGGTGAAGCGGGGCCGCTATGCGGAGTTCAATCTGGTCTACGACCGGGGCACCAAATTCGGCCTGATGACCGGCGGCAATCCCCAGGCCATTCTCATGTCCCTGCCGCCCCTGGCCTCGTGGCCGGCGGAACAATGAGCCATCCCGGCCGAAGGAATAGTCGGGCGTTCAAGAACCGGTCGATGTCGGCGAGATGGCGCGGCCATTCCGGCTCGTGTTCCAGAATGACCTGATGGACGTGATGCGCCCGCGGCATCGCCGATCCCGAACCCAGGGGACTTGCCAAAATCGCCTCCGACGATTACCCACTCCGGCCATTGGTTGATTTGTTCAAATTGTTTCAGGGGACAGACTCATGGCCGGACCGCCGGAAAAAGACGAAATCGATCTCGCCGCGCAGCAGAGCGTTCGCGACGCCAGGCAGCGGGCGAACCCGCTCGACGACAATGGCCTCGACCTGTTGTTCCGCGAGGCCCGCAGCTTCAACGGCTGGAAGGACGAGCCCGTCTCCGAAGATGAACTCAGGGCGATCTACGATCTCGCCAAGATGGGGCCGACCTCGGCCAATTGCTGTCCCCTGCGGATCAAGTTCATCACCTCGCCCGAGGCGAAGGAAAAATTCGCCCCGATCATGTTCGAGCGCAACCGGGCCAAGACCAGGCAGGCCCCGGCGGTCGCCATCTTCGGCATGGACCATGAGTTCTTTCACAGGCAGCCGCAGCTGACCCCGTTCCGGCCCGACGACATCCCCAACCGGATGAAGGAAAACCCCGGCCTGATTCCCCACTGGGCGTCCCAGAACGCGACCCTCCAGGCCGCCTATTTCATGGTGGCGGTGCGGGCCGCGGGGTATGACGCCGGCCCCATGCAGGGTCTGGACAAGGAAATGTGCGACGACGTGTTCTGGGCCGGAACCGCGGTGAAGACCCTGTTCGTCTGCTCCATTGGCCGGGGTGACGAAAACACCATCTTCAAGCGCAATCCGCGCCTGCCCTTCGACGACGCCTGCGAGATCCTCTAGGCGAAATCCTTTTGGCGAGATTGTGTAGCGGCTAGCCCCGGCCGGGCGCCGGCTGCCACGGCTCGATGCAGGCCGGGCCGTCGCCCGTGGTCTTGTTGAGTTCGTTGCGGTCCACCGCGTGGACCGTGATGTCTTCTTCCGGCCAGCTTGCGAGCCTGGAGAGGGCATGCTCCGCCGACACCTCCTCGGTGTCGAGCCATGCATCCCATGCTTCCTCGGGCACCAGGGCCGGCATCCGGTTCTTCACATTGTATTGGGCGATCAGCGGATTGCCGTCGACGGTGACCATGGTGCAGGACGTCACCGGCTCCCGCCCCCTGGCCGAGACCTGCCAGAGGCCGGCGGCCGCGAACCGGGCCGAGCTTTTAAGCGAGAAGTAATAGGGCTGGCGGATGCCGCCCTCCGGGTGGAACTCGAACCAGCCGGTCATCGGGATCAGGCAGCGCTTGTTGCGCGCCGGCTCGGCGTAGGCCTTGCGGTCCAGCAAACTCTCCGAGCGGGCATTGAACATGGGGTACTTGTTGTTGGGCGCGTCCGCCCAGGGCGGGATCAGCCACCAACTCGCAAACACCGGTTCGCGCCTTCCCTCGGTCAATCGGATGATCATGACCGGATCCGTGGGACGGATGTTGAAACGGAGCGGCAACTGCCGGTCCTCGTCTTCAAATCCGAACAGATTCCGAAGCTCCTGAAGCGTAGCTGCCTGGGCGAAACGCGGGCACATGGCGTCAGCTTAGCCCACCTCCTGCTTGAGACGGGCGAGGCAGGCCGCCCGGTCGGCGGTAAACCCGCCCTCTTCCCACCAGGCCTCGACCGCAGCCAGATGCCCGGACACGTCCGGCCCCTCCTCGATCCCCAGCGCCATCACGTCATGGCCGTTCAGCGGGAATACCTTGGCTTCCCAACTCTCGGTCCTGGCGATCAGCGCCCGCCACTTGCCGGCATGGCCGGGGGGCTGCCCATGCGCCTCGGCCAGGCTCCGCGCCCAGCCGATGAGAATAAGATCGAGGGCGATCTCCGGGCCCAGGCGCTGCAGCACCCGCTCGAAATCGGCCTCCGAAACTTCCGGATCCGCCCGCCAACCCGGATGGCGGAGCGCCTCGAGCCGGCGTTTTTCCTTGTTGGTCAGCACCAGATTTCGGCAGACCGACTCAAAGCCCTCGTCATCCGTATCAAGAAGGCACGCCAACCGGCGGATCGGGTCCGGCCGCACACTCTCAAGGCCCGTGGCGGCAGTCTCCAGCCATTTCAGCCGGTCCAATGCCGCCGGCTCGCCGATCTCGGGCAGGATGTGCTCGAGGATGCCGTTATCCCGCATCATCCGGATGACGTCGGAATGCATCTCGGACGACAGGATTTTCATCATCTCGTCCCGGATACGCTCCCGGGAGAGCTCGGTCAGCCGCGGCGCGGCCCGGATGCAGGCCTCCAGATCGCCCTCGCGGGCGATCCGCATGTCCAGCGTCCCGATGAAGCGGAAGAACCTCAGCACCCGCAGGCGGTCTTCCTCGATCCGCTCCCCGGCATCGCCGACGAACCTGATCACCCGGTCGTTCAGGTCCTGCCGGCCGTTGAAATAGTCGTAGACCATGCCGTCGGGCGTCGCCGACAGGGTATTGAAAGTGAAGTCGCGCCGCTCGGCATCGGCCCGCCAATCTTCGGTGAAGGCGACGGCCGCCCGCCGCCCATCGGTACTCACGTCACGCCGGAGGGTGGTGATCTGGCATGTCTCGCCGGCGATGACCGCGGTCACCGTGCCATGCTCGATGCCCGTCGGCAGCGCCTTGATGCCGGCGGCTTCCAGCAGCGCCATCACCCGGTCCGGCGTTTCCGGGGTGGCGATATCCACGTCCGTCACCGGCCGTCCGAGCAGCGCATCGCGCACGCAGCCGCCGACGAACCTCGCCTCCTTGCCGTCGGCGGTGATCGCCGCCAGGACCCGCTTCATGC
>JAPPFK010000088.1 GCA_028823885.1 Rhodospirillales bacterium | reverse complement strand
TAGATCGGATTCACATGTTTTGACAAAACCGCGCCGTGGTTTCGTCAAAACATGACCCGATCTAGGTCACGGGCTGCCGGACTTCATGGGCAAAACGCCGGGACCAGCCGATCCCGTCGCTGGCGTCTCACTTAGGCAGGCACGCGGCGATGCGCCAGCCGGATTACACGGAGTCTTGAACGATTTCCGGCGGTGTGAAGGCCCGGATCGGCGGAACGTCCCCCTCGAATTTCTCCACCTCGACCAACGCCGACATGGCCGACGGCCCTTGGGCCAGCTTGGATGTCCCCTTGTCGGGGGTCAGAACATTGGGATTGCCGTGGACCTCCAGGCTTCCGGGCACGCCGGGCTCCACGGGATCGAACCACGCGCCGGTCGGCAGGCGCACGACGCCGGCGCGGATTTCGTCGGTGACGACGGCGCCCGCGAGGCAGCTTCCCCGGTCGTTGTAGAGCCGGACGATATCGCCGGTCCCGATGCCGCGCGCCCGGGCATCTTCCGGGCTGATATGCATGGGCTCGCGTCCCTCCACCTTGTTGCCTTGGGAGTAACCGCCGTTATCGAACTGGCTGTGCAGCCGGGTGTGCGGCTGGTTGCTGATCAGGTGCAGCGGGTAGGTGCCGGTGAGCGCGCCGCCCAGCCATTCGATGGGTTCCTGCCATACCGGATGGCCCGGACAGTCGTCGTAGCCGAAGCCGTCGACGGTCTCGGAGAATATCTCGATCCTGCCCGTCGGCGTGTGCAGCGGCGATCCTTCCGGATCCGCCCTGAAGGCGCCCATGTACGGCTGCGGGTCCGGCTCGGGCAGCTGGAAGTGCCCGGCCTCCCAAAACTCCTCGAAGGAAGGCGTCTCGACGCCGCTTTCGCTGGCGGCCTGGCGAAACCGGTCATAGATGTGCTCGATCCATTCCTGTTCGCTCCGGCCCTCGGTAAATTCCTCGCCGCAGCCCAGGCGCTCGGCAAGACCCGAGAATGTTCGGTAGTCGGGCCGCGACTCGCCGAAGGGTTCGACCGCCTTCTGCATGGCGAACATGTAGCTGTCGGTTCGCGAGACGCCGATGTCGTTGCGTTCCAGCATGATGGCGGCCGGAAAGACGATGTCCGCGTGCCGCGCGTTGGCGTTCCACCACGGTTCATGGACGATGACGGTTTCCGGTTTCTGCCAGGCCCGGACCAGCCGGTTGATGTCCTGGTGATGGTGGAACGGGTTGCCGCCGCACCAATAGACCATCCGAATGTCCGGATAGACCCGGTCCATGCCGTTGTAATGATAGGCACCGCCCGGGTTAAGCAGCATATCGGAGACCCGGGCGACGGGGATGAAGTCCCGCACTTCGTTCGGCAGCAGCGGGAAGGTCGGTTTGGCGACCGTGGTCCGCTGGCGGCCGATCAAATTGACCGCGCCGTATCCGAATCCGACACCGCCGCCGGGGGTGCCGATTTGGCCCAGCATGGCGGCGAGCGTCACCGCCATCCAGAAGGCCTGTTCACCGTGATCGCTGCGTTGGCAGGACCAGCTCAGGTTCAACTGCGTCACCTTGGCGGCCATTTCCCGCGCCAGCGAGGCGATGGCGTCCGCCTCCATGCCGCTGATTTCGGCGGCCCATTCGGGGTTTTTGGGCCTCCCGTCGCTCTCGCCGGTAAGGTAGGGGACGAATTTGTCGAACCCGGCGCAGTATCTGTCGAGGAACGCCCGGTCGTGCAGCCCCTCGGTGTAGAGCACATGGGCCATGCCCAACATGATCGCCACATCCGTATTCGGCCGGGGATGGTGCCATTCGGCATCGACCGTGTCGTCGAGATCGCTGCGGATCGGCGAGATGTTGACGAATTTGACGCCCCGCCTGGCGCACAGCTTGAGCGCCTCCGGCATGTGATGCCGGCCCATGCCGCCGCCTTCGACCTGAGTGTTCTTGAGCGGGATGCCGCCGAAGCAGACGAACAACTCGGTATTTTCCGCCAGCATCTTCATCGGCGTGTTGGTGTCCATCTGCTCGAAGGCGCCCATCCCGACGATGTGCGGCAGGATGACCTCGGCCGCGGCCAGGCTGTAGGTTTCCCGGCTCGCCACGTAGCCGCCCGCCGCCGACATGAAGCGGTGGAGCTGGCTGACCGCATGATGGAACCGGCCGGCGCTCGACCAGCCGTAGGACCCCGCATAGATGGCGCCGTTGCCGTGTTCCTTGCGGATACGGCCGATCTCTCCCGCGGCTAGGTCGAGGGCCCGGTCCCAGGAGACCGCGACGAAAGGCCCGTTGCCCCGGCCGCCGCCGTGGCCGAGGGGGCCGTTGTCGAGCCACGCCTTTCTCACCATCGGTTGCGGAATCCGGACCGCGTCTTCAATGGCCTCGGGCATGCCGGCGCCGATGGGCGAGGGGTCGGGGTCCTGATCGAATGGCCGCAGGGCCTGGACCTTGCCGTCCTCCACATCGACTTCGTAGGCGCCCCAGTGAGTCGCCGTCCTGTGGGTTTGTTTCGATCGGCTCATGTCAGGCCCTCGTAAACTCTCTCGTCATATAATGCCCCGGAGAGGGGGGCGATTGCACGCCGAAAGGCAATTGTGGCATCCCGTCCGGTATGCGCTTGCCGGGCGCCGGCGTTTTCCCAGATCTCCAGCAAGGACATGTGATTGGGTCGGCCGGACTGGCTGAACGCAACACATCCGGCATTGCCGTCTTCGCTTCGGGTCGCCTCGCAGTGGGCGGAAACCAGTGCGGCGCCTTCGCCGGTGTTGGGCGGGGTGACGTCGATATGGGTAATGACGTAGGTGAAGTCGCCGGATTTGCCCGAATGGCCGGTGATCGACAAGGGAGAATGAACCCGTTCGTCGTAGGGCGCCGCCAACAGCGGCTCCAGGCCGTTCCGGAACTCGCTGACGTGGCTGGACGAAATGTGGGCCAGACGGGCGGCTTCGCCGCTCCATGTCTCCAACAGGGCGAAGTGGCCGGGATGGTTGACCCGGGCGAGCGCGCGGAAGCCGACCTCACCCAGCTCCTGCGCACACACCGCCGCGTGGTGACGGATAACGTCGGCCGCCGCATCCGATCGGGCGGCGAGGGCCTCGATGTAGGCCACGACGTAGACTTCGCTCATTTCGAAGGTCCCGGAAAATAAGGCGGCGCAACCGGCCCCCTCAATGGATGGATCACCGGACTTGGAATATATTTCCAACGAAAATTGCGAATCCGGCCCGATCGCGTGGGCTGCAATAGGCATTTATAGTCATTTATGGACATTTGATGACTTGGTTAAATTCCAATTTTGCGCTCTTCGGCCCGCGGGACCCCCAGGCAAAATCATGGGGCGAAGCCCGCGAACCATGCTTCCCTATCAATGTGTGCGATCGGCTGCTCTTCGCTACCCCCTCACCCGGCTTCTGGGCGAGAGGGTGTAAAATTACCACAGAGCGCACAGAGACCACGGAGCGGATTCGAGTATGGATACTCCGTGTCCTCGGTGGTCGATCTGGTGAATTTCGTGGATGCCCGTGTCGAGCACGGGCATGACGGATCTTTGAACCACGGAGACGGTGAGGCGGTGAGATAGCAGGAGTTAATCATTCCTCCTCAGTGAACTCTGTGCCTCTGTGGTGAAATCCTTATATCCTGGACGCCCCGAACAAGTCGGGGCATGACGATTGGAATGTGGCCAAAATGGAGTGCGTCGTACCCCGGCGCAAGGCCCGGCCATTCACGGTCCCGCCGCCTCAGATCAGGCCCGCCCGCTCCAGCACCCCGTCCAACCGCTTCTCCAACTCCGGCGCCGCCGGCATCATCGGCAGCCGGTGCTCGTTGGTCGGCATCAACCCCATGCGTTTCATCATGTACTTGATGGGGATGGGGTTGGTGTCGAAAAACACCGACTGATTGAGCTCCAACAGGCGCTGGTGCAGATCCCGCCCGGTCTTCATGTCGCCGGCCCAGGCCGCCTCGCACATTTGCGACAGGAGGTCGGGCCGCAGGTTTCCGACCGCATTCATCAGGCCGGCGGCGCCGATGCACAGCATCGGGTAGCTGAGTTCCTCGAGGCCGACGAAGACGCGGTAGTCGGGGATGGCGTCGATGCACTCGGTGACGAAGCCGAGGTCGTTGACCGCGTGTTTCATGCCGGCGAAGCCGGGCGAGCGGTCCTTCAGTTCCTTGACCGTGTCCAGGGTGACCGACACCGCCGCGCGGCCGGGAATGTGGTAGATCATCCACGGCGTGTCGTAGTCCTTCGTGACGTCCAGATAATATTCGATGATGCCCCGCTGCGGCGGGCGGATGTAATAGGGCGTGACGATCAGCAGCGCGTCCGCGCCGGCCTCGACCGCATGACGGGTCAATTCCTTGGTTTCGGCAAGGGACTGGGACCCGGTGGCGGCGACAACCGGAACTTTTCCCTTGGCGATTCCGATCGCGGTATCGACCGTCCGGTTGCGTTCCGCAATGGTCATGGTCGACGGTTCGGCGGTCGTTCCGTTGACCAGGATGCAGTGAGACCCATGGCCGATCTGGAACTCGACCAGACCCGCATAGGCATCGAGATCCAATTCGCCGTTCCTGAAGGGGGTAATGATCGGCGGCGCCGATCCCTTCAGCCAATCCAGATCACTCGACATTCGTCCCTCCTCGCCATCCACATCGGATATAGGCCCGAATTTTACTTAACATGTTAAATAATGTCCAGGCCGGACAGTGACACGGAGGACACAGAGGAGGAATGGTTAACTCCTCACTGTCTCACCGTCTCTGTGGTTCAAGAAGCCGTCATGCCCGTGCTCGACACGGGCATCCACGCCTTGGCGGTGCACCAAGTCAAACCCGTCATGCCCCGCCTCACTGGACCGGCCTTCAGTCGGCCCGCCGGCAAAGTGGGCGGGGCATCCAGGATAGTCACCACAGAGACACAGAGACACGGAGTATCCACACTCGAATCCGCTCCGTGATCTCCGTGTGCTTCGTGGTAATTTTGCACCCCCCCTCCCTCGACGCCCGGCCGGTTGCCGGCCGTCTCGACCTCCCCCTCCAAGGGGGGAGGTGATCCGATCCACCTCAACCTATTCCCTCCCCCCTTCGAGGGGGAGGGCCAGGGAGGGGGGGAATAGGATTTCACCACGGAGAACACCGAGGACACAGAGGAGGATAAATTAACTCCTCACCGTCTCACTGTCTCTGTGGTTCAAGAATTGAAAATCTGGATACCCCGGACTTGCGCCGGGTCTACAAGGTAGTATTGCCAGTCCCCGCCATCATCCGCCGATCGACGCCGAGAGCATGATAGACAGTTGTAATCGTTGACGATTTTCAATTCTCCCCGGTTTCACGGCCCTTGACTTGCCGCCAGATATCGCCTTCAATCGCCCCCGAGTTGATGCCGTCCGTATGCGGTTTGATGACTGGAATTCGCGGCAATTTTCGAGAG
>JAPPFK010000183.1 GCA_028823885.1 Rhodospirillales bacterium | reverse complement strand
TCCCCTCTCCCCCTTCTTCAGGGGGAGAGGGTCAGGGTGAGGGGGTCATAAGAAAAATGAGGATGAGGGCGTCCGGCGCTCAATCCAGCAGCGGCGGCAATTCATCCAGCGAGGTTATCTCGGCCGCGGGTTCGCCCGGCAGGCCTTCCCGGGGCTGGCGGAACCGGTTGATCCACACCACGTCGAGGCCGAAGACGGCGGCTCCGGCCACGTCCCAGGCATTGGCGGACAGGAAACAGATCTCCTCCGGTCCCACCCCCAGTTCATCGACGGCGAGCCGGTAGACCCGCGGGTCCGGCTTGAACAGCCGCAGCCGATCCACCGAAATCACCGAATCGAGCACTTGGGCGAGGCCCGCATGCTCCACCGCTGGCGTCAGCATATTGGGCGAGCCGTTGGACAATATGGCGGTCGCCAGCCCCCGCTGCTTGAGCGCCGTCAAGACGTCCAGCGCTTCGGGATAGGCATCGAGGGTCTTGTAGGACGCCATCAGACGCTCGCGGAGACCGGGGTCGTCCATCTCGAGCCGGCGCATGGCAAAGTCCAGCGCGTCGCCGGTGATCGCCCAAAAATCCGCGTAGTCCCGCATCAGGGAACGGAGCCAGCTGTAGGAGAGCTGCTTGGCCCGCCAAATCTCGGTCAGCCTGTCGGCCTTGTCGCCGATCTCGTCGCGAAAGCCGGCGACGGGCGCGTTGATGTCGAACAGCGTGCCGTAAGCGTCGAAGACACACGCCTTGATGCCTTGGAGCCCGGTCACTCAGGCATCCCCTTCCCAGCGGGCGTTCCCCGAATGGGTGACCGCGCCCAGGTTGGCCGGGCCGACGGTCGCGGCGTATTTTTCGAGGGCGCCGGCGAGACCGTCGCGGACCGGCGGCGACCAATGGGCCCGCCGCCTCTCGAACTCGGCCAAGACGCCCAAGCGCGTCACCGCTTTGATGACACCAACATCCATAGACTTGTAGGTGAGATTACCTGAAGCGACGACTGCGACATCAACGAGTTTCTTTTTGTGAACTTCAGGCATTCGACTTCCTAGGTGATATCGGTTCTGAGGTGCCCGGGGAGGTGCCCAACCACTACACGCGAAGTCTCAGCATCCCAGAAGTAATAGAGGCGAAATCCATGTCTCTCATCCCGGCTATTTCGACCCTTGAGGTGCCATTCAAGTTCGCGGTTGTTCCCCTGGTAGCGGACAAAGTAGTCGCCGCCGAATTTTTTTGCCTTGTTCTTCTGACTAAAGCATTGTGCGTTATCGAGACCCAGTTCGGCCAATCTGGTTTCGAATGCATCAACTTTCTCATTTCCGCCAACCCGGCGCATTGGCACATACAGATCGCGCATCATAAGTAATGCGTTGTAGACCAACTCGACATTTTCGAACCCAGATTTTGATACTGTTTTCAACGCGCGGTCATGCAATTCAACATCGCCGCTGAGGTATTCTTCCGCCCAAGGTCCAATTCCATCCAAATCAATGGGAATGGCGACCTCGTTCTTGCCGGAGGCTTCGAGCTTTCGTTGTAGGCTCTCAACTCTGGCCTGCAATGCCATATAGTTAGCTTTAATTTGCCGCGTCTCAACAATCGCCTGTTCTTTCTCATCGTCCGCTGCCTCAAAGAGTTCAAGGTTGTCCTTTGCGTCCTGTTTGGCAGCTTTGATCTCGTCTTCAGCAAGAACTAGCAACTCGGCAAGGCTTTGACCCTCATTTTGCGCTTTCTCGCGTGCTTGCTGAGCGGCAATTGCCTTAATTTTCTGAAATGGGGGCTGTTCCCGCTCTAGGACATCTCTTGGTCGAACACGCCGCAGTGTCTGGTGCACAAGAAAGTCGACAAATGTTTGCTGGTCATCGTCGTGCCAGCCTCTTACACGATCGGCGGTGGCAAGCGGATGATCGGATCGAAGGTCCTCGTTGGGATCGAAGCCAGGATTGTAAGTTCTAATGGCCTGTCTAAAGACGGAGAACTCTCTGCTTATCTGGTCTGTCAGTTCGAACGATGCTTCCGATGTCACCACGACCGAGTGTACGAACCCAGCCGTACTTCGAATGAATGGAACAACAGGGACTGCCGTACGTTTCGGGTCTTCGCTGCCTTCGGGCACCGAAAATACGACCACGGGGTGTTTGCGGTCTTTCGCAACCAAGAAAGACACCAAATCGGCAACGGTGTCTCTATCGTTTACAATCCATGCGCTTGATGAGGTTGGGCGGCCGTCAAGCGTTGCGTTTTCGGCAAATGCAATGGCCCGTACAAATGCGGGAATTGACCTCGGTATAGGTTCGGCGTTTCCTCTCTGAGCACAGATCACCCGACAACCAAATGCGACCTCATTCGTAGATCGCTCCGCGATTCCGACTTCAGTTGTCCAGATCCGGCTTGAATCCTTTAAGCGTTCAATGAGACGGAAGGCCCAGTATTTCGGATTGTCGAGCGCAACTGCTTCAGCTCGTTCGGAGTTGTCGGTGTCAATCTCGAAAGATTTGCCCTCCCAGGCCCCGCCCGGAATATTGCGGACATTTCTCTTAGGGTCGAACGCCCATTTCATTACACGTTCTTGGAGCGTTCTGAAAATGCCGTCGCCATGCACGGCCAGCGATACTTGAGAAGATACTCCCCAAAAAATCCTATTGTTGGTGGTTTTCTCGTTCATGCCGACTCCTCTGCTTTATCGAGCAAACCCTTAAGGTTGATTTGTGACGCTATGACGCCAAACTCCGGCTCCTGATCGAAGAGGTTCTGGCATGGCGGGGCTGACTGGCAAAAGCGCGTCGCCGGTGACGGCCCAAAAATCCACGTAATCCCGCATCAGGGAGCGGAGCCAGCTGTAGGAGAGCTGCTTGGCCCGCCAAATCTCGGTCAGCCTGTCGGCCTTGTCGCCGATCTCGTCGCGAAAGCCGGCGACGGGCGCGTTGATGTCGAACAGCGTGCCGTAAGCGTCGAAGACACACGCCTTGATGCCTTGGAGCCCGGTCACTCAGGCATCCCCTTCCCAGCGGGCGTTCCCCGAATGGGTGACCGCGCCCAGGTTGGCCGGGCCGACCGTCGCGGCGTATTTTTCGAGGGCGCCGGCGAGGCCGTCGCGGACCGGCGGCGACCAAGCGGCGCGCCGCCTCTCGAACTCGTCCGCCGGCACCATGTGCTCAATGGTCCGGGCCTCGCAGTCGATCCGGATGATGTCGCCGTTTTCGATCAGCGCCAGCGGGCCGCCCACCGCCGCCTCCGGCGAGGCGTAGCCGATGCACATGCCCCGCGTGGCGCCGGAAAACCGGCCGTCGGTGATCAGCGCGACCTTCTCCCCCATCCCCTGGCCGTAGATGATGGCGGTGGTGCCCAGCATTTCGCGCATGCCGGGCCCGCCCTTGGGACCCTCGTTGCGGACGATGATGACCGAGCCCTCGGCGTACTCGCCTTTTTCGATCGCCCGGGTGCAGGCTTCCTCGCCGTCGAAGACCAGGGCGGGACCTTCGTGGACCAGCTTGCCGAGACCGGCGACCTTGATCAGCGCGCCGTCGGGACACAAATTGCCCTTGAGGACCACGACGCCGCCGGTTTCGGAAATGGCGTCGGACGCCGGGCGCACCACGCTGCCGTCGGGCGCCGGGGTATCTGTCAGCGCGTCGTCCAGCCGGCGCCCGTCGATGGCCGGGCATGACCCGTCCAGGTGCCCCGCCTCCAGCAGCGCCTTCAGGATGACCGGCGTCCCGCCGATTTCGTAGACGTCCTTGGCGTGATAGGCGCCGCCCGGCTTGAGGTCCGCGATCAGCGGCGTCCGGTCGAATACCTCGGCGACGTCCTCCAGGGAAAAAGCGATCCCGGCCTCGTGGGCGATGGCCGGAATATGCAGGCCGGCATTGGTCGAACCGCCGGTCGCCGCAACCACCGCGCAGGCGTTTTCGAGCGACGCCCGGGTCACCAGGTCGCGGGGCAGCGGCCCGCCGTTCTCGAGGATGTCCATGACCAGACGGCCCGCGTGCTCCGCCGCCGCCAGCCGTTGCTCGTAGACCGCCGGGATCATCGCCGAGCCCAGCGGGGCGAGGCCCAGGGTCTCCGACACCATCGCCATGGTGTTGGCGGTGAACTGGCCGGCGCAGGCGCCCATGGTGGGCAGGCAGACCCGCTCCAGTTCCTCGAGGTCGGCCTCGGACATGGAGCCGGTCATCACGGCGCCGACGCCTTCGTAGGCGTCGATGGCGCTCACGTCCCGGCCCCGCCACCTGCCGGGCAGCGCGCTGCCGCCGTACATGAACACCGCCGGCACGTTGCACCGCACCATGGCCATCATCATGCCCGGCAGGTTCTTGTCGCAGCCGCCGAAGGCGACCAGGCCGTCATAGGCATGGGCCTGGACGACCAGCTCCACGGAATCGGCGATCACCTCGCGGGACACCAGGGACATCTTCATGCCCGGATGGTTCATGGAAACCCCGTCGGAGACCGAGATGGTGGTGAACTCGCGCGGCGTCCCGCCGGCCTCAACGACGCCCTTCTGCGCCGCCTTGGACTGAACGGCCAGCGTCATGGTGCAGGGCGTCACCTCGCCGGCGGTCGAGGCGACGCCGATGATCGGCCGGGCGATGGCCGCGTCGTCCATTCCCATGGCGCGCATGAATATCCGGTGCGGGGTCCGGTCGAGACCGTCCGTCGTGATGCGGGAGCGGAGCTTTTTGTCTTCCGTCATCGAATCCTTCATCATTCGGGCTTACGAGGATTTCGAGAATATCAGCGGGCGAAGGCGATACAATACAGCATGGCCGGCTATCCTGAATTCGGGTTTATCGATTCCGACGGCATCTGGGCCGAGATCGTGACGCCGCCGGCGGCCGGCGGCGAACGGCCGGCCTTGTTCCTCGATCGCGATGGCGTGGTGATCGAAGAGGCCGGCTATCTGCATCGCGCCGGCGGCGTGAGCCTGATTCCAGGCGCGGCGGAAGTCATCGCCGAAGCCAACCGGGCGGACGTTCCGGTGGTCGTCGTCACCAATCAGGCGGGAATCGGCCTCGGCTATTATGACTGGCCCCAATTCGCCGAGGTGCAGGACGCCATCAAGCGGCAACTCGACCGTGCCGGCGCCTATTTGTCGGCGGTCTTCGCCTGCCCGTTTCATGCCGATGGGCGCCCGCCCTACCGGCACGGCGACCATCCGTGCCGCAAGCCCAACCCCGGCATGCTGGTCAAGGCGGCCCGGGCGCTCGACATCGACCTCCCGCGGTCATGGCTGGTCGGCGACCGCGCCATCGATGTGGGCGCCGCCCGGAATGCCGGCTGCGAGGGCGCCATGCATGTGCGCTCGGGCCACGGCGTTCACGAAGCCGAGCGGCAAGGCGCGCTGGCGCTGGCGTCCGGGGACTTCCAAGTGCTGACGGGGGAGACGATCCGCGACGCCCTCCGCGGCCTGCCGCCGATCGCGGCCGCCTGAGTCCGTAATTGAGGCAGCTGGACCGCACCCCCTCACCCTCATATCTTATGCCCCCCTCACCCTGACCCTCTCCCCCTCGCGAAGGGGGAGAGGGGACATTTTC
>JAPPFK010000049.1 GCA_028823885.1 Rhodospirillales bacterium | reverse complement strand
AGGCCCTGGTCAGGGCGGCGGGCAAGCGGCGCGCGGTCCCGGAGGCGGTGGACCCGGCGGCGGTCAAGGGGGCGGTCAGGGGGGCCGCGGTCCGAGTCCCGAAGCGCGAGCCGTCATCCAGGGTTTGAGCGACGAAGAACGTCAGAAATTCTTCGCCATGCCGCGCGCGGAGCGGCGGGCCTTCATTCAACAAAAACTGAGCCGGCAATGACATCGGCTCTTAAGCATTTTGCGTTGGGGAATACGCGATGCCATTAATCGAATTAGCCATTAAGCGCCCGACGGCGGTCATTTCCATTGTCTTGATGGTCGTGCTTGCGGGATTTGTCTCGCTCACCGCCATTCCGATCCAGCTCACGCCGGATACCCGCAAACCGGTCCTGACGATCTTCACGTCCTGGCCGGGGGCGTCGAGCCTCGACGTGGAAAAAGAGCTGACCAACCGTCAAGAAGACGCGCTCAGGGGCATCGAAGGGCTCGAAGCGATCGAGAGCGCGTCCCGGGACAGCGGCAACCGAATTGTTCTGACCTTCGGCATCGGCACCAACATGGACCGGGCGCTGATGCTGGTCAGCAACAGCCTCAACAATGTCAGGGGTGTCCCCGACGAGTCCCGGACGCCGCGCATCCGCACGCGCGACGCCGAAGACAACCCGATCGCCTGGTTCTCGGTCACGACGAGACCCGACAGCACGCGCCAAGTTTACGAATTCGGCCGGCTGATGGAAGACGTGGTCCAGGACCGGCTCGAGAGGATCAGCGGTGTCGGGATCGTCAACGTCTGGGGCGGCCGCCGCCACGAACTCAGGATGATCGTCGATCCTCAGCGGATGGCCCGGTTCGGTCTGACGATCACCGAGTTTGCCAACGCGCTCCGCGGCGCCAATGCGTCCATATCCGCGGGCGACGTCGAGGAAGGCAAGCGCCGCTACGTGGTACGCACGGACAACGAACTCAACACGATTGAGCGGGTCAACAATCTGGTCCTGCGCTCCCGGCTCGACCGGGATACCGGCCGCATTTCCCGGGTGACCGTCGGCGACGTCGCCAAGATCGAATACGACCTGGTGGAAACCGAGACCCAGATCCGGTCCAATGGCCGAGAATCCCTCGTCGTCAACATCATCCGCGATACCGGCGTCAACGTGATCGAGGTGATGGACCGCATCAAGGCGGTGGTCGCCGATCTCAACGAAGGACCGCTGCGGGATGCGGGCCTGGTGATGACCCAGGTACACGACGACACGGTGTACATCAATTCGGCGATCGGCCTGGTCCAGCAGAACATGGTCGTCGGCGGTCTTCTGGCGGCGATGATTTTGCTGATCTTCCTGCGCTCGATCCGGGCAACGCTGATCATTTCCGCCGCCATACCAGTGTCGGTCATCGGCTCGTTCGTCGCCATGGCCATGCTCGGCCGGTCGATCAACGTCATCTCCCTCGCCGGTTTCGCGTTCGCCGTCGGCATGGTCGTCGACGCCGCCATCGTGGTGCTGGAAAACATCTACCGGCTGCGTCAGCAAGGCCATCCGGCGGCCGTCGCGGCGGCCCGGGGCGCAAAGCAGGTGTGGGGCGCGATCTTCGACTCCGCCATGACCACGGTCATGGTGTTCATTCCGATCCTGGTGATGAAGCTGGAGGTCGGACAGCTGTTCCGCGACATCGCGGTTGCGATCTCGGTCGCCGTGGTCCTGTCCCTCATCGTCTCGATTACGGTGATCCCGTCATTGGCCAACGGAATCCTGAAGCGCGGCGTCCGCACCGGCGAGACCATGTTGAAGCTGCCGGGCATCGATCATTTCGCCCGTGGGTTCAGGATCTTCATCCTCGGCTACACCCGCTTCATCGTCGCCAGCCGAATCCGCTCCATCGCCGTGGTGGCGCTGATCTGCGGCATTGCCGGCGTCTCGACCGGAACGTTCCTGCCGAAACTCGAATATCTGCCCGAGGGTAACCGCAATCTGCTGTTCGCCCGGGTGATCCCGCCCCCCGGCTACAATCTGGGCGCCATCGTTTCCATGGCCGAGAAGGCCGAAGCCCAGATCAGGCCGCTGCTCGGCACACCGGAAAGTCAGGCCGCGGCGCAAGGCGGCCCGCCGCAGGTGGCGCGGTTCTGGTTCGTCATCCGGCGCGGCTTTACCTTGGCGACGGCGGCGGCGGTCGACCCGACCCGCGTCGGCGAGCTGATCCCGATCATGCGCCGGGCCATCAACAGCGAACCGGGCGCCCGGGGCTTCGTCCGCCAGACCTCGCTGTTCGGCCGGGGTTTCGGCGGCGGCCGGAACATCGATCTCGACATCAGCGGCCCCGATCTGAACGACATCGTCAATGTGGCGGCCCAGGCGCAGTTCCGGATCTTCCAGGAATTCCCCCGCAGCCAAGGCCACCAGTCCCGCGCCCTGCCCAGCTTGAGCGTCCTGACGCCCGAGGTCCGGGTCCTGCCCGACCCCCAGCGTCTCGCCGACAACGGCCTGACGGCGCATGATCTCGGCCAGGCCATCGACGCCTTCAATGACGGCATCAAGGTCGCCGAGGTCACCATCAACGGCAAGCTGACCGACTTCATGGTTCGCGGCCCTTACCGGCAGATCGACCGGACCCAGGGTATCGACAACATTCCGGTGGTCACGCCCAAGGGCCGGATTTTGCCGGCCAGTTCGCTGTCGCGTGTCGAAGTGTCCGCAAGTCCGGATCAGATTCGCCACCTCGACCGGGAACGCAACATCACCATTCGCATCGGGCCGTCGAAGGACATGGCTCTCGAAGTCGCGATGGATACGGTACGCGAGAAAATCATCGAACCGATGAAGGCCGGCGGTCTGCCCGTCGGCATCAGCCTGAAGATGTCCGGTACCGCCGATGCCCTCACCCGGACTTTCAACAATATGGTGGTCAATTTGCTGCTGGCACTGCTGATCGTGTATCTGGTCATGGCAATCCTGTTCGAGAGCTTCATCTATCCGTTCATCATCATGTTCTCGGTACCGCTCGCCACGGCGGGCGGGGTCGGCGGGCTGGCCCTGCTCAACACCTACCAATCCCAGCCCCTGGATATGTTGACGTTATTGGGCTTCGTCATCCTCATCGGCATCGTGGTCAACAACGCCATCCTGCTGGTCCACCAGACCCTGGTGCACATGCGGGAGGAAGGAATGTCTCCCATGGAGTCGATCCTGGAATCCACCGACAACCGCCTGCGGCCGATCTTCATGTCGACCCTGACCAGTGTGTGCGGCATGCTGCCGCTCGTCCTGTTCCCGGGCGCCGGTTCCGAACTGTACCGGGGTCTGGGATCGGTCGTGGTCGGCGGCTTGGCACTGTCGGCGGTGCTGACCCTGCTCATCATTCCGCCGCTGTTGAGCCTGTTCGCGGGCGTTCTCGAGCGCGGCAAGGCCAAGGCCGCCGCATCGGCTCCACCGGCGCCCGCGGAATAAGCCACGCCATACGCGCGCGAGGAAAGGCCGCTTCGCCAGGACCGTAGATGCCGAGTTGGCCCGTGTCGTGGCCGAACTGGCGGAGGATCGGCCGCTGGCACCGCGCCACCGCGACCACGCGCTTGGCGGCCAATGGAAGGATCACCGGGACTGTCATGTCCGGCCCGACCTCGTCCTGATCTACGCAAGCCCGACGCCGAACACCTTGATCTGGTGCGCCTCGGCTCCCACAACCAACTCGGCCTCTGACGGGCGGCATCGCCGGCGGGGCCGCGGTCCCATAAGGGGCCTGCATCCCCGAGGGCGGCCGGCGCAATTCCCGCCCCGGCAGGATGCACTTATGACCCGAAGCGGAACTTAGAAAGATGCCGTTAGCGGCCGTAAATCTGTGGCTCAGGACGTCGCAAATGGTGCGGGACCCGTATGGCGCCGAGCACCTATCACGTATAAGGTCTTGTGGACGCCCCTGGCGAAATTGAAAGTGCGGCAGGTTTCAGAGATAACCGGATAGGCGATTTGTGGGCGAGTCGATGGTTGAAATACTTCGAGAGAGAATAATTTCCGAGGAAGCGTGGATCGGCGCGGAGATGCAGCAAACCGACTCCTGGATCTGGCGTCTCACGGAAGAAGAAAAGGCGGAAATCGACAGCGCCCTTCTAAACGTCAAAGAGGCGGGCGCCACAATTCCATTCGACGCGGATGTATTCCCTCTGCCGGAGTTCAAGCCGCGCCTATGCGCGATGATCGACTCGGTTTTACGAGGCACGGGCGTTGCTCTCGTCCACGGAATTTCGAGAGACCACTATTCGGATGAGGATTGCCAGCTCCTCTATTGGGGCCTGGGCATGCATATCGGTCATCCGGTATCCCAGAACGCCCGCGGCCATTTGCTCGGCCACGTAACGGATGAAGGCCGCGATCTCGGCGATCCCGATGCCCGGGGTTACCAGACCCGCAACCGGCTTGACTTTCACTGCGACCAGCTGCCGACGGACATCATCGGGCTTTTTTGCATGCGTGGCGCCAAGTCAGGCGGCGCGAGCTACCTCGTGAGCGCGCCCACGGTCCATAATGTGCTTCTGAATGAACGCCCTGATCTGATCGGCCCGCTTTACGAAATGTTCCATGTGGACTGGCGCGGCGACCATCCCGACGGCGGCCAGCCTTGGTACGACATGCCGATGTTCTCCGTTGCCGATGGTAAGCTCAGCGCCCGATTCACCAATAGAGCGTTCATAGACTCGACCGTGCGTTACGGAGACCATCTTGCGCCGACCGATGCACAGCGCGAGGCGTTGGACGTGGTTCAGGAGATCGCCAACCGGCCGGAACTGCGTCTGGAAATGGACTTCCAGGAGGGTGACATCCAATTGATCAACAATTTGACCGTGATGCATGCCCGCCAAGCATACGAGGACTACGACGACCCGAGGCTGAAACGCCACCTGCTTCGGATGTGGATTGGTCTTCCGGACGGTCAGCGACGGCCGCTCTCGCCTCTGTTGGACGAACGCTACGAATACGTCAGGCGCGGCGGAATCCCCAAACAGGCTGCCGCCTGAATCACGGATTTCAGGAATATCCGCCAACCAATGACGGAAGTCGCCGCACGACCGCCGGCACCCATGCCGCGATACGAATTGAAACAAACCAGCCGGTCAGGACAAGGAGAACGACATGTCGGAACCGTCTTCCGGGGCCACGGACAATGTGCGGATGGTTGGATGCGACCTTCACTATCATGCCGGCAAGCCGGCATTTGAAAACAATCCGTCCACGCTGGAATCTCAAACTCCCCGGCCTGTGTCGGTGAATGGCAAGCGGATGCCCGTTATCGACATGCACGCACATTGCCAGCTCTCCAATGTCTGGCCCATGGTGGAGGGCCGCGAGGAGCTCGACGGCGAAAATCCCTATGAGGGGCAACTCAAAAAGACGGAGAACATCGAGGTCCGTCTCCAACAGATGGATGCCATGGGAACGGACTTGGAAGTCCTTAGTATCGGGACGGAACAGCATTTTCCCTGGGCCGAATATGACCTCGCCCGGGACGTCGCCAGGCTTCAAAACGAGACGCTGACGGAGGTCTGCGCCGCCCATCCGGACCGGTTCGTGCCGCTGGGCGTGGTGTCCTTGCAGCATCCGCAACTGGCGGCGGAACAGCTTGAGAACTCGGTCAAGCAACTGGGCCACCGCGGCTGCATGATTCGCGGCAATGTGATGGGCCAGGAACTCTCGGATTCGAAGTTCCATCCGTTTTGGGCCAAGGCGGAAGAACTGGATGTGGTCGTGTTCATTCACCCCCGGGTCTATCGCGGCTCGAACCCGCGTTTGAAGGGCCGGGGATTTCTCCACAATATGATCGGCAATCCGCTGGAAACCACTACGGCCCTGGCCCACCTCATTTACGAAGGTACCCTTGACCGCTTCCCGGGCCTCAAGATCGCTGCCGCCCACGGTGGCGGATTTCTGCCCTCCTACGTCGGGCGATTTGACCATGGGCACAACAGCGCGGACCGGGGCGGGCGCGGGCTCGAAGAACGCAAGCCCAGCGAATATATCAGGAACCTCTACTACGATACCCTGGTCTACGGCACCGAGAACCTCCGCCATCTCATCAATGAAGTCGGTATTTCCCAGTTGATGATCGGTACGGACCATGATTTCGGCATGACCAACCGGAACGCCGTGGCTCACCTCCTCAGCGTCGAAGGATTAGGCGAGGAGGAGATCGAAGGCGTCCTCAACGGCACCGCCAAGCGGCTCTTCAAAATCGATCACATATAGAAGGTCTCACTCGTCCGGATTGGGTTCCGGGAACTCCTCCGGCCAATTGTCCAGGACGAACTGGAGGTAGTCACGTAGTTTGTCCGTGTCGAGCCGGTTGGACGTCTTGATCTTGTCCACTTCCTTCATGGGTTCCAACGGAACTTGAAGGGAGTCCATGTAGCGGTTCCGGAAGTTGAACAGGCCGCAAATCATGGT
Organism: Rhodospirillales bacterium; assembly: GCA_028823885.1. Classification (GTDB taxonomy): domain Bacteria; phylum Pseudomonadota; class Alphaproteobacteria; order Rhodospirillales; family UBA2165; genus JAJDXO01. The sequence goes on along the minus strand of JAPPFK010000049.1, from coordinate 41,774 downwards.
GAGTTCGACGATCTCCTGTTCATCGAAGATGGACCGTACGTGATCGAAAACGTCATCCCGCGAGCGCGCGGTATTCCTGGTAACGTGCTCCGCCCACAGAACAGCGGCTTTCTCACGGTCATTGAGGAGGTCCGATTTCATATAGTCGTCCGAGCCGATGACTTGGACTTGTTCATCCGTAATTCCAGCCGCTTGACCAAGCGACGTGTTGTGCGCCAGTCAGTATTTGCACCCGTTGGTGTGGCTGGTCTTGATGATGACCATTTCCTTGAGTTTGGACGTCAAGCAGCTTCCCCCGCCTTCCCGCTGCATCACCGCGGTGAACGGCGTCAGCATGAGTTGCATGAAAGGCGCGTGGGCCGCAACACGGTGAGAGTTCGGCACCCGTCCCAGCATCTTTGTCGCCCCATCAAACAAAAGCTGGGCGAAGACGTTTTCCGTCTCCAGATCGACAAGGGAAATTCGTCCGCTCATTTTCTTACTCCTGGAAAGCCTTTTCCGCCGGGGCCTGATCGGACGCCGGTTGCTTCGCGTACCGTATTCGCTGGCTGATGAAGACCGCCGCGAAGACGGCCGCACCCGCAATCTGGAACATGAGATTGGGCCAAAAGAGACCGAGGGCCGCGAGGGAGAGAACGGTGCGCTCAACCGCCCCCAGGCGCACATACATATGTCCGACGATCACGGCACCGGTCGCCAAAAAGCCGACCACGGCGAAGGCAAATGTCTGTGCCAGGGCAAAAGGCTGGTCCAGAAGCAAGATGGAGGTGAAGCCGAACATCAACGGAATGATGTACATGCCCTTGGCGGTCCGGAAAGCCGCCCAGGCGGCCTTGCTCGGATTGGCCTGCGCGATGCCCCCCGCCGTGTAGGCGGGCACACAGACGGGTGGGGTGAAACTGCTGTCCAGGCTGAACCAAAAGACGATCAGGTGCGCCGCCAGCAGCGACAGCCCCCAAGGCTGGCCAATGTCCAACAGCGCCGGCACCGCCATGACCGACAGGACGATATAAGCCGCGCTGGTGGGCAAGCCCATACCCAGAACGAACGACGCGATCCCCACCAGGATGATGGCGAGCAGGAGGCTGTCACCCGCGAGCGCAACAACGAGGGACGAAAACTTCAAGCCCAGTCCGGTCTGGAATAGGGCCCCCATGACAATCCCCACCGCGCCCACGGCCGCGCACACCGGCAGTGAGCGAATGGCCCCTTGCTCCAAGGCTTTCACAATGTTGACCGCACCGCGCCAAATGAGGTCGAGGAAATCCCGCAGCCCTGCTTGCTGCGCCCGGACGTCGGCATAGAAGTCCACCAGCCCTTTTAAGGCGCCCAGTGCGATGACCGAGGCGATGCCGATCACGCCGGCAAACGGCACGCTCTGGCCGCGCATGAGAACAATGATGATCAGGATGGGCGGCAACAAGTAGTACCAGCCCTCCTTGAACACATCCCAGGTCCGTTCCAACTGGTCCTTGGAGAGACCTTTCAGGCCGCCCTTGCGGGCTTCCAGGTGCACGATCGTGTACACCGACAGGAAATAGAGCGCCGCCGGCAGGATCGAGACCTTGACCACCTCCCAATAACTTATGCCGGTGAACTCCACGATCAGAAATGCGGACGCCCCCATAATGGGCGGCATGATCTGCCCGCCGGTCGATGCCGCGGTTTCAATACCGGCGGCGGTTTCGGGCTTGAAGCCGGACTTCTTCATCATCGGAATGGTGAAGGGGCCCGTGGTCGCCACGTTCGCATTGGCGCTGCCCGTAATGGAGCCGGTCATGGCGCTTGCGAATACGGCCGCCTTGGCGGGGCCGCCCCGCAACCGCCCCGCCGCCGCCATGGAAAGCCGCACGTAGTAGTCCGCGGCGCCCATGCGGTCGAGAAAAGCGCCGAACAGGATGAACAAAAAAATGAAGGTCGAGAACACGCCCAGCGGCAGGTTCCACAAGCCTTCCTGCGCAAGGTAGTGATGGTCGATCATGTCCTTGAAGCTGGCGCCCTTATGGGCAAACTCCCAGGGAAAATATGACCCAAAATATGTGTAAATCAAAAAGAAGACGACGATCAGCGGCAGGGCCGTATTGATGGTCCGGCGCGCCACCTCCAAGGCCAATAGAATGGCGATGGAGCCCAGAACAAAATCCTGGGGCCTGAGAGGATCGACATAAAACAACCGGCCATTGAGGTAATCGGTCTCCATGACGGGATAACCGATTGCCAGGACCGCGAGGACGAAGAGAATTACGGTTGAGGCATTGGAGAGAATGGACCCGTCCTTGGGCCGGTAGACCAGAACGACCAGAACGACCCCGAACAGGAACGAGAGCGAGCGCTGAAAAACGAATTCATACCCGCCGGTCCAGGCGATGTTCAGGTGATAGAGGGACATCCACACGGCGATGATCGTAATCAGCGTGGAAACCGCCCAATGTTCGGATTTATCCGTCATGCGAGGCAGGCCCCCGTGCGGATATCGTCCGCATGGGGGGCCTGAACCATTTGCCTAGGACGCCTTTAGTTGATGGCGCCGACTTCCTTGAAGAATTTGGCTGCGCCCGGATGCAGGGGCAAGCTGCCGACTTGGGCGCCAAACTGAGGTGTCCAGTCTTTGTAGATTTTATGGACCGCGCTCAGGGTTTTCTTGTTGGCGGCCGCGATCTTCAAAATATTGTACACCGCTTTCGCATCCATCTTGTCGGTGGTCAGCAGCACGCCGGAAAGTCCCATGGACTCGGTCGGCTTGTCATTGCCCTTATAGATTCCGCCCGGGATGGTGCACGGCGAATAGCCGTTTTCCGTCAGGATGGATTTAAGCTTCGGCGTTAATTTGAGGAACGTCAGGTCACGGCCCAGCGCCGCCTGGATACCGGCGCCGTTGGGATCGCCGGAATTGTGGAAGTAGATATCAATCTGGCCGGACCGGATGGCGCGGGAATTGGCGCCGGTCCCCGTAAACGTCTGTTTGTCGCCCCGAGCCGCCATTTTTTCATAGGAGGACCCAAGGGCTTTCACGATGACGCTGCCGGTATATTCCGTGCTGGTGCCTTTTTTGACCAGAGCGATTTTGAGAGGCTTCTTGGCCGCAACGATGTCTTCCCAGGATTGGATTCCGGAATCATAGACGTCCCTTCCAACGTACTGGTGGTAGCACGCGTTATAGAAGCGCGCGACGACCCTCAGGTTGGGATACTTCTTGTCGAACGGTGCCTTGCCGGCAAGAGCTGTGGCCGTGAAGTTCGTAAAGGAATAACCGAAATCGGCGCCGCCGGTGCTGACGCGGGCCGGATTGGCGCGGCCGCCGCCCGGCGTCACGCTCAACTTCATGTCCGTTTGGTTCTTGTTGACCACATCGGTCAGGCCGGCGCCAAGCCGCCCCATTGTTCCGCCGAGTGTTCCGACGGCAACTGAAATCTGGTCTGCGGCGACGGATGGTGTCGGAACGGCAAACGTCACGCCAAGACCGGCCGCCAACACTAATGCAGGAGTAATATAACGCATTGCGATTGTTCCCTTGATGAATTCGTCCCTGTTAATCGGCGATTTCACCGACGAAATCGCCGACGGCTTCCGTCTTCCCCGTCGAGGGGTATTTGATCTTAGAAAAAGTGTGTTCGGCAATTTAGAATGAGTCAAGCAAGGCAGCAGCGATCGGGATTTGGTCCCACTCGTCCCACTGGAGGTCTCGGTCCGGCGCTTTAAAACCGGGTAGTTCCTCCGCAATAATTTGCGCAAGTCGCGGGGACCGGAGAGGGGAAACGTTTTGGACGACGATTTGCTTCTGAAAAAGCGGCCAAGGGTTGATCTCCGAAGTTGGCCGGCGGCCCGGCCGCAGCCGGGTCGGGAGACTTAATCCGCCATGAAGGCCATGGTCCTCACCGCGCCCGGCACGCCTTTCCAACTCCTCGACTATCCGGATCCGGTGGCGGGAGAAGGCGAAGCCGTTGCCAGGGTACTGGCTTGTGGCGCAGGCCTCACCATCCAGCACATGCGGGCGGGCCGGATGAAAGTCGACTACCCCCGGATAATCGGACACGAAATAACCGGCGAAATCGTGGAAACCGGTGCAGGCGTGTCGGACCTGAAGGCAGGTGATGCCGTAACGGCCTACTATTACCTGACGTGCGGCGACTGCACCTGGTGCCGGGCCGACCGGGAAACCCTCTGCGATAACTTGGCCGGAAATGTCGGCCGGGACGTGGACGGTGGCTACGCGGAGTACATCAAGCTGCCGGCCAACTCGTTCATCAAACTGCCTGAGAGTTTGGATTACCGAAAGCACCCGGCCGAGATCGGCGTTGTAACGGATGCCATCGCCACGCCCGTAAAGCTGGTCCGCAAAGCCCGCATCTCCGAGCGCGACACGGTGGCGGTGATTGGCGCCGGTGGCGGGCTCGGCATTCAGATGATCTCGGTCGCGGCCTGGGCCGGGGCCCGGGTCATCGCCGCTGATATTCTTCCCGGGAAGTTCAAGGCGTGCCGCGATGCCGGAGCGGGGCCGACCATCGATGTCTCCGGTGTTGGTCTGGCGGATGCTCTGCTCGACGTGACCGAGGGAATGGGAGCTGACGTGATTATTGATTTCGTCGCCAACGATGAAACCCTCGAAGAATCTGCCAAAGCACTCGGCAAGGGCGGGCGATTGGCCATCCTTGGAGGCGGCGGCCAGTCCAACGTGTTTCCCGTCTCCGGCAATTGGATCAAGAACGGCGAGCGGGAGATTCTGGGAAGCCGTTACGCCACACGCTCGGAAGTCCGGGAAGCATTGGAGATTGTGGCCCGGGGGGAACTTTGGCCAATCGTGACGGAAACGTGCCCTCTTGAGGAGGCGGAGAAATTGCATCAGCGCGTGGAGAATGGTCTGGTGACGGGACGAGCCGCTGTCCTGGTGAACGCATAGCTGGGGAAAAGATGGAAGAAAAGAAAGTTGCTGTATTGGGCGCGGGCGCCATCGGCAGTTCGGTGGGCGCCGACCTGACCGACGCCGGGCTGGATGTCACGATCATCGATCAGTGGCCCGCTCATGTGGAAGTGATGAAGGAAAAGGGGCTCGATATCACAATGCCCGATTTGCACCTTCAAATACCGGTTGCCGCCTGGCACCTCCACGAGCTTGCCGAGCATACCCCTCAATTCGATGTCGTCTTCCTGGCGGTCAAATCCTACGACACCAAGTGGCTCACGCAGCTTATTGAACCGCACCTGAAAGAAGACGGCGTATTCATCGGTTTGCAGAACGGTATGAACAACGAGACGATCTCCGGTGTCGTCGGAACGGAACGCACCATCGGCTGCGCCGTAGAGTTGTCAGCCGACATATTTGCCCCCGGAATCGTCAAGAGGGATACGACCCGCAAAGGCACCTGGTTCGGTATAGGTGAATTGGACGGCTCCATCACGCCGCGGCTCGAGATGGTCAGGGAAATCATGGAGAACGTCGCCACCATAACCCTCACCAACAACATCGAGGGCGCCAAGTGGACAAAGCTCATCGCAAACACGATGACGATGGGGCCCATCGGCCTCACCGGGCTCAAGAATTGGGATGCCCGCGAATTGCCCGGTATGTTCGAGATGGCGGTGGCGCTTGGCCGGGAATCCATGGCGGTGGGCCACGCCCTCGGCTACTCACTGGAGCCGGTGTTCGGGCTGAGCGCCGAAGAGTTCGCCGAGGCCAATGACGAAACGTTGATCAGGGCTATGCGGACCTTGCATGAACATACGGGCAAGGACAGCGTCACCGCGCCTATTCACGATCATATCAAAGGACGAAAAAGCGAGATGTCGATGATCAATGGGTTGGTGGCCAAGGCGGGCAAGGAACACGGTATTCCGGTGCCATGCAATGAAGCCGTCACCGAGGTCGACCGCCGGCTCAACGAGGGCGAACTGGAAATGGATCCGGCCAACTTCGGTCTTCTGAAATCGATGGTTGGTTCCCTCCCGAATCGGACGTGAGTTTGGCCAACACCCCCGCCGGCACGTCAACCGCTGCGACGTGGTCCTCGAGGATTACCTCGATGATGTCCGGCGGCGGGCCGGTTGCGCCTTGGTTGCGCCCTGGCCCCTTGGGCGCGATGATGCCCCGTTACCGGCCATAACCGGAATGAGCGGCGTTATGCGACTGGGATTCATCCTCGGCGGCACCATCATCGATGGTACCGAAACCATGGAGGAAACCGGCGAACGGATATTCCAGTAAATGCTTGCCGTTGCGCCAGGTCGGAAAACCAAGTCCGAGGAGCTTGGCGCGGGAGACTCGGAGTTCGTTCCCTGGCAAACCCGGGCGCAGATGTAGGTTGGAATTCTCCAGCCTTAATGGCGCACGCCGGCGCCGTTCTCGGTAGTGTTAGTCCGTATCTGACCCAACGCAGTCAACAAATATGGCAGAACCCGCATTTGCGCGCTCTGCCATCAATCTGGTTAAGGAAGCAACCGTAATCGAGAAGATCTACGGCACGATGATCGCACGCTCTTCAAGCTCCTTTTCCAGATGCGCCTGGCCCTCCGCGTGGGTAAGGAAGCCCGGCGGCGGGAAGTCCATGCACAGATTCCAATCGTCGTCCGTCGCCTCCATGTGCCGGAAAATACGGGCGTCGAGGTTCTCCATGATCGACTCGTACCGGGAGTCTCCGGAGAGATCGTTGAGTTCGTCGTGATCGGCGTCGAGATCGAACAGCATTTTCCGCCGGGTCGGCTGCCGGACGTAAAGCCAATCCCTGGTCCGGATGCCGCGCTCGGGCACCGGCGTGAACTCGCCTTTGGCCCCATCGTTCTGCTTCATCACCTGATACATCACGGCGTCGCGTGTCGCATCCGACTTGCCGTCCAGCACGGAGAGGTAGCTGGTTCCCTGGACCGCGTTGGGAATCCGGAGTCCCAGCATCTCCAGAATCATCGGCATGGAATCCACCGAGATATCAACCAGCGCATCGGCAACCCGGCCGCCGGCGACCCTCGCCGGATAACGGACGATGAACGGCACCTGCATGGCGGCCCGGTACCCGGTCGGCTTAAAGCCGCAATAATAGCCGTGTTGACCCATCATATCCCCGTGATCGCTGAGAAAGATCACCAGGGTATTCTCGGCAACGTCCAATGCATCCAACCGGTTCAGCACCCGGCCGACATTGTGGTCGACGTTGCTGACCATGCCGTAGTACTCGGCGATGAACCGCCGGATTTCGGCCTCGGTCTCCGGCTCTCCCGGTTTCTTCTTGATGCCGGGCACTTTGCTCGCCAGATGGGCCTTTTCGTTCCCGTTGCAGTCGAACTCCAGCCGCCGCCGCTGGGTCTCCACTTGCAGGTCGGGATTCGGCACGCCGGGCGGCAGCGGGACCTCTTCCGGGTCGTACATCTTGCGAATGTATTCGGGCATCACCATGGGATGGTGGGGAGGACCGTAACAAATGAAACCGAAGAACGGATTTCCGTCATCCTTGGCTACCGAGGTTTCGATGAACTCGATGAGCTGATCGGTTTGGTAGTCGGGTTCATACCGCTTGCAGTGGTAGGGCTGGTCCGTGTCCTTGTAGTAGATGGACTGCAGATACTGATGCCCGCGGTTGAAACCGATGAAGTGGTCGAACCCGATTCGCCGCTCTCCCGGCGGCACGTAGCCCGGCTTCGGCCCGCCTTCCAGATGCCATTTGCCGATGTAGCCCGTGTGATAGCCGGATTCCTTCAAGATTTGGGGCAGGAAGTCCTGATTCACGTCGAGGGGAAAATGGTTCTGGAAAAGACCGTGCCCCTGCGCGTATTTGCCGCTGAACAAGGCGGCGCGAAACGGCGTGCAAAGAGGATAGGAAACATATGCCTCGCTGAACCGGACGCCTTCCATCGCGAGACGGTCCAGATAGGGGGTCTTGACGACGGGGTTTCCCGCGCAGGCCATGGTGTCGTAGCGCATCTGATCGGCGTAAATGATCAGGATGTTGGGCCGTTCCGATGTGGACGCAGACACGAGCACCTCCTCTTCTGGCTTTCGTTCAGGCCGTTCGAGTGCGGGACCGGTATTTCTGCCAAAGCCGGGCCGCGACAACCAAAGCTCCGAATGCAAAAAACAGCAGGGCGATCGGCCGCTGCAGGAATATCAAGGCGCCGTCGTTGGTCAGGATCAGCGATTGCCGCAGGGTTTCTTCGGCGCCACGCGCCAGAACGAAGGCAATGATGAACGCCGCCGTCGAGTACCCGTTCTTGCGCATCAGGTACCCCAACAGCCCGGCGACGCACATGATGAACACGTCGAAGACGCTGGTGCGCGCCGCATAGGCGGATACGAAGCAGGTCAGGAAAATGTACGGGTAGATGAGCCGGGTCGGGACTTTGGCAATCATCCGGCCAATGAACGAACTGCCGAAAAAACCAATCAGCCCATAGATGCCGATTCCCAGGAGGCCGGCGGCAAACAAGCCGAACACCAATTCCCGCGAGGTAATGAATATCTGGGGACCAATGGGAATTCCGTGGATCAAAAATACGCCCATCAGAATGGCGGCGATGGTGCTGCCCGGTACGCCGAGCGCAAGAAGCGGGATCATCGTCGGGCCGGAAACCGCGTTGTTGGCGGACTCCGGCGCCGCAATGCCCTCGACGATGCCGGTGCCCCACTCCTCCCGGTTTTTAGCCCTGCGCTTGGCCTCTCCATAGGAAGCAAACGCGGCGACCGAAGACCCAAGCCCCGGCAAAATGCCAATAACGGCGCCGATAACCGAGGATCGCATCATGACCGGCAGGCAGCGCCTAAGCTCGGCGAACGTGAAGGTGTTGTCGCTCTTGTCCGATTCCCGCAGCACGATAGAGCCGCTCCCGCCCTTCGATTGCTCCAGCTGCAGCGCGATTTCGGAGAGGACGAACATGCCGATCAGCAACGGCACCAGAGACATCCCGGACTGAAAATTGAGGATGCCGAAATCGAGCCGGGCGGTCGCGGATATGGGATCGGTGCCGATGGTCGCAATGATGATGCCGGCGGCAGTGCTGATCAGTCCCTTGATGATTGAAGATCCAACGACCGAACTGATGACGATGAACGCCGTGAGGTAAACGGCAAAAAGTTCGGGCGGCCCAAGTCCCTCGGTAAAGGAAGCAATCCAAACCGCCGCGAAAATCAGCAAAAGATCTCCGAGGAAATCACCGAACATGGATGCCGTGGCCGCCGTCTTCATCGCCTTGCCCGCCTTGCCGGCCCGGTACATGGGGTGACCGTCGATCTGGGTCGCCGCGGCGGCGGCCGTACCCGGGGTATTGAACAGGATGGCGGAAATGGAACCCCCGAAGCGTCCGGATTTGCCAATCACATAGAGAAACGCCAGCGCCGGCAGGGGCTGCATGAAAAATGTGGCCGGCACCAGCATGGCGATGGCGGCCGCGGACGTCAGACCGGGAATGGCGCCGACGATCACGCCGGTAAATGCGGCAAGTACAACGAAACCCAGCGTCACCGGGTCGCTGAACAGGGTGGCAAATCCAGTGAGGATATCCATCCCGGCAACACCTACAGGCCCGAAATATCGATCAGGCTGCCCGGTGGGTCATAGATGTTGAGCAGCTTGACGAAAATCACAAACAGAAGCGCCGATCCAACGGTGCCATGGATAAGAATTGTCTTCAGGTTGTTGCCGAATAGCCGGAATACCAAGTAGCCGGTTAGCACGCTCGCGATCAAATAGCCGAACCAGACGTGAAAAACCCCGTAGACCGCCATCAGCACAATGAGAGGTGCGGAACGGGTCAAAAACCCGTGGAGAGATATGGTCCCGGCCCCCGCGGCTTCGGTAGCCAGATCGATATCGACGCCAATGGAACGTCGGGCACGAAGATCATTGGCAATTTGGATGACGACCAAGGCCGTCATGATCACGCTCATCCCCAGCGGCACCATACGGGCGCCGATGCTGTCCTCGTCCGTGGAGATTTGGAGAGCTTCCACCGCAAAGACGATCGCGAACAACAGGAGGATCAGGTTGGGGAGCCAGTTGATGTTCATCGGCCCTGAGATTCCGTTTTGGCGGCAGTGACGGTTGGCTGCCAGGAGGCGAGCCGGAGCCCGCCTCCTTTCGATCTGAAACGAAATTCCGTCTAGGACCCGGACTTAAGCCTGGGGAGCAGCTTCTCCACGTTCGCCTTGAGCTCGGTAACCATCGCCGTTCCGTCCGACGGGCCGAAGTACACGGCGGCCTTACGGCGTTTTTTGAGTTCGTTTTGGAACGATTGGCTTTGGCTCACCTGCTTGATGGCGTCCGCGATCTTCTTGACGACATCGTCCGGTACCGCCTTGGGAACCAGGAGACCCACCGGGGAGCGCACCGCGAAGAACGGGATTTTCATTTCCCCGAGCGTTGGCAGTTTGTCGTCCAGCACGCCGACGCGGCTATCCCGGATGGCCCCGAGTACGCGAAGCTTGCCCTTCCACTTGGGCGTAATGCTGTCACCGGCATCTGTCACACCGTAGTCCACCTGCTTGGCAACGATCAATCCGCGCATATTTCGGCCGGTGCTAGGCACGTCCTTGACGTCCAGCTTGTTGGCCGCGGCAAATCCGGTACCGGCAGCGAAGAAGGCCGAGGCGCGTCCGCCGTGGGTCCAGCGCAAAGTGCCGGGTTTTGCCTTGGCGGCCTTGATGACGTCTTGGACCGACTTGAACGGACTGTCGTGATGAACGGTCACCGACGGAACGAGTTCTCCGGTTATACCGGCAAGCTTGAAGTCCTTGAAGAAGTCGAGCTTGGTCTTGCCGAGAGCGCTCGCCAGCACCATGGTTCCGGCCGAACCGAACCAGACGGTATGCCCATCGGGCTTCGACTTTGCCACCTGGGCGGCAGCGACCATGCTGGCCGCGCCGGGTTTATTAACCACGGTTACCGGCTTGCCGAATACCTTCTGAAGGCCTTGGGCCAATGCGCGGCCTTGGGCATCGGTACCGCCGCCGGCGGCAAAACCGATGATCATGGTTACCGGCTTCGCGGGAAATTCGGCCTGGGCCGGAGACGTAGCGAAAACGGCGGTCGCAGCCAGCGCGGCAGCCGCCGAGGTCAAGAGTTGAGATCGTTTCATAAAACCTTCCTTATCAGCACACCTCCGGTATCGACAGCCGTGTCCGGAGGCGATTCTTTTGGTTGCCAGTGCAGAGTAGCCAAGTTTGGTATAGTGGGAAAATGAATAGTTTAGGCTATTATATCTGTAATTTGCATATAGGAATGCTTCATGCAGAACATCAGATTGCGGCAACTCCGGGCCTACCAGGCGATCATGAACGCAGGCACCGTCTCCGATGCCGCGGAATCGCTATTTCTCAGCCAGTCCTCGGTAAGCCGGTTGTTGGCCAGCCTCGAGCTGGAAATTGGATTTCAGCTCTTTGATCGCCGGGGCCGGCGTCTGGTACCGTCGGTGGAGGGACGCCAGTTCTATCAGCGGATCGAGGGCACCCTCGCCGCCATCGACGATATTTCGACCATCGCCGAGGACGTGCGCCAGAGCCAGGGTCTGCGGCTTCGAATTTGCGCTATCGGACCACTCCTCTTCAGTCGATTTCTCGCTGAAGCGCTGAAACGATTTTCCGACCGGTATCCGGAGACCATGTTCACCGTGGAACAGCGACGGCGCATCGAAATCGAGGAATGGATGTCGAGCCGGCAAGCAGACCTGGGACTGACGCTGCTTCCCGTGGACAGCCTGTCGGTCTCGGTGGAGCCGATCGCGACCGTTGCCGCCGTGGCTATTCTTCCACCGCGACATCCGTTGGCAGGCCGAGACACCCTGGAGCCGGACGACCTATCCGGACAGTCGGTCATTCTTCCCAGGCAGTCCGTACGCCTGCGCCAGATGGCCGACTCGGCGCTGCTTTCATCGGGCGTGCGGTTTGGCGCGCTTTCGGAGACCTCATCGGCGCTCGCCAGCTGCCACATGGTGGCACAGGGACTTGGAATCGGCATCAGCGACCCCTTCAGCGTCGCCGGTCTCCCCGAAGATGCCGTACGCGTCGCCCGTTGGTTGCCCGAACTGAAGCTGACCTACGGCGCCATCTGGCTGAGAAGCCGGCCCCCATCCCGGCAAACGCTCGATTTGATCGGCCAATTGAAAGCCGTGGCGGACGAAATTACGACGAAGATGCCCGCCGCCTCCCCCATCATTGCGGGCTAACAGCCGCGCTCAATCCATCGAGGTTTCCGAGTCCGGGAAATCCTCCGGATACCAAACCATCGCGGCCTTGTCGGAGGTCGGAGGCAGCGGCCACTGATTGCCCCGCTGGGCATACAGCGTGCGGTTTATCCCGGGATGGAACTCCCGATCCGGTTCACCGGCCAGTTTTCCCCTGGATATCAACTTCTCGTCCGAGCCGTACATCTGGGAGACGAGGATCTCCGTCAGCCTCTCCAAATCGGCCTTATGGCCCGACTCCCCGGCCAGGTCTCGCATCTCTCGCGGATCTTCGTCGATATCGAACAACTGGCGCCGGTTGCCTACCGGATAATAGATCAACTTGTAGCGCCCATCGTGGACCATCCGGGACGCGTGCCCGTTTTCGCCGTCCTCGCCATAGACGAACTCATGGGATCGGTCGCTGAACATGGATACCCCGTCCACGGTATCCGGGATTTCGATCCCGCATAGATCGAGGAGCGTCGGCATGATGTCCTGATGGGCGGTGAGGCGGGCGCTGACCCTATGGTGACCAACTCCGGTGTCGTCTTCCCTGCCCTGGATGATCATCGGCACACAGGCTGAGCTCTCATAGAATACCCGTTTTGCCCACATGTGATGATTGCCGAGCATGTCCCCGTGGTCGGAGGTGAACATGATGATGGTGTCGTCCAGGATGCTCTCTTCCCGGAGCGTGCCGACGATCAGCCGGATTTGATGATCGATGTGGGTGCACAGTGCATAGAAGGCGCGCCGGGCGGCCTCGATCTGCTGATCGTTGTGCTTGAACCTGCGGACCATCCGGGCCTTCACCGTATAGACCTGCTCATCGTAGTCCCGGGCCCAGTCTCCCACCCAGGGTTTGTCGATGGGTATATCCCGGTAGAGATCCAGGTAACTCCGCAGCGGCACCAACGGCGGATGCGGGTGGCGGTAACCGACATACCAAAATCCCGGTTTCCGATCGTCACGGCGTTTGATCTGCCGGGTAATCTCACGAGTCGCCCAGTTGGTTACGTGAGTTTCTTCCGGCAGGTGCCAGGGCCGGTAGGCGTACTCGTTGTTGCTCATTCCGTGCATGTAACCCTGGCCCGGGTAACCGGCGTCGCCGAGATAGGCCTCGTAGTCGTCGTGGACCCCGAACATGGGCCGCCCCTCTTCGTCGAGGATCACGTCGTCGAAACCGATCCGGTCGCGCTGCGGATAGACGTGAATCTTGCCGACGGCGTAAGCTTGATAGCCCGCATCACGGAAGGTCTGCGCCAAGGTCGGAATCCCGTCCGGCATGGGCAGCTTGGGGTTGAATACCCGGTCGCCATGCGTGCGCGGGGTGGTGCCGGTCATGATCGACCGGCGCGCGCCAAGGCATACCGGGTTCTCCGCATAGTGCTTGGTGAAGCGGATGCCGTTCCGGGAAAGCTCGTCCAAGGTGGGCGTCTGGACGCTCGGATGACCTGCGATACCCAGGAGAGAACCGAACCAATGGTCGGCAACGATCAAAACGACGTTGGGTTTCCCGGTCATAGCCTAGCCTTCCTCTTGTTCCCTTCGGCGCCGCATCACTGTCGGCAGTATTACCACCAGGGCGGTCAGCCCGAAGACCCCGATTGCGATAGGATCGCTCAAGAACTCGATAATATCACCCTCGGCGCTGACCAGTCCCTGCCGCAATTTTTCCTCAAAGGTCTTTCCAAGCGCCATGCCGATGACGATAGGCGCCAGAGGATACTTGGCAAACCTCAGGGCAAGACCGATCAAACCCGCGCCGATGGCGACCAGAATATCGACCGGATTGCCTCGGACCACGAAGGCGCCTACGAGAGAGAACAATAGGACCATGCCCATGAGCAAGGGTTCGGGAGTGGCCAAAATCCTGGCGAATATCCGGGCGCCATAGGCGCCGATGGCGAACATAAGCAGGTTCGCGACAAATATGAGCGCAAAGGCCCCGGTGAGGATGTGCGGCGTGTTCTTCACCAGATCAAAGCCCGGCACCAAACCTTGAATCGTCAAGACCCCCAGTAGGACGACGGTGCCGCCGTCGCCGGGAATCCCAAGCGCCAGGGTCGGAATAAGTGCGCCGCCGGTGACGGCGTTGTTGGAAGCCTCGGAGGCGATCAGACCATCTGGCTCGCCGTTTCCGAAGTTTTCCGCGCGCGGGGAGGTTCTGCGCAATTCGGAATAGGCGATAAACGTAGCGGCCGTCGCACCGGTCCCGGGCAGTATTCCGATAAACGTGCCGATGGAGCAGCTTTGCAGGAACTGCTTCCAGCGCAAAACGACTTCCTGAAGCGCCGGCAAACGAAATCCCACATTGGTGACGTCCGGCGGTTTTTCTTCGTGGTAAGTGGCTGCACGAAAAAACACCTCGGTCATGGCAAACAGGCCAATGAGCACTGGGATCAATGCCAATCCGCCGGCCAGCAGGTCGGTGCCGAACGCAAATCGAGTGGCGCCGGTCAAGTCATCGGAGCCGATGGTTGTCAGAAACAGGCCAATGATTCCCGCCAGCAGGCCTTTGACGGTGCTGCCGCGAGAGACCCAGGCGATGCAAGTCAATGCGAACAGAACGATGGCGAATACGGCGGCGGGACCGAAGGCGATGGCGACCTTTGCCAGAGCCGGCGCGGCAATGATCAGGATGACCAGCGAGAACATCCCGCCGATCAACGAAGCAAGGGTGGCCCACCCGAGAGCAAGGTCGGCCTTGCCTTGTTTCGCCATCGGATATCCATCGAGCACAGTGGCCGCGGATTGCGGAGTCCCGGGCGTATTGATGAGGATTGCCGATACCGAGCCGCCGTAGACAGAGGTTACGTATATCGCCAGAAACAAGCCGATGGACGTCTCCATGGACAGGCTGAAAGTGAAGGGTAACGCCACAATTAGCGCAGCCACGGTTCCCATGCCGGGCAGAACGCCGGCGACGGTTCCCCAAAGGGCGCCGATAACAATGGCGATCAGGACGGGTACGGTGGCAAATTGGCCAAGGGCGATGATGAGATTTTCCATGGCCGGCCTACATCATGTGGAACCACGGAGATTTCGGCAAAATCAGCTGAAATCCAAAGGTGAAAATCGCCCAGATCGCCAACGGTCCGGCCAGGCTGATTATGGCCAATGGAACGATTTTCCGGTAGCCGAACGCCCAACAGAACAGGAAAAATCCAGGGATCGTGGCCAACACGAAGCCAATGGTGATCATGCCGTAGCCGGTGGCGATGGCGATCGCCATGACATAGAAAAGCTGCTTGAGGTCGAATATTTCGGGTGCTTCCCCGGCCCCGTCTTCGGCCGGCCGGAAAGCCAACCTGCAGGCCGCCAGGGCTAGTCCGAACCACACCACGAAGTAGACCCGGGGTGCGAATGCCGGGCCGACATCACCGCCAAAGGTAAACACATCGAAGTCATCGGAGAAGGTCACCCCGAAGAGAACCACGGGAATTACCAGCAGAAATACCGAGACGACTCTGTCCAGAAAACGCGGCATGGCTTAATCCGGGATGGGATCGGGATCGGCGGTGTCCGGACCGCCGATCCCAATCCAATGGTTGGACCTTACCGACTGGGTCCTACTTTACCAGTCCGGCCTTCTTCAGAAGCTCACCGTTCTTCATGTAGGTTTCACGGAAGAATTTGGTGAACTCTGCCGTATCCATGTACCGGACGAGACGTTTGGCCTTTTTCATATTGTTGACGAACGACTCTGTCGCGACCGCCTTGCCGCACGCGCCGGAAAGGGTTGAGACGACGTTGGCCGGCGTGCCTTTGGGCGCAAAGAATCCGAACCAGACGAACGATGAAACGTCAAAACCCTGTTCCTTCATGGTGGGTATGTTGGGGTGAGTTTTGGACCGTTGGTCATTCAGAAGCGCGATCGCACGGTACCCGTACTTGCTGTCGAAATCCGAGAACCAAACGGTCGCGTCGATGCGGCCGCCATTCACCTCGGCGGCAATCTTGCCCCCGCCGCCCGAGACCGGAATGTATTTTGCGTTGATGCCGAGCGCTTGGTTTAGAAGCATGTTGGTCACATGAGGGATGGAGCCCGGGCCAGGACCGCCGAACTTCAGCCCGCCGGACTTGGCTTTGGCGATATAGTCCTGGACTGTTTTGATAGGCGAGTTCTTGGCCACGTTCAGGTAATAGGGTCCCTGTGCCACCAGGCAGATCGGCGCCCAGCTGTCGACGTTGTATTTGGTCTTTTTGAGGTGCGGCTGGGTCGTGGTTGTCCCCACCGGCATAAACCCGAGGCTGTAGCCGTCGGCCTTGGCCTTGGACAGTTGGGTGGCGCCGACGGTTCCCCCGGCGCCGGAAACATTCGAGACAACGAAGTTCTGGCCAAGAATCTTTTCCATTTCCGCCGCAAAGAAACGCGCCGGAACATCGGTGCCGCCGCCGGCGCCGAATGGCACCATTACCGAGACGGCCCTTTCCGGGTATTCGGCGTGGGCCGCGCCTGCGGCGAGCAGACCGGCCCCTGCAATCGCGGATGCGAATAAGCGTAGTTTCGACATGGTTACCTCCTTGGTGGTTTGGTTTGTTTGGGCGCTATTGCCCGTAGTCTTCCAGATACATACGCCGCGCCTCGTCGACGAAGGGCTGATCGAGCGCCTGCAATTCGCCGCGCAACAGCGCGAGATGGACGATTTCGGCTTCCTCCTCCACGTAGATGGCGTATTTGAGCGCCTCGTACGGGGACGTGCCGATTGTAAAGACACCGTGGCTGCGCATCAGGATCGCGGAGCCGGCGCCGATTTTGGCGACAATTTCCTTCCCGATATCTTCTTCTCCGATGGCCGCAAAATCGGAGACGGGGATTTCTCCGCCAAAAAGGGCGGATGCGGTGGTGGTGTACATGCGGATGGGCTCGCCGCGAACCGCAAAACTGGTGGCGTAGGGCGAATGGGTGTGGACGATGCCGTGGATGTCGTCCCGATGCTTGTAGACATAGAGATGGGACGCGGTGTCGATGGAGGGTTTCATATCCCCGTCCACTACATTTCCGTCAGGGTCGACGATGACGATTTCTTCGACTTTCAACTGGTCGAGCCGCACGCCGCTGGGTTTGATGCCGATCAGGCCGCTGTCCGGATCGCGTCCGCTAGCATTTCCCTGCGCCCATTTGACCAAACCCGCCTTGGGCAGAGAAGCATTCGCTTCCCAAGCGGCTTCCCGAAGTTCCTGATAATTCATTACAGCGCCTCCAACCGTTCGGCGCCGATGCTGGCGGCTTCCTGCAACCGAACCGTTTCAAGTTCGTCTTCGCCGATGCCCAACCGCTCGCCGAGCATGGTTTCCACTCGATCTGCCAGCGCCAGCGCGTCGATGCCGTGCTTGCGCAGCAGATAGGGGAAGGAGGCCCCTTGGGCATAGGTATCGTTTATGCCCATCCGGACCAAACGGCTGCCGACGCCGTTTTCGGCCATGACCTCGGCCACACAGGTCCCGAGCCCGCCCGTTACAACATGGTTTTCCATGGTGATAACCCCATGTTTGGGCCGTGCGACAGCTTCCACGACCGCCGGATCATTGAACGGCTTCAGCGTGCTCACATGAAGATGGGTGATGGAGACCCCGCGTTGGGCCAATACGGCGGTGGTCCGCATTGCTTCTTCGGTGCAGTTGCCCGAAGTGATCAGGGCGAGGTCGGCACCCTCGCTGATGACACGGGCTCGTCCCAGCCGGAGGGGCTCGGTCTTCGGAAACAGGCGCGGCACATCGCCGCGCAGCATGCGGATGTAAACGGGACCCCGGATTTCACCCGTCGCATCGAGAACGCTCTCCACGTCGGTCGCGTCGCCCATCTCCAGGATCGTCATATTCGGAAGGCCGCGAAGCACGGCGATATCCTCGATCGCCTGATGAGTCACCCCGCCCGGCGTACTAAGCCCGGGGAGGAAGCCCACCAAACGCACGGGGAGGTTCGGATAACAGACCGACATCTCGAGCTGATCGAGCGGACGCCGGTAAAGAAACACCGCAAATGTATGCAGGAACGGCACGAACCCTTCACGGGCGAGACCGCCGGCCCAACTCAGCATGTTCTGCTCCGCCATCCCCATGGAGAAGAACCGGTCCGGGTAGGTGTCCTTGAACAGCTGAATCTCGGTGGAACCGGTGAGATCACCCGACAGAACCAGGATGTCGGGCCGGTCCTTGGCCCAGGCCACCAGATTGTGTTCGTGCGGTTTGCTGACAATTTCCATTTCGATTACTCCGCCGGCCCCCAGCTTTCAGCGGTTGCCCTGGCATCCGCCAATTCCCGGTCATTGCGGAAACGTACGAAGTGAAGCTTCGGTTTCCGCTCGTTCAGCATCGGGACGTGACGGGCGCTGTCCGTGTAACAGAGTACGAACAGGGGTTTGCCTTCATGGACCGTGTCCTGGATGGCGCTGTCGATGGCTTCGACATCATGACCGTCAACGGTGACGGCGACACCGCCGAAGCCCTCGACCCGGGATGGGATCGGCTCGATGGTCATGACTTCTTCGGTTGCGCCGTCGTATTGCATCCCGTTCACATCGACGCAGACGATGACGTTGTCGAGGTCGTAGTGATTGAGGCATTGGACGGCCTCCCAGGTCTGCCCCTCCTCCAGTTCCCCGTCCGACATGAAAACGAAGACGCGTCCGGCTTCGCCTCGGAGTTTCCGCGCCATGGCGATGCCTCCGGCCTGGCTCAGCGCCTGGCCGAAAGAGCCGGTGGTCAATTCGAATCCTGGAGAGTGCTCGGCGCCGATCATTTCGACGGTGCTGCCGTCGGTGTTGAATTGATCAAGGGCTTCCGGGGCCATGCGGCCGGTTTCCACCAGGACGGCATAGATGGCGACCGCGTAGTGAGCGGGAGAAATCAGCAACCGGTCGAAACCGGGCCCCCGAGGGCCGTTATATGCCGCACCTAGTCCGTAGCCCGCGCCGTCGTCTCCCGGCACACCGGAGAATTCGGGCGGGATCGGTGAACCGCCGCTCGGGCCCAGGTCCAGGGACTTCGTATACAGGGTCGCCAACAGGTCCGCGCTGGACAGGGTTTGACTCAGATAGCAGCCATTCCGGTCGATCGTAAGATCCAGAACCCGTTTGCGGGCGCCGTTGGCGATCCGTCTCGCCTGACCGGGCCAGGTATTGGTGGTGCTGAGTTCAGAATTCACTGTCTGTCCGATCAAATCTCGAGTCACTGGCCGCCTAAGCGACGGCGGATGTCTCCACATGGGAAGACGCGGCAAGCCTCAGCACTTCCCGCGCCGAGGCTTCTTCGATGATGATGCAGTTGAAATATTTGCCGCGGAGGGCGCCCAGGATCGCCGGCGCCTTCTCCACCGAAGCGCTGATGCCAATGGACCAGAGAGCTTTCCGCATCGCTTCCAACGAAATGCCGATCACCCGGTTGGAGTAATCGCTTACCTCGCGGCCATTGATATCGATCATGCGGGCAAAGACGTGACCCACCGCGCCGGCCCGTCGCGCCGCTTCGCGCTCTTCCCTGGTGATGTAATTGGCGCGGCGCAGGCTCGACATGCCGGCGGCAAGCGTACCGATACCTTGGACGATTACGTCGACCTTTGCCGCCCGCGCGAGGGCCCCACGGATTTGCGGCTGGTTCAGAAACAGATCTCTGGCTTCTTCCGTATCGACCACCGCCGGCGCCGGGATCAGGTGACACGTTGCGCCCAACAGTTCGGCCAGCCGGATCGCCGATTTCGGGCCGTCCTCATCCCGGGTGCTCGGCCCCAAGGATCCCGATATCTGGACAACCTCGACGTCCCGTAACGATTGCGGCTGCATGGCTTTGAGCGCTTCGGCGAGAGTTTCCCCCCAGGTGACGCCCACCTTCATGCCATCATCAATCACGCCTGAAAGAAACTCGGCCGCCGCCGTTCCGACATTCACGTAGTCTTGTTTGGTATTGGCGCCGTCGTGAACGACGATGGCGTCACGCAGGCCGAACTTGCGCCGGAGCTCGATTGCGAGGTCGGGAACCGAATCGACCGGCCGGTTGATACGAAATTGGACTATCTCCATATCCCGGGCATCGGCAAGCAAGCGAGACACAGTCGAATGCGAGCAATCGAGGATTCTTGAAATCTCCTGTTGGCTGAGATCCTGCTCGTAATAGAGTTCGGCGGCGTGTCGAATGAGCGCTGTTTTTGGGCGCTTGGCCACTGGTCGCTGCCTTTCCTGTCCTTCAACGCATCCAAAAAATCTATCTGCCCGCGAAGGAGCTTGCGCTGTCCGAGAGCCACTTGCCATTCGGGAGCTAGATTAGACCATATGGAAAATATTTGCAATAGTGTGAAAATTTTTGCATAACTGCTTATGGCAGGATACCGCTCATGACTTGGCGGACGCCCAACCTGCGGAAGGAGGAAATTTATGGCTAAGGTCCGCACCGTTCTCGGGGACATCGATGCCGCGGAGCTTGGCTTCACCATGCCGCACGAACACATCATGACGGAACCGCATGGCGCCGGCACCAAGGCCACGGGCGATCTCGGCGCGGATCACGCTCTCAACGATCTGAAGCGCAGCACCGAGATGTGCCGGCAATACAAGGCCGCGGGCGGCGACACCCTGGTCGAAGCGACGCCCAAGACCTGGGGGCGGAACACGCCGGGAATGGTCGAGTGCTCCGAAAATTCCGGCGTCCACGTCGTCGCTTGCTGCGGAGTAATCTGCGAAGAACACGGGATGGAACCCAGGACATCGGAGATGAGCATCAACGAAATTGCCGATGAAATGATCCATGACATCACCGAAGGCATGGACGGTACGGAACACAAGGCCGGGTGGATCAAGGTTGGCGCCGCCTACATGCAGGTCACGCCCAACGAAGAGAAATTCATCCGCGCCGGCGCGCTGGCGGCGACCAAGACCGGTGTCCCGCTGCACGCCCACACCACCGGCGGCACCATGGGCATCGAAATCTGCGAGATTCTGCAGGACGAGAAATTCGACATGGGACGGATGATCATCGCTCACGTCGACCGCAACCCCGACCTTTGGTACCACCGGCAAATGCTCAAGACGGGGGTGTATCTGATCTACGACGGCCCCGGAAAAGCCAAGTATTATCCGGATACCGTGCGGATCGATTTGCTGCGCCAGCTCGTCGCCGACGGGTTCGAGGACAAACTCATGCTGTGCAACGACATGGGGCGGCGAAGCTATCACCCGGCTTATGGCGGCGGACCCGGACTCTCATGGATCAAGGAGCGGTTTCTGCCCCGCCTGCTCGACGAGGGGTTTGAAGATGCCGTCGTTCACAAGTTCATGTATGAAAATCCGGCCGGCGTCTATTCCATGGTCGATCCCCAATGACCGAGGGGCCACTTCTTCAGCTGGCCCTGGACGTTTTGGAACTTGATGAAGGTTTGAAGGCGGCCCACGCAGCAGCGGACTCCATCGATGTGATCGAAGCCGGCACCTTGCTCTGTCTGTCCGAGGGAATGAATGCCATCCGGACGCTTCGCGGAGCGTTTCCGCAAAAGACGATCGTCGGGGATGTGCGGATTGTCCGTGCGGGCAAAAACATCGCCGACATGGCTTTTGACGCCGGGGCGGATTGGGTAACGGTCGTCGGCGAAGCGCCACTGGAGACCATCGAGGCGGCGGTAAAGGCCGCTGGATCCTACGGTGGCGAAATCCAGGTCGAACTGAACCACGACTGGACCGAAGATCAGGCCCGGGAATGGCGCGGCCTGAGCATTCGCCAAGTGATCTTCCATAGCACCGCCGAGGTTGGCGCCATGGGAGAGGGCTGGTCACAACTGGCGCTCGAGACCGTACAGCAACTATCCTCGCTCGGCTTCCAGGTGACGGCGACCGGCGGGATTCAAGTCGAGACCATCCCCTCGTTTTCGGGCATCCCCGTGTTCGCGTTCATCGCAGGCCGATCCATTGTCAAAGCGGACGAGCCGGCGGACGCGGCCCGCCGGTTCAAAAAAGCGATCAGGCAGCTTCCATGATCACGCCCAACATCGGCATCTACGAAAAAGCCCTACCGAATCTGCCGGACTGGTCAGCGCGACTCGGTGCTGCCGCGGAAGCGGGTTACGGGTTCATCGAACTTGCCGTCGACGAGGATTCGGACAGGATATCGCGCCTCGACTGGCCTGAGTCCGCCCGCACCGAACTCCGGAAACGGGCGGAAGCGGCCGGTGTTTCCATCGACACCGTCATCCTGAGCGTTCACCGCCGCTATCCCCTTGGCAGCAGCTCATCCGACACCCGTCGCAAGGCCAACGCCCAGTTCGAGAAAGCCATAGCTCTCGCCCGCGACATCGGCGCCAAAACGGTCCAGGTTGCCGGCTACTTCGTCTACTACGAAGACCATACCGAGCGCGCCCGCGAGTGGTTCCTGGAAGGACTTCGAAAAGGCGCCGACTTGGCCGGCCAGGCCGGTATCATGCTGGGATTGGAAACCATGGACGGCGAAGATGTCACCTCGGTTACCCAAGCCATGGACGTCATTGCCGCGATCAACTCGCCCGTATTGCAGATCTATCCCGACATCGGAAACTTGGCCGCCAACGGCCTGGACGTTTGCCGCGAACTCTCGGCCGGCCGGGGACATCTGATCGGTATTCATCTGAAGGACGCGCGGCCCGGCGAATACCGCCGTGTCCCGTTCGGCAACGGGATTGTCCCCTTTGCCGACGCCTTTCGAACCCTCAAGGAGATTGGCTATGATGGGAACTTCCTGATCGAGATGTGGAACGACCGGGAAGATGACGCGTTGTCCGTCATAAGGGGTGCTCGTGAATGGATTCTCGAGCGGATGACGGAAGCCGATTTTGGCATAGACGGATAGGACGGCACGGTGCCACGCTTTGACGTCACAACCTATGGCGAAGGTGTCCTGCGCTTGAGCGTACCGGCCGGCAAACGGATTGAAACGGCGGTCGGCTTCGACGTCCATGTCGCCGGAACCGAAGCCAACGTGGTCGGCGGCCTGTCCCGGCTAGGTTGGACCTGCGGCTGGGTCAGCGCGCTCCCCGATACCCCTCCCGGCCGCCGGGTACAGCATGCTCACCGCTCTCACGGCATCGATCTGTCATCAGTCGTCTGGCGCGAAGATGGACGGGTCAGCACGGTGTACGTCGAATATGCGCACCCGCCGCGTCCCATCAGAATTTACTACGACCGCAAGGATTCCTGCTTTACCCAAATGCCTGCGGATGATGTCGATTGGGCCTACCTGCTCGATACACGCCACCTGCACCTCAGCGGCCTTACCGTCCCATTGTCGGAGAACACCGAGCAAATAATTACCCAGGCGCTGCAGCGCGCGCGGGAACATGGCGTGACGACCAGTTTCGACGTGAACTACCGCAATCTTCTTTGGACCACGGAAGAAGCCGGGGAACGCCTGCTGCCGCTAATCAAGGGTGTCGACATTCTTTTTTGCGGCCGCCGGGATGCGGAATCCGTTTTCGGCTGCACGGGCGAGCCGCAAGAGATCACGGAAAAGTTGGGCGAAATATCCGGCGCCGCCAATATCGTCGTCTCCCTGAGCGGCGAGGGTGTCATCGGATGGGATGGCGCGGATTACCATCGTGAAGAGGCAACCCGAGTCTGGATCGTGGATCGCATCGGCGCAGGGGATGCGATGATTGCCGGCGTTCTGCACGGCTGGCTCAACGGGTCGCTTTCGGATGGCCTTCAATACGGCACCGTCATGGCGGCCCTCGCCCTCAGCCAGGAGGGCGACACCGTGGTCACCACCGCGCGGGAACTCGAAAGGCTGCGTGGCGGCAATGCCGCGGATATCGTCCGTTAGCCGATTGGTTCGAGGCTGAATATGGAGAGTGAAAAAGTCTCGATCTCTCTGATCACCGGGTTTCTCGGCAGCGGAAAGACCACCGTCATAAACCACCTGCTGACGACGCCGGCCATGGCCAAGACCGTCGTCCTGGTGAACGAGTTTGGGCAGATATCCATCGACGGCGATCTGATAAGGCGGTCCGACGATACGGTCATCGAACTCAAGAACGGCTGCGTGTGCTGTTCCCTGAATGACGACCTCGGAACCACCTTGCACCAATTCATCGAACAGCGCCGTTCGGGCGAATTGCCGGCGTTCGAGAAGGTCCTCATCGAGACCACCGGATTGGCCAACGCGGGCCCGGTCGTGCAGGTCATATTGTCGGATCCGCTGGTGCGGGACGACTATCGGCTGGGCAAGGTGATTACGGCGGTCGACACGGTGCATGGGGTGACCAATCTGAACATACATGCGGAATCCGTCGAGCAAGTGGCCATCGCCGACCGGTTGATCCTGACCAAGCTGGATCGGCAGGAAACCGAGAAGGAACGAGCCCAGGTCGACGAGCTGCGTGCCCGGCTTGCAAAGCTGAATCCCTCGGCGCCGATCCTCGAAGCGGACCGGGGGCGGGTGAATGCCCATATCCTGTTCGCGGAGGACCCCGGCGAAGAACTCGTTCGGTACACGGATCCGTCAATCTGGGCCGCTGACCGTCACGACCATGATCACAGCGACGGCCACGGGCACGCTCACGCCCATCCGCCGGCGCCACCCCAGGGAGATGGCGGCTCCACCGTCGGATTTCAGACCCATCGACACGATCATCACATCAAATCGTTTTGCATTGTCCGTGACGAGCCGGTCGCGCTGGACGCATTGCAGCGGTTTTGGGCCGAACTCGCTGATGACGCCGGGCTGAACCTGCTGCGGGTGAAAGGCCTGGTGAACGTTTGCGAACGGCCCGACACGCCGGCAGTGGTTCAGGGGGTCCGGCAATCGTTCGATGACGTGGAATGGCTGCCGGCGTGGCCAAGCGACGACAGGACAACGCGGCTGGTGTTTATCGGCTGGATGCTGGATGAGGGCCTTGTGCGCCAGCTCCTGGGTGAAACGCGGCCATAGAGATGTTTCACCTAGCGTCTGGCATAGAGGCCGTTCTTGACTGGAAGCGGTCACTTAGGCCCGACCAGCAAATGTTCGGCTGACAATCAGTAGTGGACATCGATGGTCGATCACCCACCCCGGACATAATCTAACCGGGCGGGCGAGTAGCCAGAAGCAGACAAGACAATCCCCCACCTTGATCGGAGGGTTTCTACAATCTCCTCATTGTGATCTTGGTTCAGCGACTATTGGCTGAACAAGCTGAAACGGTGCCGCCTACCATAAGTCGGCTATCCGAAGTGCTTCCGGAGATGGCCGATGGCGCTCCGCCCCATTGCCAGAACCGACTCGACGGCGTTGCCGGCGATGTGGGGCGTGGCAAATAGGTTGGGCAGGCCCAAGAGCTCCAGATCGGTGCATGGTTCTTCAACGAACACGTCGAGCGAAGCGCCGGCAATCCGGCCGTCAACCAGTGCTTTCTTGAGAGCCGCTTCATCGACAATTCCGCCGCGGGCGGCGTTGATCAGATGAGCTGTCGGTTTCATCGACGAGAGGGCGGCCGCATCTATCATGTTTCGAGTGTCTTCGGTGAGGGGCGTGTGGACGGTCACATAGTCCGCCTCGGAAAAGATCTGTTCCTTGGTGACCTCTTCTACGCCTGCGTCGCGGTAGTAAGACGATTGATCGATGATGTCGTTCGCCAGGATTCGACAATTGAATGGCTGCAGGAGCTGGATGAGGTCTTTACCGACGTGTCCCACACCGATGATGCCCACCGTCCGTCCGCTCAGTAGATGCCCACCGTCTTTCTCCCAAATGCCTGTTCGCATTTCCCCGGCGGATTTGAACATGTTGTGACCGGCAGCGAGCAGGAATCCCAAGGTGAGCTCGGAGACACATCTGCGGTTTACGCCACCCGTCCAGCCGATCCTGATGCCTTGCTCTTTGCAGGCAGCCTGATCGACGTTGTCGAGGCCGACGCCGAATTTTGACACAATTTTCAGCTCGGGACAGCCGGACAGCACACGGCCGGTCATCGGCTCAATTCCAACGATCGCGCCCTCTGCACCGGCGAGAAAATCAACCAACCCCTCCTCGGCAAACGCCTCACCATTTTCATTGAATTTTGCGCGAGGAAAAATTGCCAGAAGCTCGCTTCGAAGGGTCTCGTTACCGGAAAATGCGCGGCTTGCGACGGTTACGACCGGGCTCATCGGGGCACCTCGGCAATTCGTAGAATATTTGTAGTGCCAAACGGCACGCAGGCCGATGGCTGCGCCACGTTTACAACCCTGCGGAACAAAGAGAGTAGAGATGATCCCGGATCACCCATGAGGTTGTCGGTCGGCCTCACATTTTTCGGCATGATTCAGAACAGCCAGCGGCCCCCGTCCGTCAGGAACACGTTGCCCGTTGAGAATGTGAAGTCGGCGGCGGCGGCGACAATTCCGGAAGCCATCTCGTCGGGCGTTGCATGACGCTTCATGGCATTCAACTGCGCGCGTTTGCTCAACTCTTCCTCTCCCCACATCTCGGCGAGGGGGGTAAGCGTCATGCCGGGCGCCACGGCGAGAACCCTCACCTCCGGGCAGAAGACCCGCGCCAGGGTCTGCGTCATGCTTTCGACCGCCAACTTGGAGGCGCAATAGGCGATATTGCTTCCCATCCCGGTACGCGCCGCGTTGGACGAAATATTGACGATCGCGCCGCCGTCGGGGGACTCCTTGATTATGGGTCCAAACGCCCTGCAGCAACGAAAGACGCCCGCGACATTTGTCGCGAAAATCCTATCGAAGATTTCGTCCGTCAATTCGTCGAGTTCATGGTGGGCGATGACGGTACTCCAACCGGCGTTGTTGATCAGGTAATTCAATCGGCCTTCCGTCGACCGGATATTCTCCGCGACGACCGCCAAGGCGGCGCTGTCCGAGACCGACGCCTGCACCTGCCGATGTCCCGGTCCGGGCAGGCTGTCGGCTACCGATTGCGCGTCGTCCGGACTGCTGCTGTGCAGAATGATGACCTGCGCGCCCCGCCCGGCGAACCTTCTTGCGACTGCTTCGCCGATACCGCGGCTTCCGCCGGTAACCAGGGCTACTTTCCCAGCCAAATCGGTCATCTCATTTCTCCTGAAACCATTCCCTGGATTGCGGCGGCCGCTCCCTTCAAACGGCTTGCACCGGTCGTCATAACAAATAATATATAAACTGATATCTCAGTTGTCGATTAGATATCATCTGAATTTGGCGGCGGCGTTCAGGGAGAGGAGCGGTATGGCAAATCAATCGACGACAAATATCTCGACGTTGGATGATAGCCTGCTTGCCGCGCTCAGGAGGCTCGACACGCCGACGGTTTGCAATTCGCTTGAACTGGTCGTGCCGGAACGCAGGGGGCATGGGTACACGGTGAAGCCGCTTGTCTGTGCCTATCCTCAACTGCCTCCCATGGTCGGTTACGCCAAGACAGTCAGCATCAAGTCGGAACATCCCCACAATCGGTCACCGGAGGAGTTTCGTCAGGTCTTGATCGACTACTATGAGTACATAGCAGCAGGGCCCCTGCCCTCCGTCGTCGTTGTTCAGGATCTCGACGACAATCCCGGATTCGGCAGTTTCTGGGGCGAGGTGTTCACCAACGTCCACAAGGGGTTTGGCGCATCGGGAGCCATCACAAATGGTTCGATCCGCGACATGGACGATAACGCCGAAGGGTTCCAACTCCTGGCAGGAATGATCGGGCCATCCCATGCCTATGTACGGGTCGAGGAGTTCGGCATCGATGTGGAGGTTCAGGGAATGGCGGTCAGTGACGGCGACCTGATCCACGCGGACCGGCACGGCGCCGTGGTCATTCCCCATGATTGCGCGGGCGGGGTTCTCGAGGCAGCCGAGGTTATTGCAAAGCGGGAGGCGTTCGTGATCGAGGCTTCGAAGCAGGAAGAATTCAGCGTTGCCGAGTTCGAGAAAGCACTGGCAGCCGCAGCCGGCATCAAATACCCGAAGTAGAAATCGGGCCGGCTAAATTTGACCGGCCCGAGGCGGCCTGGGAGTCCTGGATAATTGCCTCCCGGGAGATTTACGGTTCGAAAACCAAATTCCGGGGAGACCCCGCAACGAAAGCTTCCATGTTCTCCGTAAGCTGGTCGCAGAGTGTCTGCATACCTCCGACACTCGCCCACGCCACATGCGGTGTCACGATCACGTTGGGTAGTTTTGCGAGTTCCATAATGGGTGAATCCAACGGCGGCGGTTCGGTTGCCGTGACATCGATACCGGCGCCGGCGATCTGCCCGGACCGGACCGCGTCAGATAGCGCCTCCTCGTCGACGATCCCGCCTCGGGCGGTATTGATGACGATCGCCGTCGGCTTCATTCCTTTAAGGAATGCACTGTCGATCATGCCGCGGGTTTCGTCCGTCAAAGGGCAGTGACAACTCACGACGTCGGCGCGATCACGGAGTTCGGCCAGGGAAACAAGAGAGCCATGATCGGGTGCAGATGCGGCGTAGTCGTCGTGATAGATGACCTCCATGCCGAAGGCGTGTCCGATGCGGCCGACCGATTGCCCGATGGCGCCGGCGCCGATGATACCGAGCGTGGAACCCGCCAGATCCCGGATCGGTCGGTTGAAGAAGCAGAATTGGTCGGCCCTTATCCATTCCCCATCGAGGGTCTGGTCGCGGTACTCGACCAGATTTCGGCGCAAAGCAAGAATGAGCGAGAAGGCGTGTTCCGGCACGGTATTGACGGCGTATCCGCGTATATTGGCGACCGGAATACCACGCGTTTTGCAGGCGTCGACATCAATGACGTCATAGCCCGTCGCGGCGATGGCGATCATTTTCAAATCAGGCAATTCAGACAGCGTGTCGGCGCGGATTGGAACCTTGTTGGTGATGGCGATCGTCGCCGGCTTGAGACGATCCACGATCAGGTCGGGCGGCGTCCGTTCATACTCCTCCCATTTATGCTCGAAATCCGGGCGCCGGAGAATTACGCCGGGTCCGATGGTCGAAGAATCCAAGAAGACTATCTGCTCAGTCATAATTGCTTCCGCTGCGCCGCGTCCCCCATAGACCGATGTCGGCTCTGGCAATTCGCCGTCACGCCCGGCAGCCAAACCAGCCATGACACCAAATGATATACCATCTAATATCCCAGGTATCCCTCGCCGGTACAAGGGAATGCGGAAGCGCGAACCTCGCCGGGAACTGGCTAAATCCCGAAAATTGCGCGATCATAGATACGATGTGAGATATTTGATGATAGCTCTCCATAGGATGCCGAATGCGTAGCGGAATTTCGAGCGCTCCCGGAAAGCCCAGTCTCCGGGAGGTTGCGTACGACAAGTTCAAGGACGCCCTGTTTGCGGGGATAATCCGGCCGGGTCAGATGCTCTCCCAACGGGAAATCTGCGAACTGATCGATGTCCCGCTGGGCCCTCTCCGCGAAGCGCTGAAAGGTCTTGAGAACGACGGCATCGTCACCCTGCTCGCCAAACGCGGGGTCCAAGTCATCAGCGTCGACGAGAAAATGTTGAATGACGCCTATGACTTTCGAATCCTCATCGAGGGCCAAGCGGTCGCTAAATTCGCCAACGAAGGGCCCATGGAGACCATCAAAGCAATCAAGAAGCGCACCGAGGAATTCGTCGGGAAATTCAAGAAGTCGGACCCCAACGATCCGGCTATTTTCCGCGAGAAGCTCGAAGTGGATTTCATGCTCCATGACACGATCATGGAGTTCATGGGCAACCCGCTCATGACGCGGGCATTTCAGCAAAGCAGTGAACAGATGAGGCTGTTCCGCCTCAACATCGCCAAATCCCAGGGCTATTTCGATCTGCCGTCCCTTGATGAACACATGGATATTCTGAGAGCTCTCGAAAAGCGGGACGGCAAGGCCGCCGCCAAGGCGATGGCGAAACATCTGAACGGCGCCCGGGAACGGGCCATCGGTCAGTAGATCCCGGCACTCAGGCCAGTTCGACGATTTCGACCCAAACCGGTTCGGTCGATGTCCCCGCCCTCGCGGTTTCCGACAACTCGCCGGAATCCGCGTCTATGGCATAGACGATGAGTTGGTTGGTCTTTTGACCGGCCGAGACCAGCCATTTCCCGCTGGGGTCGATATCGAAGCAACGGGGGATTTCATCGGTTTCCGCGATATGGCGGTCCGACAGACGGCCGGTCTCCACATCCACCCTGAACCGGCAAATGGTACTTGAGCGCCGCTCACTGGTGAACAATTGCCGGCCGTCCGGCGTCACATGAATTTGCGCGCCCCACGGCTCGTCATCGAAACCGTCCGGCATGACGCTTTCTCTCTGTATCTCGCTGAGCGTGCCACGGCCGGGATCCAGGGCGCAGGCGATGACGACGCCCTCTTTTTCATTGCACAGAAAGACAAATCG
The DNA here is from genome assembly GCA_028823885.1 of Rhodospirillales bacterium. Taxonomy (GTDB): domain Bacteria; phylum Pseudomonadota; class Alphaproteobacteria; order Rhodospirillales; family UBA2165; genus JAJDXO01. The sequence goes on along the minus strand of JAPPFK010000049.1, from coordinate 11,354 downwards.
GCCATTCGGGTGATGAGCGACGTGCCGGGGCCTGGAGTCCTCGGGCTGATCCAAGGCGGGCGGGTCATTGTCCTCGAACCTCCCTGTCTTGTCATCGAACTTGAGCTGCATGACCAGCGCCGCACCGAAGTTGGGGACGAAGGCAAACCGGTTCGATGCATCGGTCGTGATCTGATGGGCCTTGCTGGGCGCCGGGCGGAGATCGCTCGGCGTTTCCTGGACGTACCCGCGGGAACCGATGGGGTGAGCCGCAATGACGTCACCCGGGAACGACGCACCCAACAGATAGCGCCCTGTCTTATCGACGCTGATATGAGCCATCCTCGCCGGCGCCCGAACCGTGTTCAGATGCTCGAGCTCGCCCGATGGCCGAAGTATCCGGAACGTGTCGTAACGCGGCTCCTCCCCACCGTTTGCATCGCCGATCACCGACGCGTAGAGCCGCCGTCGATCCGGCGAAACGGCAAGGGGCAGCCCTTTTCCGGATAAGCCGATCGTCTGTATGTGCGCCAGACCGCCGGTGGCGGGATCGAGGTCAAGCACCTCGACACTGCCGCCCTCGAGCGTCGATATGTAGACCTTGAAACGGTTCTCACCAGGCATGCATCACCTCAATATCAGAACTTCCCACCACGTCTTGGTTTGCTTTGCGGTGAGTCTGTCCCTGATGCTCTCGTTGTCTGTCTCGGCGTCGGGCTCACCGCGAGTAATGCCCCATCCGACCGGCTTGGCCCGGTTGCCGGGATGTTCGGGATGAGTACCCCAGATTGCCTGATAGGTATCGATCGCCCTGCCCCGCCGTTGAAGCGCGGCGAACCACCAGATGATCGCGATCCACCAGATGATCTGCACCACCCACATCCAGCGAAGGGCGTTCGAAATCCACAGACCGGAAATGATGCTGATTACCGACATGCCGAGGAGCAGGTAACCCAAATTCTTGTGCACCCACTCGAAGACGATCCGATGCCGGGTCATGTTGTAGTGGTCGCCAAATGTCGATCCATCAGGCCCGCGATCCCGGGGGCCGCCCTTCGTGCCATGCATGAGCGCGGCAACAAACTGAATGGCTGCCAGCGCGAACATGCTCCAGCCCATCCAGACGTGGAGCGCCGCGCCGGGCATTGACACGTCGGATAGGAGGATGGCGACGAGCGCGAGCACCATGATCCCCAGTCCGCCATATTGAAGAACCCGATGGAGCAGCCACCAGACGGGATTCTCGATTTCACGGGGCCAGTCCTGGCCGGGCATCACCTTGTAGAACCGCGCGGCGATCACGCCGAGCGGCAGTATGATTCCCCAGGCCAGCACCATCCCGCGCCCATGCCAGGCGACGAGGGAGCTAACCTCGTGAACCCGTTCCGGATCAACGGGTGAGAGCAGCCACTCGATCATCAGGCAGCCCAATCAATTTCGTTCCACACCAAATGGGACAGACTAAACCAAGCCGGCCAATCCGGGATAGTCGCGCGCATATTTGTAAATGCGGAACATCCTCCCAGGCCCGCCCAGCCGGAAATCCATGACGATCTCGCCGTCATGGGTAACCTCGACGATGCGTTTGTTGTGCGCCTGCAGCATCAGGGTGTTGCCGTTGGACAGGCGCTGGGCATTGCTCATGAACGGCGAGAAGACATCGAGCTTACCGTCGCTGTTGAAGTTCCACACGACCTCGGTTTCGCCATCCCAACCGAAGGCTCCGTCCGAGCCGCGCGGGAACTTGATCTCCACCACGTCCGAATAGGCGCCGGTTATCAGCCCCATGCACATTTCGTCCGGATTGGGTCCGCCGTCGGTGCCCCGGCGGCCGCCATTGTTGAAGATCATCATGTCGCCCGAATGAGGCACGGTATCGGGCAGCCAGTAGCTGTCGTGCTGCCAATAGAGAATCTGACTTTCGGGCGGACCCGCTTTGTAAGCCGTGGGATTGCCCCAGCGATACAATAGATCGCCGCCCTTTCCGTAGCGCCCGCCCGACCCGGTTCGCGCCTCCTCGGTCGTGGTCGAATGATCGATGATCCAGATCTCCCCGAAAATGGCGGAACTCAAAACGATCTGATCGTGAGCCGCATCGTAGGACACCGAGTTGAGGTGAAAAATCTGCCCGCGATTGAACTGGATCTTCGAAAGATCGGCGAAGTTCACATCTATCTTGTGCGGGTTGTCCCGGACACTGCCGTAGTTCGGCGCGTCCGGGTCCTTGTCCTGAACCAGATGATCGCGGATATCCCATTCCCAGACGACCTTCCCCTCGCCGGTCTCGAAGTCCGGCTCGACCTCGTAGAGCCTCTCGAACGCGATGGACGGCTTGTCCACGTCCTGGCGGGCCCAGCCGTAATTCCGAGCGTCCTCCATGGACACCGTCTGATAGGCGATGGCCAGGATATTGCCGTTGGGCAGCACTTCATGGTCATGGTGCAGGCATTCGACCCCGGTCTCGTAACGATCCCATTCCCAGAGCACATTGCTGTCCCGGTCCTCGAAGGTGATGGTGCCATGGGCCCCGACGGGAAAGGAGCCCTCGGACTCCAGGTAGCTCTTCTTGCACACCGACCGGCTCAATTGTCCGTTGGGAAGCAGATAGGCGCAGGTCGCCTCCGGTGTCCGGTGGGGCGTCGTCCACTCGTGGACCGCTTCGCCGTCCGGCCCCATAAGATAGAGCCGCTTGTTGAGCTGCACGTCGGACCGGTCGTTCATGCCTTGGATGAGCAAATAGCCGTCCTGAGCCCGCGGATCGTCGCCCGGAAACAACGGCCCGACATTCTCCGGCGACCGGTAGAACAGCCGTTTCTGGAATTCGATGGTCTGGGCCGGCGTGCCCATGGGCATCTGGTTTTCCATATTGGCCGCCGGCGGAGGCAAATCGTCGTCCGCCGTGACCCGGCCGTCGCCGTCCAAATCGAGAATCAGAATCCGGTTCGGAGCATCCGCAATATCCTCTTCGGTGATCACCAGATCACCGTCCGCATCGAGCATGCGCAGGATGCCGCTGCGCCGGATCAGACCGGGGATCGGGGTGGGGCCGCCGAGGTCTTCCTCCGTCAGCCGGCCGTCCCCATCGGTGTCCAGCGCCCGCAGCCGCGCAGGCGCGGCCGCGATCTCTTCCGAAGACAGAACGCCATCCCCATCGGTGTCCAGCGCCCGAAACAATGTGCCGGCCTGACGCCGCCAACCCTGCATCGCCGCCCGGGCTTCCTCATCGCCGAGACCGCTGAAATCAGGTTCCGCCCGATCGGTTTTGTTCCCTGAATTCGAGGTCATCCAGTCACGCTCCGAACCAACAACGTCCCACTAGACGATCAGCCATTCCCAGTTTTCCGGCATCAACTTGATCAGCCAGTCATTGAGCAGGGGGATATGGAAGTTCAGGTGGATGATCCGGTCGTAGAGAATGATCAGGAACAGCCAGCCGACAAACGCATAGAGGGCGCAAATCCAAGTCGCGTAGCGGGCCCATAGCCGCAGGTAGAGGTAGATAAAGAGCGGAATTGCCAGTTTCTGTCCGATCACGAGCATGATCAGCGCCATACCAACCAGCGCGGCAACGAATTTGATCGAGCGAAGCAGCAAAGCCTGCTCGCCGGCCTTGGCGAACATCGCGCCAAGGCTTTGGGACTGAGCCCGCACGCGTCCAAAGGCCCTGCCATCGCTGAATGCAGCCATAGCTGCAAGTACGACACCCGGAATGGCAATGGAAAACGGGAACATGTTGACCTCGGGATTTTCCCATTCCGTCGCCATAATGATCGCCGCCGCGAACACGAAGATGGTCACCAAGGAGAAAGGCAGCGACATGGCGGGATTGAAACCCCTTCCCTCACCGGCTTCGGCCTTGTCTTCCGACTGCTTGTTTTTGACGACCCCGCGGGCAGCCAGGAAAACGGTCCCGACGATAAGCGCAATGATGATCAGGTTTATCCAGCTGGTCATCCAGCCAAAGCCGTCCGCGGCGTTGGTCGCCAACAAGAAGCGGTTCTCGATGATGTCGCCGAGGATCAGGCCCAGAACCAGCGGCGGCCGGGCCCAACCGGTCTGCTTCATCAAATAGCCGACAACGCCGAACATCAGGCAGATGATCCATGCCTCGATGGAGGTCTGGCCGCCAAGCCAGGCCCCCATGAAGATGAAGAGAATGACGCCGGGAATGATGAGGTGGCCCGGAACGAACGCGACCTTGGCCACCTGCTTCGCCAAGATCATGAGAAGCGCCGCGGCGAGAATATTGGCGATGACGATGGTCCAAACCATGGCGAACGTGATGTGGAGATCCGTGGTCAGCATGTCCGGGCCGGGCAGCAGTTCCACCTGTAGAAGCGCGCCGAGCAGGATTGCCATGCCCAGGCTTCCCGGAATTCCGAAGGCCACCGTCGGGATCAACGCCCCGCCCTTGATCGCGTTGTTGGCGGATTCCGGCGCAATGACGCCGCGTATATCGCCCTTGCCGAATTTGCTCTTGTCCTTGGCAGACTGAACGGCGTAGCCGTAGGCGACCCAGTCGACGATCGCCGCGCCCAAGCCGGGCAGAATTCCGATATAGGTTCCGATGGCTGCGCACTTGGTCGCAAGCCACCAGTTGCTGACGGCATCCTTGATGCCGACGAGCATGCCGCCTCCCTCCGCCTGGTTTTTCGGCACTCGGGAAATGCTCACGTTCCTGGTTGCCAGTTCCATGAGCTCCGGAATGGCGAATAATCCAAGAACGACGGGGATCAGCGGCAGCTGATCCTGCAAATAGGACGAATCAAACGTATAGCGATAAATGGCGACGGTATCGGCGCTGCCGACCATCGCCAGCAAAAGGCCCAGTAACGCCGCGCCGATCCCCTTGACGATCGAGCCGCCGCTGAGGGAGCCGACCATCGTCAGTCCCAGCACGGCCAGCATGAACAGCTCGCCGGACCTGAACGCCGTGATGACGGGCGTGATGAGCGGAAGTGAAATCGCCAACACGGCTGCACCGAACACGCCACCGAAAGCGGACACCGTAAATGCGGCACCGAAGGCGCGGGCGGCCTGACCCTGCTGGGCCAAGGGATAGCCGTCCAATATGGTGGCCTGGGATGCCGCGGTCCCCGGTATCCCCAGCATAACCGACGCTATCGTGTCACTCGTCGAAGTAACGGCAAACAGGCCCAACAGAAGTGCAAAGGCGTTGATTGGGTCCCAGCCAAACAAAAACGGCAGGATCAGGATCATGCCGAGCACGCCGCCAAGCCCCGGTACGGCGCCAAGCCAAATGCCAATCAGCACGCCCAGCACCATGAATCCAACAGCCGGCCACGCCAATATCGACGTCAGGCCGAGAAGGAGTGCGTTCCAGGTTTCCACGGGAAATGACCTCTCTTACCGGCAAGCCGATAAGGCGACAGACACGGCGCCCGCCGGGGCGCCGTGTCTGTCCAACAGGGAGGCAGTTCTATTTCTTCTTCGGCGGTGCTTTCGCACGTTTCGCCTTCTTGGCAAGTCCGAACTCCGCCTGGAGCCACTGCTTCGCCGAATCCGGCATGGTGGTCTGGAAGGTCTTGGCGATTCGCGTCGCCTGAGCGCTATTCAGAACCACCGGCTCCGCCTTGTTGCCTTTCTTGAAGAGCGCCACCGTTGCCGGGTCCTTCCAATTCTCCAGCCACGCCTTGGACATGGCCTGGTGAATATGGTCGGGGGTGTCCGGGTGCATCGCCATCCAGAACGGATAGGCCATGAAGGTCGCTTGCCATTTGTAGGCTTCCCACGCGCCGCCGGACGGTTCGCCGCCCTTGACCTTGCGGTAGAAGTCGATGAAACGCGGAATACCCTTGATGTGGTCAAATTTGCGGAAGTCGCCCTTGTCGGCGTCGAAGGACGGGTGCTGGAAGAGCGCGACACCGTCCCCCTTCTTCAGCGTGTCGTTGAGATAAAAGGCAAAGAAGCCGGGGTTCCCGGTGGTGATTGCCTGAATTTCGTTCTGCAGAAGACCCGCCTTCAGCCGCGGCTGGTTGCGGTATCCGATGATGAACTTGTTCTGCAGGCCCAGCATGGCAAAAGGCATCCGGCTGAACAGACCCAGGCTGCCACCCGGAATTCGGCCGCCGGTATTGAAGCCGCTTTTCGTGACGATGTCCTCACGCGTTGCGATGCCGCCCTTGATGTCCTTGCGGACGATGGTCACGAACGGCATGCCGCCCGCGGCTCCCGCGAGTTTGAAGTTCCCGGGAACGTATTCGATGCCCGGCAGTCCGATGGTGATGCCGGTCAGGTTGAGCGGACCCCACAGAATCTGCGTGCCGTCCTTTTTGCCGGTCTTGTAGATCTGGTTGATGCCCCGCTGCCCGCCGCCGCCGACAACGTTCTTGATCACTACCTTGGGATTGCCCGGCAGATATTTGGGGAAATTCTTGAAGTAGGCTTGGGCGTTCCGGGTAAGGCCGCCGCCGGCGCCGGCCGGTACGATCGCTTCGATGGTCTTACCTTTGAAGAGTTGGGCCTGCGCGCCGGGGGCCAAAAGACCAACGGCGGCCGCACCCGCGGCAATTGTGAAAAATAGGCGCCTCATATCATCCTCCCTGGAGTTAGCGCAGTGTTATCCGCCCTGCCAATGAAAATCTCAACGTTAATTGTCACGTTTCGGCACGATAATCTGAGATATCAGCTTCGATATCAAGAAAAGAATCTCGTGTCGTCCGTTTACCGGTCGGGACAATACGGTTGTATTCGTCGAGGGAGTACAAGACCTCACCCGCCACCAGGACGCGGCCGTCGGGACCTGTAACCCGCCAAAAGGCCGATTGCCGCTGGTGTGGTATTGCCGAAATGGTCCGAGGCCCGAAGCCCAATGATCACAGCGTTCGGCCGATAAAGTGGGCGCTCATGCACGCTTCCCCGCCGACCACACATAGCGCCCGCGTCGTGACGGTCGGCAATTTCGCTGATAGGGTGCTGACGGGTATCGTGACCGGCGTCGGGAGCGCTCGACGCGGGATCGTTCCGCGGGGGGTCGTGCCGGCGGACTGCCGGATCGGGAAAACCCCACGTTGGGGTGAATCCTCTTACAGTATGCTTACGCCGGCCCGATTTCACCAGTAGTCGGCCGGGCCTCGATCATGTCACAAGATACTGAAAAACAGACAAAAAAGTCCGTTTCCGGGGGCGGATTACGCATCGGAGTGGATCTCGGCGGCACCAAGATTGAAGGCGCGGCATGGCTGTGGCCGGCGGAGACCCGCGATGGCTGAGCAGGCGCCCCGCCTGTGCCGCGATTGCGCCGCCCTGTTCGAGCCGGCGGCGGCCCCGGACCGCTGCCCCGGGTGCGGCTCGCCCCGGCTGTTCAGCCACCCGGAAGTGGCCGATCTGGCCATCGCGCACATCGACTGCGACGCGTTTTACGCGGCCGTGGAGAAGCGGGACAATCCGGAACTGGCCAACAAGCCGGTGATCGTCGGCGGCGGCCGGCGCGGCGTCGTCTCGGCCTGCTGTTACATCGCCCGCACCCGGGGCGTCCATTCGGCGATGCCCATGTTCAAGGCCGTGAAGGCGTGCCCCGACGCCGTGGTCATCCGCCCCGACATGGAGAAGTACCAGCGCCTCGGCCGTGAAATCCGGGGCATGATGAAGGACACGACGCCGCTGGTGGAGGCGCTTTCCGTGGACGAGGCGTTTCTCGACCTGAGCGGCACCGAGGCCCTGCACCGGGCGGCGCCGGCCCAGACGCTGGTCCGGCTGGTCAAACGGATCGAGGAGGAGGCCGGCGTCACCGCGTCGGTCGGTCTCAGCTACAACAAGTTTCTCGCCAAGACCGCATCCGACCTCGACAAGCCGCGCGGCTTCGCCGCCATCGGCCGTGCCGAGGCGCTGGACTTCCTCTCGCCCCGCCCGGTCTCGTCCATCTGGGGGGTGGGCAAGTCGCTCCGCCGCCGTCTGGAGCGGGACGGGCTCAAGACGATCGGCCAGCTCCGGCGGATCGATGAAAAGGAGCTGATCGCGCGTTACGGCAAGATCGGGGCGCGTCTGGCCCGGCTCTCCAACGGCCGGGACGCCCGCGCGGTCGATCCCAGCCCGGGCGCCAAGAGCATCTCGGCCGAGACCACCTTGGCCCAGGATACCAAGCGCGCCGACGAGCTGGCCCGCCGCCTGTGGCCGCTGTCGGAGAAGGTCGCCAAACGCCTGAAGCGGCAGGAACTGGCGGCGGCCGGCGTGACGCTGAAGCTCAAGACGTCATCGTTCCGGATCATCACCCGGTCCAGGACGCTCCCTGCCCCGACCCAGCTCGCGGAGACGCTCTATCAGGCGGCGCTGCCGCTGCTCGAGGATCAATGCGACGGGCGCTCCTTCCGGCTGATCGGCATCGGGACCAGCCGCCTGGCCGACCCGCCGGCCTCGCGCCAGACCGACCTGCTGGACAGCGGCCGGGATGCGTCGGCCGCCGAGGTGGAGCGGGCGATGGACGCGGTGCGCGAGAAATTCGGCGATCCCGCCATCCGCAAGGGACGTTCGCTGCTGGGCGGGGAAAAGCCCGGCCCCGGCGGCCGGACTAGCAAATAGGCGCGTCGAGCTTCTCCAGCCGCTCGATCCTGGCTTCGATCCGGTAGTCTCCGAAATCCTGGAGGACCGACTGCACGACCCCGTCATCCCCGTAATCGACCCCGAGTTCGAACTCGGGGGTTTGGGCCCTGCTGTTGAAGGGAAAGTAGGCCATCCGCGCGCGCCAGGCATCCGGCGCGCCGCCGCGCGGCCGCACCTGGGCGCCGACCACATAGGGATTTTCGAGGGTCGCGCCGTCGAACAGCACGCGGCTCAAGTGTTTCCCGCCGTCGCTGCCGGTCTTGATCAGGCTCCGGAGGTGGGCGGTCGGAAACACGGTGTCCTTGGGCAGCTTGACGGTGAACGATTTCGGCCGGGTATATTCGGCAACGCCGCCGTCCTCGCCGGTGACCGCGACCCCCCTGATTTCCTCGCTGACCTCGCCGCCGGTCTTTTCGGTGACGCGGAACCGGAAGCCGGAACCGTCCTTGGCCTCCCATGAGGAAACCAGCCGGACGCTCTCCATCTCCGGGCCGCGTCCCGACCGGAGGCGCAGGTAGACCTTGGTGTCGACCTGCCAGCCGTCGCAGGTGTCGCGAAACTCGTAGACCATGGCGCCGCGGGCGCCGGAAATACCGCCCTGGCCGCTGGACCGCACCATCTTCATGGCGTAGGTCGCCCGGTGATCGACCAGGCCGCCGGCGCGCGCTTCCCCGCCCCAGGGAACGCCGATGGCCAAGACCGCCAGAAGAACCGCCGGTGCCCAGCCGGTCCATCGCCTCGGATGCCTGTTTCCGCTCACGCTCGGGCTCCTCGTTTTCCTCCCGCAACCTACCCAATTCGGGGGCCGATTCGAAGGGGCAAATGGCCGCCCGGGCCTCACTCGGCGGCGTCCCGTTTCTTCTCCTTCGGCAGGTCGGGCTTGATGTGCAGCTCCTTGTACCGCGCGGCGTCGATCCCCGACGGCGCGCCGAGCATCAGGTCCTCGGCCTGCTGGTTCATCGGGAACAGGGTCACCTCGCGGATATTCGGCTCGTCGGCCAGGAGCATGACGATCCGGTCGATGCCGGGGGCCGAGCCGCCGTGCGGGGGCGCGCCGTAGCGGAAGGCGTTGAGCATGCCGCCGAACTCGGTCTCGACCTCGTCGGCCGTGTACCCGACGATCCCGAAGGCCTTGATCATGATGTCGGCCCGGTGGTTCCGGATCGCCCCGCTGGACAGTTCGACGCCGTTGCACACGATGTCGTACTGATAGGCCAGGATGTCCAGGGGATCCTTGGTTTCGAGCGCCTCCAGCCCGCCCTGTGGCATGGAGAACGGGTTGTGGCTGAAGTCGAGCCCGCCGGTCTTCTCGTCGATCTCGTACATGGGGTAGTCGACGATCCAGCAGAACTTGAACACCCCGTCCTCGCAAAGCTCCAGTTCATCGCCGATCCTGGCCCGCGCGGCCGCGGCGAAGGGCTGGAACTCCCTCGGCACCCCGGCGACGAAAAACACCGCATCCCCGTCCTCCAGGCCGGCGGCGGCGCGCAGCCCTTCGGTCCGTTCGGGGCCGATGTTCTTGGCCAGCGGGCCCGCGCCCTCGCCGCCGCGGAAGAAGATGTAGCCGAGGCCCGGCTGGCCTTCCGCCTGGGCCCACGAATTCATCCGGTCGCAGAACGCGCGGCTGCCGCCGCCCTTGGCCGGTATGGCCCAGACCCGGGCCTGGTCGTTCTTGGCCAGCATGTCGGCGAATATCTTGAAGCCCGACCCGGCGAAGGCGTCAGACGCATCGAACATCTCGATGGGATTGCGGAGGTCGGGCTTGTCGGTGCCGTACTTGCTCATGGATTCGGCGAACGGTATCCGGGGAAACGGCGCCGGCGTGACGGCGCGGCCCCGGGAGAATTCCTCGAAGACGCCTGCGAGAACCGGCTCCAGCGCCTCGAACACGTCGTCCTGGGTGCAGAACGACATTTCGAGATCGAGCTGGTAGAACTCGCCCGGAGACCGGTCGGCGCGGGCGTCCTCGTCGCGGAAGCAGGGCGCGATCTGGAAGTACTTGTCGAACCCGGCGACCATGATCAGCTGCTTGAACATCTGCGGCGCCTGCGGCAGCGCGTAGAACTTGCCCGGATGGACCCGGCTCGGCACCAGGTAGTCCCGGGCGCCCTCGGGGGACGAAGCCGTCAGGATGGGGGTCTGCATCTCCAGGAAGCCGGCCTCGGTCATCCGCCGGCGGATCGACGAAACCACCCGGCTGCGGAGCACGATGTTCTCCCGCACGCCCTCCCGGCGGAGATCGAGAAAACGGTATTTGAGCCTGAGTTCCTCCGGAAATTCCTCCTCGCCGGCCACCTGGACGGGCAGCACGTCGGCAGGCGACTCGACCGTGAATTCCCGGATTCGCACCTCGACGTGGCCGGTGGGCAGGTTGGGATTGATGGTGTCGTCGGAGCGCCGGACCACGTTTCCGCTCACCGTCACGACGCTTTCCGGACGCGCCGTTTCGACGGCCTCGAAGAGGTCGCTCGAGGATTCGATCACGCACTGGGTGAGGCCGAAATGATCCCGGACGTCGACGAACAGCAGGTTGCCGTGGTCCCGCTTCCGGTGCACCCAGCCGGACAGCCGGACGGTTTGGCCTTCGTGCTCGGGCCGAAGATCGCCGCAGGTGTGGCTGCGGTAGGGATGGGTTGGGGAATCGCCGGTCATGTCTCGAATTCCAGGGGTTGGAAGTCCGGCGCATAGACACCGCCGGGCCGGGTTTTGTCAAGCCGCCACTCGCCGCCGCCCAATGGCGTGAGTGCGCGCGAGCCATGCATTTTTTGCATAGCTGTAAGGTGTTGAAATATCATGATTTATAAATATATTCCAAG
>JAPPFK010000134.1 GCA_028823885.1 Rhodospirillales bacterium | reverse complement strand
CACGTGGATGGCCGGGCCACTTTGCCGGCTGGCCCGGCAAAGCCGGTCCAGTGGGGCCCGGCCATGACGCTATGGCGGTGAACCATGTCAAACCCGTCATGCCCCGACCTGCTCCGCGAAATGGCAGGCGCTGGCGTGACCGGGGCCGCTGTCCGCCTGGATCATTGGATCGGGCCTCTCCCGGCGGCAGATGTCCTGGACCTTGGGGCACCGGGGGTGGAAGGCGCAGCCGCCGGGCGGGTCGATGGCCGAGGGCGGATCGCCGCCCAGGGTCTTCCATTGCAGGCGTTTGCCGGCGCCCGGCCGGGGAACGGCCTCGATCAGGCTCTGGGTGTAGGGATGGCGCGAGGCGGCGAACAGCGCCTCGGCGGGGCCCGCCTCAACCACCCGGCCCAGATACAGGACGGCGATCCTATCGGCGATGTGGCGCACGGCGCCCAGGTCGTGGCTGATGAACACGTATGTCAGGCCGCTTTGGCGCCCGAGCTCCATGAACAGGTTCAGAATCTGGCTCTGCACGGAGACATCGAGGGCGGACAGCGGCTCGTCGGCGATGATCAGGTCGGGTTCGAGGATGGCCGCCCGGGCGATGGCGATGCGCTGGCGCTGGCCGCCGGAAAATTCATGGGGATAGCGGCCGAGGTCCCCGGACCGGAGGCCGACCCTGGAAGCGGTCTCGACGGTCCGCCGGTTCCGCTCGGCGGGATCGCCGATCCGGTGAATGACCAGCGGCTCGGCGATGATCTCGGCGGCGGTCATGCGCGGGTTCAACGACCCGAACGGGTCCTGGAACACCATCTGGACCCGCCGGCGGATGGCTTTCCGGGCGGATTGGGGCGCGCGAAAAATATCCTCGCCCTCGAAGCGGATGGCCCCTGCGGTCGGCGCATGGAGCTGGGCAAGGCACTTCGCCAGGGTCGACTTTCCGCAGCCGGACTCGCCGACCACGGCCAGGGTTTCGCCCCGCTCGATCCGGAGATCCACGTCGGTGAGCGCGTGCACGGCGCCCCGGGAACGGCCGAACAGGCCCGGGTCCCGGAGCTCGAATCGCTTGGTCAGCCCCTCGACCTCGATCAGGGCGGGGCCGCCGCCGGCGGTTGCGCCGCTCATGCCGAAACCTCGCCCGGGGCCCCATCCTGGCCCCCGTCCTGGCCGGGGCGGATACAGGCCGCGAAGGTCCCCGCGCGGGCTTCCATCAACGGCGGTTCGGCTGAGCGGCAATCGTCGGCGGCCCGGGGGCACCGGGGCGCGAACCGGCACCCGCCCGGCAGCCGGGCGAGATCGGGCGGCGTTCCCGGGATCGTCGGCAGGTCGTGCCCGGGCGGCGTCAGCGACGGCAGGGTTTCCAGCATGCCCTGGCTGTAGGGGTGCATGGGCCGGCCGAAGAATTCCGATGCCGGGGCGCGCTCCATGACCCGGCCCGCATAGAGGACGACCACGTCGTCGGCGAGGGCCGACACCACGCCCAGATCGTGGCTGATGAACAGAACGGCCATGCCGTATTGCCGCTGGAGATCGGTCATCAATTCGAGGATTTGCGCCTGGACGGTCGCGTCCAGCGCCGTCGTCGCTTCGTCGGCGATCAGGATGTCCGGCCCGCAGGCCAGCGCCATGGCGATGACCGCCCGCTGCCGCATGCCGCCCGACAATTGATGGGGGTAGGCGAACGCCCGCGCCGCCGGGTCGGGGATGCCCACCCGGCGCAGCATGCCGACGGCCCGGTCCCACGCCTCGCCCCGCGAAAGCCGCTGATGGATCTGGAGCACCTCGGCGATCTGGTCGCCGATGCTGAAGACCGGATTGAGCGCCGTCATGGGCTCCTGGAACACCATCGCGATGCGGCTGCCCCGGAGGGGCCGCAGTTCGCCGGCGGGAAGGCTCAGCAGGTCCGCGCCCCGGTACATGGCCCGGCCGGCGGCGACCCGGCCGTTGGGCGGCAGCAGCCCCAGCAGGGCCAGCGCCGAAACCGTCTTGCCGCTGCCGCTTTCGCCGACCATGCCGGTGGTCCTGCCGGCCGCGAGGCTGAAGGACACATCATCGACGACGGTCAGGGGCCGGTCGTCGGTTTGGAACGCCACCGTCAATCCCTCGACGGAGAGAATGTCCGGTTGGGCGGTCTCGGCAGGGGCGAGGGCACTCATGGGCGCATCAGAGGCGTTGGAATATATTTCCAACGAAAATTGCGAATCCGGCCCAATTGTGTCGGCTGGTATAGGCATTCATGGACATTAATAGACATTTGATGACTTGGTTAAATTCCAATTTTGCGCTTTTCGGCCCGCGGGAACCCCTGGCGAACCCATGGGGCGACACCCGCGGACACTGCTCCCATATCAATGTGTGCGATCGACCGCCCTTCGCCACCCCCTCACGCCTTTCGGGGGGAGAGGGTGCAAAATTACCACAAAGTGCACGGAGATCACGGAGCGGATCCCCGCGCCCAACCTCAGCTTCCGCTTTCCGAAGAGCCTCGGTTGGCGCTCTTGATCAGCTCCAGCGTCCGGGCCCCGCCGCCCTGTTGGGCAGGCTGCCGGGCGATGTAGCCGGTCGGGACGTTCTCGTAGACCGCGCGCGCCGCCTCCAGCACGACAGCATCCTTGGCGGCGGGATCGTCGGCGAAGCGGTGGAACGCCTGTAGCGTCTGCAAGCTCATCCCGCGGTGTTTGTTCACGCTCGCCAGGTTCATGTTCGCAAGCGCGATGCGGCCGGCCCAGGTTGCGGCGTAAAACAAGACGGCAATGGCGATGACGCGCCAACCCGTCATGTACGCCGCCTCCCAAACATCGGTGGGAAGGCTCCCAAACTTTCCGAATATGATAAGGACGGGCATGGTCAGCGCGGCCATTGCAAGAACCGCCGCGGCGCCAAGCCACCACCAGGCCCGTATTCTCGCTTCGTCGGCCTCGTCACGAAATTCGCGGGTGAACTCGGCGGCGCCCGCTGCACCCGCGGCCTCCCTTGCGGCTTGCTTGATCTCTTCAATTTCCTGCAACTCGGCTTCTGCCTGACGCTGTGCATTCCGCAAGAGTTCGTCGGCCTCGGCATTGAGTTTCTTCGTTCTGGCCGCGAGGTTGTCGATGTTGCCGGAGCGCAAAGCCAGCAGAGGAAACCATGTCCCCAAAGTAGACATCGCCGAATCAACAGCCCTGCTAAATTCCCAATCCATTCGATCGGGCGGCTGCTTGGATTTATCGGAATCGGCGGTACGGTCGACCTGATCAAAGGAATTTTTGATCCTATTGAGTTCACCGGCAGCAGACGAAATGGCTCCGTTCGGTAACATGCGCACAGGAAGCTTCTCGGCTTCCTCAGCGAGCCAGAATACCGTATTTATTTCTTCTTCGATCTCCTCGCGGGATTTGTTTCCCCAGTCTTCCAGACAATTGATGAACTCCTCTTTCCTGGGAGCCAGTTCATTGATCGATTCACAAACATCGAGAAAATCTTTCACCATCTCTGGATGAGCCATTCATTCGTCTCCCGCATTTCGTTGGCTGTTCTACTAAATGACCAGGGGACCCGGGTATTCAAAAAACTCAACGTGGAGCACGCAGATTCGCACGCGCATTTGCAACGACCGGATGAAATAAGGGAAGCGCTATGCTAGTCAACCCTGACTTCCGGTAGGTACTATAGCGGGCCGAAAATTAAATTTGGAGGAGGGCATGGCAGATACGGTGTGGGGCATACACATGGCCGATCTCGACCCGTCAATCCCGGTCGAGCTTGGGTTTGTCGGCATTGGCTGGCACGAGATGGGGGACTTATCAAATTTGGAACGGACCCGAGACTCGTTCAAACTTCATTATGCGGAGGTTTATCCTGACACCGCTGCTGGCGCCATACCTGTTCAGGCCGGAGTCCTCTACAGATTTGTTTGCGAAATTGCCGTTGGCGACATCATCGTATTTCCGTCTAAGCCGGACCGCATGGTTCACCTTGGCAGGGTTGTTAGCGACTACAAATTTGACCCATCCTCGGTCGATTCTTACCCCAACCGACGAAATGTCGAATGGCTCAACCAGCTACCTAGAGCGAATTTTTCACAGTCGGCCCTCTATGAAATTGGTTCGGCCATTACGCTGTTCCAGATTTCCAACAACACCGAGGAGTTCCTCGCTGCATTGACAGGTGAAGAGAGCAGTGCACATGCGGTGGATGCAACCACAGTTGTGGGGGTATCGCAGCAAGTCGAGGAAAGTACCGAGGATTTCG
The DNA here is from genome assembly GCA_028823885.1 of Rhodospirillales bacterium. GTDB lineage: Bacteria > Pseudomonadota > Alphaproteobacteria > Rhodospirillales > UBA2165 > JAJDXO01. The sequence continues at coordinate 1,315 of JAPPFK010000134.1, read as the reverse complement.
TCGTCAAACGATTGAAGACAAATATTACCTCATACGAATTCGAAGAATTTGTGGCTCATTTATTGACTTGCATGGGATACCACGCCAGAGCAACACAAGCCTCATCGGACGGCGGGATCGACGTAATTGCCCATCGAGATGAGCTTGGATTCGAGCCGCCGATCATCAAGGTGCAATGCAAGCAGACTTTAGGCCAGATCGGTCGACCGGAGGTGCAAAGGCTTCACGGTGCCATTGAGCAAGGGGAACATGGACTATTTGTTACCCTCGGCGGCTTCAGTCCCGATGCGAAGACCTTCGAACGCTCGAAACCAAACCTGCGCCTAATCGACCGGGATGCACTAGTTGAATTGATCTACACACACTACAGTAGATTTAATTCTCGCTACAAAATGGTCCTACCCCTAAAACAAACATACATACCTGGCCCATCGCCAGGGACTGTCGAGTAATTACCCCCTATTTCTTCCCTTCGAAATCCGCTTCCTCGCCGATCCTAGCCCGGCTATCAGTCCGCCGCCGGCGACGGCTTCGAAAACGGTATCGGCGGCCGGCGCGCAAGTCCTATCACGCCGTCTATGCGCCGAAGCGTTTCCCGAGGATGTGATCGGCGGAAATCAGCCCGGGGCCCTTCAGGATCAGGTACAGAAACAGCAGGACCCACAACGCCCTTTGATCCATGATCGCCGCGCCCGAGATATTGTCGAACCACGCGCCGATGGTTTCCGCATTGACCTTATGGAAGGCGATGTCGACATAGGTCTGCACCGCCACGAAGACGATCATCCCGGCCGCCGCGATCCGCGTGAACAGGCCGATCACGATCAGCAGCGGCAGGATGACCTCGCCATAGCTGCCGGCGAGGACGATCAGGTCCCACGGGAAGAAAGCGACTTTGGAGGTGTCGAAGCCCGCCGCCTCGACGACCGGCGGGACGATCTGGAAATAGGCCGAATCGGCGATCGAGAACGGGCCGCCGTCGAACTTGGTCAATGCGGAATTGAGGAAGTAGACCAGCAGCACGGCGGCGAAGGCGAGGCGCGCGAGGAGCCCCATCAGCCAGCGGTCGGCCGCCAGCGACAATGTCTCCGCAACGCGGCTGTGAAGGATAACCAGGGACTGGATCATGAATTCTCCTCTGGGGCGAACCCCAATCAAATGGCCGAATGGGGCCGGGACGGCGTCCGGCCGCTTTCCGCGGCGCCCGGCTCTAGGATTTCGATGAAGGCTCCGGCCTCGAACAGCCCGGCCAGATGGGCCGACAGGTCGAAGCCGTCGTCCGCCTGTTTCCCGGCCTCGGCGGCCTCTCCCAGGG
>JAPPFK010000115.1 GCA_028823885.1 Rhodospirillales bacterium | reverse complement strand
CTCCATTGTCATGGTGGTCTATGCGGCGGCCGTCGAAGTGTCGGTCGGCCGCATGTTCATGGCGGGCGTCATTCCGGGCCTCGTGGCCGGCATCATGCTGATGGTCACGATCTATATCATCGCCAAGGTCAAAGACCTCCCGAAAGGGGAATGGAGAGGCTGGCGCGAGATTTGGGACTCGGGCAGGGACGCGGCCTGGGGCCTTTTCCTCATCGTGATCATCCTGGGCGGCATCTATGGCGGCATCTTTACCCCCACCGAGGCCGCCGCCGTCGCCGCCGTCTATTCGTTTCTCATCTCCACGTTCATTTACCGAGACATGGGGCCCCTGAAGGAGGACGGCAAAACCTTCCTCAAAAACCCGCTCACCGTGATTACCTCCATGGTGCATCCCGACACGCAGAAAACCCTGCTGGAAGCCGGGAAACTAACGATCACACTGCTCTTCGTCATCGCCAACGCCCTTATTCTGAAGCACGTGCTGACCGACGAGCAAATTCCGCAGCAGGTAGCCTCCTCCATGCTGGCGGCCGGATTCGGGCCGATCATGTTTCTGGCCGTGGTCAACATTATTTTGCTGATCGGCGGGCAGTTCATGGAGCCGTCCGGCCTGCTCGTCATCGTCGCCCCCCTGGTCTTCCCCATCGCTATTGAGCTTGGGATCGATCCGATCCACCTCGGCATCATCATGGTGGTGAACATGGAAATCGGCATGATCACGCCGCCGGTGGGGCTCAACCTCTTTGTCACGTCGGGCGTGGCCGGGATGCCGATGATGCGCGTCGTCTACGCCGCCTTGCCTTTCCTGGGCGTACTGTTCGTCTTCCTGATCCTGGTGACCTACATCCCCTGGCTCTCAACCTTCCTGCCCAACACCTTCCTCGGGCCGGAGATCATTACGAAATAGTATTATTTCTATAATCAAAGTGACTAATGAGCCCGGTATTTGTTGTCGAAATTTAATTGCGACGGGTATCAGTTGGAAGTGACGACCGCATACTGTCGTTTCTTCTCAAAAACTCATATTGGGTAGATCTTGGCGCTCTCTTCCTGGCTCACCGGATTGCCGTCCGGGTCGTGAAGCGGGAACGCCTTCAGGGTCTTCATCCAGACGGCGAAACCGTAGTGGTAGGCGATCAGGACCCCGATCTCCATGATCTCGGCCTCCGACCAGTGCCGCTTGCCTTTGTTGTAGAAGTCCCGGTTCACCGCCTTGGGATCGGTGTACATCAGCGCCGAATATTCGAGCGCCCACTTCCAGGCGTCCGAAAACCGGCCGTCGTTCTCGAAATCGCCGCAGCCCGCCTCGACCGTCTCCTCGGTGAGGCCGGCCTCCTTGGCCATGGTCGAGCGCAGATTGGCGAAGTAGGGATCGCCGGCGAACCGGGCGAGCCGGATGCGGATGATCTCCTTGAGCCTGTGGTCCACGTTGCCCTCGGCGTGGGAGACCCAGAACGCATCCCACACCGCCTGGGCATGGCTCGGCGCATGGGCCATGATCCGCAGCAGCAGCGGGTCCGGCGCCCGCAGGCGCTCGGCCTGCTCGAGCATCTTGGCGAGCGTTTTGTTTTCCTCGAGTTCCTCGACGGGAACCGGATCGATCACTGGCATATCTGTGTTTCCCGGTTTACTCGGCGGCCTCGCCCGGCGCCAGATCCTTGGCCCGCTGCATGGCGCCCTTGGTATGGGACATGGGCGTATCGCCGTAGATCTCGCGGCTTTCCTCCTGGCTCACCAGCCGCCCGTCGGGGGCGAACATGGGATAGAAGCCGAGGGTGCCGAAGAACGTGTGATAGCCGATGTTGAACGCGATATAGGCGCCGAGCTCGACGATCTCCTCGGTCGAGAAGTGCTCGCAGAGCGCCGCGTAGAACGCCTCGTCGATCTTCTCCGGATGCCGGTCCATATATTCGGAATAGCGCAGCGCCGCCTTCTCGCGCTGGGTGAACTTGTCGGAGGCTTCGTAGTTGTCGATGCCTTCGTCGAGCAGTTCCTCGGTCAGTCCATTCCCCTTCGCCGAAGCGGATCGGACGTTTCCTCAATAATTGCAGTCGGCCGCCCGCGACAGCTGAACGCGGATGATTTCCTTGAGGTTGTGGTCCACCTTGCCGGTGGAAAACAGCGTGCCCCAGGCGATGTACATGGCCTTCGCGAGTTCCGGGTTGTGACCCATCATGGCGTGGAACGCCGGGTCCGGCGCCCGGTTGCGAAGCGCCTTCTTGATGAACGGGCCGAGTTTGCCTTTCCCGAGCTCGTCCAGATCCATGAGTGAAATATTGGGCATGATCTGGTTCCTTGCTGAAACCGGTTGAATTCAATCCTCGAACAAGCGGTCGCGTCCGAACCTAGAATTACCGTCCCGGGCCCGCTTTTTCCAACGGATTCGAACATTCCGGGCGGTGCGTGGCGGAGCATTCCGCCCGGTCAAATATGCGGATGGTTCCGCCCGGTCCAACATGCGGATCATTCCGCCCGGTCCAAGCGGCGGATCGTTTCGCGTACCCATCCGAGCGAAAACCGTTTCGCTACACGATGCCGCCGGCGCGGAACTTCTCGATCTCGTCGCCTCCGTAGCCGAACTCGGCCAGCACCGCATCCGTATCGGCGCCGTATTCGGGCGCGCTCTTGACCATCCGCTGGCCGGTGCGGCCGAGATGGATGGGCTGGCCCACCAGGCCAATCTCGCCGAGGCCCGGCGACGTCACGGTCTGGCGCACGCCCAGCGCCTCGACGCAGGGATCGGCGAAGGTCCTGTCGAGGGTGTTGATAGGCCCGGACGGCACGCCGACGGCGTTCATGGCGGCGACCCATTCGTCCGCGGTCCGGGTTTGGGTCCTGGCCTCGATCAGCGGGTTGAGCTCGTCCCGGTTCTCGAAACGCGCCTTGGCCGAGGCGAAGCGCTCGTCATCGATCAGTTCCTCGGCGCCCAGCGCCGTGCAGAACTTCTCCCACATGGTGGCCATGGGCGCGAGGAGCACGTGCCCGTCCGAGGTCCGAAATGCGTTGGTCGGCGCATTGGTCGGGTGGTTGTTGCCCGCCTGGCCCGGCACGTCGCCGTTCATGGTGTAGCGCGCGGCCTGGAAATCGAGCAGGAAGATGCAGGCCTCCATCAGCGTGGTCTGCACCCACTGGCCTTCGCCGGACCGCTCCCGCTCGAACAGCGCCAGCATGATGCCGTTGGCCAACAGGGTGCCGGCCATCATGTCCGAGATGGCCGCGCCCGAGCGCACCGGCCCCTGGCCCGGATGACCGGTAACCGACATGTGCCCGCCCATCGCCTGGACGACCGGGTCGAGCCCGGCCCGCTCGGCGTAGGGCCCCTCCTGGCCGAATGCTGAGATGCTGCCATAGACGATCCGGGGGTTGATCGCCCGGATGCTGTCATAGCCGACGCCGAGACGCGCCTTCACGTCCGGCCGGTAATTCTCGACGATGACGTCGGCGCTCTCCGCCATCCTCTTGAACACCCGGACGCCCTCTTCGGACTTGAGGTTGAGGGTCATGCTCCGCTTGTTGCGGTGCAGGTTCTGGAAGTCCGGCGAGTGGCGGGCGGAAAAATCCTTGCCCCCGCCCAGCCCCGGCGGCTCGATCTTGATCACGTCGGCGCCCCAGTCGGCCATCTGGCGCCCGGCGGTGGGCCCGGCCCGGGCGAGGGTCATCTCCAGAACGGTGATGTCCTTCAGGACATCGGATGCGGGCTGAAACGGCATTCGGCGGTCCTCCCCGGCGGAAATTTTCTCAAGCCTAGTTCCGCCGCGCCCGGATGAAAACCGCTTCGATTTCGAAACATCGGGCGTTTTCAAATCGCCGCCGCGTGGTTGTCCCGGGCGATGCCGATATCGGTTTGCCGCGAAATCCCCGACCCGTTGCCAATTGCAAGTCGTTATCACTGGTCAATTGTCGAAGGTCCGTGCTATTGCGGTCCCCGGACATCAACGGGCCGTGCGGCCCGACGGAACCGCGAGGGAAGCTCCATGCAGGGCGACAAAAAGGTCATCGAGTGCCTCAACAAGGTGCTCAAGAACGAACTGACGGCGATCAATCAATACTTCCTGCATTCACGGATGCTGAAGGATTGGGGGCTGAAGCGGCTGGCCCGCCATGAATACGAGGAATCCATCGATGAGATGAAGCACGCCGACATGATCATCGAGCGGGTCATCTTTCTCGAGGGGCTTCCGAACCTGCAGGACCTCGGCAAGCTCTATATCGGCGAGAACGTCAAGGAGGTGCTGGAATGCGACCTCCGGACCGAGATGGAAGCCATTCCCGATCTCCGGGAAGGCATCGCCCAATGCGAGTCGGCGGCCGACTACGTCACCCGCGACCTGTTTCGCTCAATTCTCGATAGTGAGGAAGAGCACGTGGACTGGATCGAGACCCAGCTTGGCATGATCGAGAAGATGGGGATCGAGCATTACATGAATGCCCAGGTGCACGGGGACGACTAGAGCCGATCATGGTTTGTCGGAATCGCTTTGCGGTGCCGGCAATCCATGTGAATCGGCTCTACACTATTGAAATAGATCGGATTCACATGTTTTGACGAAACCGCGCCGTGGTTCCGTCAAAACATGACCCGATCTAGGCCGCGGCGGCGCCTCTGGACCGATCGATCACCGCCTGGGCTTCATCCAGGCACTTGCCGCACTCGGGAGTTTCGCCCAAGCGCTCATAGGCCTCGGCAGCCGACGTCACGCCCTCTTCGACGAGCCGGCGGATTTGGCTGTCCGTGTAGCCGTGGCACAAGCAAACGTACATGGCGATCCTCTCGGGCCGGTATGACGACCGTACCCTTCCGTCCTTATATTGGCTTATTGAGAATGATTGTCAATTGCGGAGACAAGCGGTGGACGGAAGTCATTTAATTAATTAACTTAGCTAAGTAAATTGGCAAAAAATGGGAGGGCACCATGACCACGCCGGACGGCGCGGCCGCCAAACCGCCCATCAACACTCTCGACAAGGATCTGCGGGGGTATCTCGAGACCAACGCCGATATCGTCACCGAGATCGATAGACCGGTGAGCATCGAGGACATCGGCGCGCTGTCGGCCCAGAGCGAGGGCCCTATCCTGTTCAACAACATCGTCGAGTATCCCGGGTTCCGGCTCTGCGACATGCTGGTCAAGCACCGGTGGTCCCAATGCCGTGCGCTCGGGGTCGATGAAAAGGACTATTTGCCGACCCTGGCCCAGCGGCTGCGCAAGGCGCCCCGGGGGCTGGTCGACGTGGAAACCGGCCCGGTCAAGGAGGTGGTGCTGACAGGCAGGGACGCCGACTGGCTCAAGCTGCCGATACCCAGACACTCGGAGCAGGAGACCGAGCCCTACGTGACGGCGATGAATGTCGTCAAGGACCCGGAGACCGGGTTCTACAACTCCTCCCACGCCGGCACCCAGGCGACCGAGCCCCACCGGGGCCTGGTCAGCTTCATCACGCCGCATACCCATGCCGTCATTCGGAAGCTGCTGGCGCGCGGCGAGACCGAAATGCCCATTGCCATCATCTTCGGCATTCCGCCGGCCTACCAGATCATGGGCAACTTCTCCGGGCTTCACATGGATTTGT
>JAPPFK010000182.1 GCA_028823885.1 Rhodospirillales bacterium | reverse complement strand
CGGGCCACTTTGCCGGCTGGCCGGCAAAGCCGGTCCAGTGGGCCCGGCCATGACGAGTAGATATACGACACAAACCAATTCGTCATGCCCGTGCTTGACACGGGCATCCACGAAATTCCCCCTCACCCTCGTCATCGGGGCCTTGAGGGTATAAAAAGGGGGCCGGACGGGAACCGCACCGGGAATTTCCTGATGGACGATCTCAGCCCCAAGACCACCATCAACGACGCGGACTTCCGGCCGTTGATGCCGCGCTTCGAGGACAGGACCCCTTACCGCAAACTGACGTCCGACCATGTCTCCACCGTCGAATGCGACGGGCGGACCATCCTCAAGGTGGACCCGGAAGGAATCCGGATGCTCACGGCGGCGGCGTTCTCGGACATCTCCTACCTGCTGCGCCCCGAACACCTCGAACAATTGTCCGCCATCCTCGACGACCCGGAGGCCTCCGACAACGACCGGTTCGTGGCCATGGATCTGCTGAAGAACGCCAATATCGCGGCGGGCCGGGTGCTGCCCATGTGCCAGGACACGGGCACCGCCATCGTCATGGGCAAGAAGGGCGAGAACGTCTGGGTGGCGGGCGACGACGAGGCGGCGATCTCCCAGGGCGTCGACGACACGTTCGGCACCGACAACCTGCGCTATTCGCAGTTGGCGCCCCTCACCATGTACGAGGAGAAGAACACCGGCAACAACCTCCCGGCCCAGATCGAGCTCTATGCCGAGAAGGGAGACGCCTACAAGTTCCTGTTCATCGCCAAGGGCGGCGGCTCGGCCAACAAGTCGTTCCTGTTCCAGGAGACCCGGGCGATCCTCGACCCGGACAGCTTGATGACGTTCCTCGAGGACAAGGTGAAGCTCTTAGGGACGGCGGCCTGCCCGCCCTATCACCTGGCGGTCGTCATCGGCGGCACCAGCGCTGAGTACAATCTCAAAACCGTGAAGCTCGCCTCCACCCATTACCTCGACCACCTCCCGACGGAGGGCAACGAGGCGGGCCAGGCGTTCCGCGATTTGGCGCTCGAGCAGCAAATCCACGCCATGACCCGGAACGTCGGCATCGGCGCCCAGTTCGGCGGCAAGTACTTCTGCCACGACGTCCGGGTGATCCGCCTGCCCCGCCACGGCGCCTCGCTGCCCGTCGGCATCGGCGTCTCGTGCTCCGCCGACCGCCAGGCCATGGGGAAGATCACCGCCGACGGCATCTTCCTCGAGCAGTTGGAGGAAAACCCGGCCCAATATCTCCCCGAGGTGACCGACGACGGCCCGGATGCCGACCTTGGGGGGGACGTGGTGGAGATCGATTTGAACCGGCCCATGGACGAAATCCGGGCCGAGCTTTCCCAGCATCCGGTCCGCACCCGGCTGTCCCTCAACGGCCCGCTGATCGTCGCCCGGGACATCGCCCACGCCAAGCTCAAGGAGCGCCTGGATGCGGGCGACGGCCTCCCCAATTACTTCAAGGACAACGCGGTCTATTACGCGGGCCCGGCCAAGACGCCGGAGGGCATGCCGTCCGGCTCCTTCGGGCCGACCACGGCGGGGCGCATGGATTCATACGTCGAGCTGTTCCAGGGCAACGGCGGCTCCATGGTCATGCTCGCCAAGGGCAACCGGTCCAAGGCGGTCACCGAGGCCTGCAGCAAATACGGCGGGTTCTATCTCGGCTCCATCGGCGGCCCGGCGGCGCGCCTCGCCCAGGACTGCATCACGTCGGTCGAGGTGGTGGAGTATCCCGAACTCGGCATGGAAGCGATCTGGAAAATCGAGGTGAAGGACTTCCCCGCCTTCATCGTCGTCGACGACAAGGGCAACGACTTCTTCGCCGAATTCCAGCCGTCCGGGTGAATCCCCATCCACGACGGCGACGTGTAGCGTCGGGGTGACGGAAGCAAAGCCCAATTCGTCATGGCCGGGCCCGGACCCGGCCATCCACGTGCACCGTTGCCCCGAAGCGTGGATCACCGGGTCAAGCCCGGTGATGACGACTTCTTGAACCACAGAGTCAAGGACGGGACCCCCTCACCGTCCTGCAACCGCCGCCTTGAAACACCCGCCCCGGCATGGTGGACTTAGGGCCATGACCGGCCGCGCGCCCGGCCCGCTTGGATCGGGGGGCGCGGCCTCCTGAACAAGGATTAAAGACCCATGGGCATTGTCTCTGTTGGACAGTCGGTCCCCCGGCACGAGGACCCCTACCTGCTGCGCGGCAAAGGCGCCTACACCGCCGATCGCAGCCTGCCGAACCAGGCTTATGGCGTGGTGCTCCGGAGCCCCCACGCCTTCGCCCGGATCAACGGCATCGACACGGCGGCGGCGCTTGCCGCGCCCGGCGTGCTGTGCGTGCTGACGGGCAAGGACCTGGAAGAAGAAGGCATCGGCGCGCTGCCCATCGTGGCGCCGCCCATCCCCGGGATCGACCAGGACGCCATGATCAAGCACGCCCGCTATCCCATCGCCACCGATACGGCCCGCATGGTCGGCCACGAGGTCGCCTTCGTCGTCGCCGAAACCCTGGCGCAGGCCAAGGACGCCGCGGAACTGGTCGAGGTGGACTACGAGCCCCTGGAGGCGCTCACCAGTTCATTCCAGGTGGCCAGCGGCCCGCCCCGCTACGACGATGCGCCCGACAATCTCGCCTTCGACAGCAGCTTCGGGGACAAGGACGCGACGGACGCGGCCTTCGCGAAGGCCGATCACGCGGTGAAGCTCACCCTGACGGTGAACCGGGTGGCGCCCGCCACCATCGAGAACCGCGCCAGCCTGGTGGACTACGATCCCGCCGGCGCCGGCGGCAAGGGGCGCTGGACAATCTACGTGCCGGTGCAGGGTCCCTTCGGGCTCAAGAACACCATGGCCAATCTGATCTTCAAGTGCGACCCGGACCAGTTTCATGTGGTCACGGGCAACGTCGGCGGCAGCTTCGGGATGAAGGCCCTCTACCCGGAGACCGTGCTGGCGGCGGTGGCCGCGCGGCGGCTCGGCCGCCCGGTCAAATGGGAGAACGAGCGCGCCGAGAGCCTGCTGACCGACCAGGCGGGCCGGGACAAGGTTGTGGATGCCGAGCTGGCCCTCGACAAGGACGGCAAATTTCTCGGCCTCCGGATCCACAGCGTCCAGAACCTGGGCGCCTTCTTCGGCACCATGGGGGTGATGCACACCCACCTGAGCCTCGTCGGGATGATCAACGTCTACCGGACGCCCGCCATCCACCACACCATCCGGGGCGGCTATTCCAACACCTGCTTCACCGGCCCGTACCGGGGCTCCAACCGGCCGGACAGCACGTTCATCATGGAGCGCCTGCTGGACTACGCGGCGGCGGAGCTGGGCATGGACCGGATCGAACTCAGGCGCCGGAACATGATCCAGCCGGATCAGCTGCCCTACACCATGCCCTTGGGCACGGTCTACGATTCCGGCGACTTCCCGGACAATTTGGAGAAGGCGCTCGCCGCCATCGACTACGAGGGCTTCGAGGCCCGCCGCGAGGAGGCCAAGTCGCGCGGCAAGCTGCTGGGGCTCGGGGTCGGCAACAACATCGAGCAGGCCGCCGGCGTCGGCCAGGAATTCGCCACCTACCGGCTGGACGCCGACGGCAGCCTGACCATCATCGCCGGCACCACCGAGCTGGGCCAGGGCCACCCGACCATGTACCGGATCCTGGCCTCGGACCAGCTCGGCATCGACACCGACGACATCACCGTCATCGAGGGCGACACGGATGCGCAAGCTGCGGGCAACGGCACCGGCGGCTCCCGGGTTTCGGTGATGGGCACCCACGCGGCGCTGGCCGCCGGCGCGGGGCTCATCGAGCGGGGCAAGGAAGTGGCCGGCGGCATCCTGGAAGCGGCGGCGGCCGACATCGAGTTTTCCGGCGGGTTCTTCCGGGTGGCGGGCACCGACAAGCAGGTCTCCCTCGCCGACGTGGCCAGGACGGCCCACGAGAACCCGCCGGCGGACGAGGACGGCGGCCGAGGGCCCGGCCTCGAATACTACGCCCAATATGACGGCAAGGCGGCAACCTATCCCAACGGCTGCCATGTCTGCGAGGTGGAGGTGGACCCGGAGACCGGCGCCGCGAAGATGACCCGCTACGCGGCGGTCAACGATGTCGGCACGGTGATCAACCCGCTCACCGTCGAGGGCCAAATCCTCGGCGGCATCGGCCAGGGGGCGGGCCAGGCGCTGCTCGAAGGCATCGAATACGACGGCGACACCGGCCAGATGCTCACCGGCTCGTTCCTCGACTACGCCATGCCGCGGGGCATCGACTTCTGCGACATCCAATTCATCAGCAATCCCCGCCCGACCGGCAACAACCGCATCGGCGCCAAGGGGGTCGGCGAGGTGGGCTGCGCCTGCGCCATGCCGGCGACGGCGAATGCGGTGATCCACGCCCTCGAACCCCACGGCGTCAAGCACCTGGACATGCCGCTGACGCCCGGGAAAGTGTGGGATGCCATCCGCCGAAGCGGGGAAGGCTGAAAGCGGCATGGCGATCACCGGTCTCACAGCTTGGCGCACGGCAGCCGTTATTGCTTCACTGGTCTTGATCCAAGGGTGTGCGAGTTCCTCATGGACTCAACCGGCCGATAGACCGGACTACGACTACATTAGGTTGGCCACAAGCCAACTGCCGATGCCCGGAGGACGGCGGCCAGGCGAGAAACTCGGCCGCCAACACTTACATGCGGGCAATTTTGGTGATTCGGTCAGATTCTTGACACTCGCATTGGAGAGTAAACCGGCGATTACCGAGGCCGAAAGGGCATACATGCTGCGACTTCGCGCTCTTGCCTTGGCCGGAGCCGGCCAGGAAGCAGCAGCCCTGAGGGACATCGACGAGGCCGTAAGCATCTGGCGTACCCTGTACGGATTCACCAACCAGTTATACCTGGAAACCCGGGGATGGGTGAAGCTGAAGGCGGGCAAGCCTCAACAGGTTATCGATGACCTCCAGGCACTTGGCTTGCCCGGGCCGAACGATGCGCAGACAGGCAAAAGCGGCCACCCATTGCGGCATTATATGCGAGGCCATGCGTACCGTGAGTTGGGCAAATCAATTTTGGCCGAGAAGGACTTCGGAAAGACGATGGAGGGCGTGCCGGACGATCTGGAGTACGCCTCCATGTGGGTTATCGGCGTACGCGAGGCCTTTGCCGCTGCCGGGGGAAATCCAGCGGACGGTACGGCAGTGGGCCAACGGTTACTGGAGAAAACCAGACGACTGGAGAACGCACCGCGAATTTTTCACGCCATCGCGCTTGTGTTCGCGAACGCCTCCCAAACCGAGGCGGCGCTGCACATGATCGACGCGTCCATCCAGGCCGGCGGGCGGGAACGCCTGTTGAAGTACCAAGCCCGGTTGAAGCGGGAAGGCGTTTACGACGGACCGGTCACCGGGGGGCCGGCAACCTTTGGGGAAACTGGAACCGCATTGCGGCGCTGCCTCACAGAAGGATGTAGCCTTTCGCCGCCACTTTGATTTGTGCAGCGAGCCATAGCCGTAGCCGGGTGAGGGGGAATTTCCATATCACCCCCACTCTTCTTATGACCCCCTCACACTCATTTCTTATGACCCCCTCACCCTGACCCTCTCCCCCTGAAGAAGGGGGAGAGGGGACA
>JAPPFK010000159.1 GCA_028823885.1 Rhodospirillales bacterium | reverse complement strand
GATATGCTCGGCTCCGCGGGCGATCCCATAGCCAAGACGCCGAGCACGGACCGGCCGGCCGGCGAGGGCGTCCAGTTCAACAATGTCTACGTCCGGGGACTCCTCTGCATGCCGGTCCCGGTAGCACCGCCCCGGATCGGGCCCGAAGCGTGGTATCAAGACGGACCTGCGTGGCATCATCTCGGACCACCATCCGGGAGCCCACATGACCCAGTTGCAAGAGGGCGGAAGCGCTACGAAATTTAAGAAATATAATTGTAGTAAACCATCAGAGACGGAATAGTCCCGTATAGACCCGACTGACCCCGGTGCGAATATCACTCCCGTCTTTCCCGCAAGGATTAACGGGTCACGGGGCGGACCGCCGCTCCCGCTCGATCCGCCGCCACTTGGCGACGTTGGCATTGTGTTCCCGAAGCGTCCGGGCGAACAGATGCCCCCCGTGGCCGTCGGCAACGAAATAGAGATCGCCGGTTGCCGCGGGGTTGACCGCCGCTTCGAGGGACGCACGGCCCGGATTCGCGATCGGGCCCGGCGGCAGGCCGCGAATGACATACGTGTTGAACGGATGATCCCTGGCGAGATCGGCCCGGGTCAGCCCCCGTCCGAGCGGCCCCCGGCCATCGGTCAATCCGTAAACCACGGTCGGGTCCGATTGCAGGCGCATGCGCTTGTTGAGACGGTTGATGAAGACGCCGGCGACACGCCGGCGCTCATCGGCGCGCCCGGTCTCTTTTTCGACAATGGAGGCCAGGATGACGGCTTCGGCGGGCGATTTGAGCGGCAGGCCGGGGGCCCGGCGGCGCCAAATCTCCGCCAGGACATCCGCCATGGCGGCCCGCATCCGCCGGACGATCTGCTCCCGGGTATCGCCGTACGAAAAATGATAGGTTTCCGGCAGCAGCGACCCCTCGTCGGGCGGCCGCCCGATTTCTCCCGACAACCCTTCGGTCGCCCGCAGCTGCGCCAGTACCTGCCGGGTGGTCAGCCCCTCGGCGACCGTCAGCCGGCGGACGACGGTCTTGCCCTCGTCCAAGAGGCCGGCAAGCGCCCGCGGGCTGAGGGACGGCGGGATGGCATATTCACCCGCCTTGAGCGTCTTGTCCGGGTCCAGCAGCCGCAGGCCGGCGCGGAACACGAACGCGGATCGAATCAGGCCGTGGCCCTGCAAATCCCGGGCGATGGCATCGACCCCGGTTCCTTCACCGATGATGATCGTCGTGCCGATATTGTAGGGCCCGGGACGGAGGTATTCCGCGTAGCCCCAGGCGACGACCCCGCCGGCCGCCAGCCCGACCGCCAGAACAAATCCGAATAGCCAGCGGAGCATGCGGCGCCGGGCCTCCTAGGATGGAGCGGTAAGGACCAGCGACGCGTTGGTCCCGCCGAAGCCGAAGGAATTGGAGAGCGCCGTCTTGATGGGCCACTCCTGAGCCTGGTGCGGCACCAGATTGATGTCGCAGCTTTCGGACGGGTTATCCAGGTTCAGGGTCGGCGGCGCCACGCCGTGCTTTATCGCCAGGATGCAAAACACCGCCTCGACGGAGCCCGCCGCGCCCAACAGGTGTCCGATGGAGGACTTGGTGGACGACATGGCGACCTCATAGGCGTGGCCGCCCAACAGCCGCTTCACCGCGCCGACCTCGATCTCGTCGCCCAGCGGCGTCGACGTGCCGTGGGCGTTGACGTAGTCGATATCCTCCGGGTTCAGGCCCGCCCGTTTGAGGGCCGCCTTCATGGAGCGGAAACCGCCGTTGCCGTCTTCCGCCGGCGCCGTGATGTGGTGGGCGTCCCCCGACATCCCGTAGCCGACGAGCTCGGCATGGATTTCGGCGCCCCGCTTCCTGGCGTGCTCCAATTCCTCGAGCACGACGATGCCGGCGCCTTCGCCGATGACGAACCCGTCCCGGTCCTTGTCGTAGGGACGCGAGGCCTTCTCGGGCGTATCGTTGAAACCGGTCGACAGGGCGCGGGCCTGGGCGAACCCGGCCACGCCGAGCCGGCAGACCGCCGCTTCGGCGCCGCCGGCCACCATCACGTCGGCGTCGTCCAGCATGATCATCCGCGCCGCATCACCGATGGCGTGCGCGCCGGAAGAGCACGCAGTGACCACGGCATGGTTCGGTCCCTTGAATCCGAACCGGATGGAAACATGGCCGGACGCCAGGTTGATCAGGCTGGCCGGAATGAAAAACGGGCTGAGCCTGCGGACCGCCTGGTTGGCGACGACCCCGGCGCCGTGCTCGATCTCGGGAAGGCCGCCGATGCCGGAACCGATGAGAACGCCCGTGCGCTCCAGCGACTCCTCGTCATCCGGGGTCCAGCCCGCATCCCTGACGGCCTCCTCGGCGGCGGCGAGCCCGAAGATGATGAAATTGTCCATGCGGCGCCGTTCCTTGCCCGACACCACATCGTCAAAATTGAAACTGCCCGCCGGCGCGTCATCGCCGCCGGCAAGCGGCACCTGGCCCGCGATCTTGGACGGCAGGTCCGATACGTCGAATGAAGTGATGGCCCGGATGCCCGATTGGGCGCCGATAAGCCGTTCCCACGACGTACCGACACCGTTTCCAAGCGGCGTTACGAGCCCGACACCTGTGACAACGACACGTCTCATGTGAACCGCTGCTCTCGGTCGACCGGCCTCCCAGGTCAACCAGGCAAATGGATAAACGCGAGGCGGCCGGTTAGGCCTGCGACGACAGGAAGTCGACCGCGTCCTTCACGGTGAGGATCTTCTCGGCGGCGTCGTCCGGAATTTCGCATCCGAATTCTTCTTCAAACGCCATCACCAATTCGACGGTGTCCAGGCTGTCCGCACCCAGATCGTCGATGAAGCTGGCGGTGTCCGTCACCTTGTCTTCTTCCACGCCAAGGTGTTCGACAATAATGCCCTTAACCCGTCCGGCAATATCATCACTCATTCGCTTGTACCTCGATATGTTCTTATAACTGCGGCCCAGGATACCGGCTGACGATTGTCAGTTTCCGGCGGAAGACCGCAAGAAGTGCCCGTTGGTAACACACTTTCTTCGGTATGACTAGCGCTCGGACAAGGCCGAAAGAGCCCCGTCAAATCATAGCCATTCCGCCATTTATGTGAAGGGTCTGGCCCGTCACATAAGCGGCTTCGTCGCCGGCCAAATAGACCGCGGCGGCGGCGACGTCATCCACCTCGCCCAACCTGCCGGCGGGGATTCGCGCCGTGATCTGCGCTTGCTGCTCCTCGGTGAGCATGTCGGTCATCGGGGTGACGATGAAGCCGGGCGCGATGCAATTGACGGTGATGCCGCGGCTCGCGACTTCCTGGGCAAGGGACTTGGACATGCCGATCATGCCGGCCTTGGAGGCGGCGTAATTGGCCTGACCGGGATTGCCGGTCACGCCGACCACGGAGGTAATCCCGATGATCCGTCCCCAGCGGGCCTTCATCATCCCCCTGAGGCAGGCGCGCGCGAGCCGGAACGAGGCGGTCAGGTTGACGTCGATGACCGCCTGCCATTCCTCATCCTTCATCCGCATGGCCAGATTGTCACGGGTGAGGCCCGCATTGTTGACCAGGATATCGATCCCGCCCATGGCCCCGCCCGCCGCCTCGGCCAGCGCATCGGCGCCGCCCGCATCGGACAGGTCGCCGGGGACGGCGTGCGCCCGGCCACCCAGTTCTCTCGCCAAGGCTTCCAACGCCTCGACCCGGGTGCCCGACAAGGCGACAACCGCGCCTTGGGCATGGAGGGCCTTGGCGACGGCCGATCCGATTCCGCCCGATGCGCCGGTGACCAGTGCCCGCTTGTCCGTCAGGTCCAGCATGGTTCCGCTCCTCAGAGTGTTTTGACGAATTCTTCGATATCTTCGGGGGTCTGCACCGAGACGCCCGCGAGTTCCCGGTCGATCCGGCGGGTCAGTCCGCCGAGCACCTTGCCGGCGCCGAGCTCGACCACCGTATCGACCCCGTTGTCCCGCATATACAAGACCGATTCCCGCCAGCGGACCCGCGCCGTCACCTGCTCGACCAGCAGCTTGCGGATCCTGTCCGGCTCATCCGCCGCCTCGGCCGTCACGTTGGCGATCACCGGTACGGCCGGCGCGCTCAGTGTGATCGCTCCCAGTTCCCGTTCCATGACCTCGGCCGCGGGGGCCATCATGGCGCAATGGAACGGCGCGCTGACCGGCAATTTCATGGCCCGTTTGATGCCTTCCTCCGCGGCGATCCCGACGGCCCGGTCGATGGCCGCCATGGCGCCGGACAAAACCACCTGGCCGTCGGCATTGTCGTTGGCCGCCGTACAGACCTCGTCGCCCGCCGCGCGCCCGGCGATGTCTTCCGCCTGCTCCAGCGTCGCGCCGATCAGCGCCGCCATGCCGCCCTCGCCGACGGGGACCGCTTCCTGCATGGCGGTGCCGCGGGCCCGCAGCACCCGGGCCGCATCGGCGAAGGCGAACGTCCCGCCGGCGGTCAGCGCCGAATATTCGCCGAGGGAATGGCCGGCGACATACTTGCCGGCCCGGGCGAGATCGAGGCCGGCTTCCTTCTCGAGCACCCGGAAGACGGCGAGGCTCATGGCCATCAAGGCCGGCTGCGCGTTGGCGGTGAGCGTCAGTTCGTCCTCGGGCCCCTCGAAGATCACCTTCGAGAGCTTCTCCGACAGCGCGTCGTCGAGTTCCTCGAAGACGTAGCGCGCCTCCGGGAAGGCGTTCGCGAGATCCCGGCCCATGCCGACGGCCTGGGACCCCTGCCCCGGAAATACGAACGAACGAACCGCCATGATGATCCTGTCTGCGCGAGGTGCCGCCCGGAATGGGCGCGGATGAATTTTCGACAGTGATAGCGCTGGGCGGGTCGGAGTCAAGAATTGCGCCGCCCGCCCGTCTCGACGATTCTATTTTGCTTTTGGCCCGGATAGTCTATTTCCCTATCGGGGGCAGCAAACATTCGGAACGCACCATGACCAAGGAACTGTTCGTCAACGGCACCCTCATGCGGGGAGGCGCCCTGCATCCAAATCTGGCGGGCGCGGAGTTCATGGGCGCGTTCCGGACCGCGCCGGTTTACCGCCTCTATTCCATCGGCGACGTCCATCCCGGCATGTTCGAGGTCGATGAAGGCGGCGTCTCGGTCGCCGGCGAAATGTACCGGATGAGCGACGAAATCTGGGAGAAGGTCGAGGCCGGGGAGCCGCCTCACCTTTACTGCGGCCCGGTCAGGCTGGAGAACGGCGACGTGGTCGACGGCATCCTGTTTCCCCGGGATATCGCCGAGGCCGGGCACAGGGATATCTCCGAATTCGGCGACTGGCGGGCCTACGCCGCAACTCTTCGGGACTAGGGTCCGGACTCGATTGGCGAAGGCCGAATCCGGCTTTCGGATGGCGCGGGCGGGACTTGGAATATATTTCCAACGAAAATTTCGGATTCGGCCCGATCGCGCGGGCTGCAATGGACATTCATGGACATTCATGGACATTAATGGACATTTGATGACTTGGTTAAATTCCAATTTTGCGCTTTTCGGCACATTTTTGTGCGCGGGAATCCATGCGGCGGCGCCCGCGGACCATGCTCCCTTATCTATATGTGCGATCGGCTGCCGGATGCCACCCCCAGCGCCAAACGAAGATCGTCATGGCCGGGCGCCAGACCCGGCCATCCACGTATTGCGCCGACCGCCAAGCGTGGATGCCCGTGTCGAGC
>JAPPFK010000054.1 GCA_028823885.1 Rhodospirillales bacterium | reverse complement strand
ATGGCGAAGCGCAGGCCCTGGTCCATGGCGATCGGCTGGATCAGCTCGACCGTCATCGAGATGTTGTCGCCCGGCATCACCATCTCCGTCCCGTCCGGCAGCGCAACCGTCCCCGTCACGTCCGTCGTCCGGAAGTAAAACTGCGGACGGTAGTTGGTGAAGAACGGCGTATGACGGCCGCCTTCCTCCTTGGTCAGGATATAGGCCTCCGCCGTGAACTTGGTGTGCGGCGTGATCGATCCCGGCGCCGCCAAGACCTGGCCACGCTCGACCTCCTCGCGCTTGGTGCCGCGCAGCAGAACGCCGATATTGTCACCCGCCTCGCCCTGATCCAGAAGCTTGCGGAACATCTCGACGCCCGTGCACACCGTCTTCGTCGTCTCCTTGATGCCGACGATCTCGATCTCGTCGCCCACATTGACGACGCCCGACTCCACACGGCCCGTCACCACCGTCCCCCGGCCCGAGATCGAGAACACGTCCTCGATCGGCATCAGGAACGGCTGGTCCTTCGGACGGTCGGGCTGCGGCACGTAACCGTCCACCTGCTCCATCAACTCGACGATGGTATTGGCGCCGGTCTCCTCGTCACGCCCCTCCAGCGCCGCCAGCGCGGAGCCCTTGACGATCGGAATGTCGTCGCCCGGAAACTCGTAGGAAGACAGCAGCTCGCGAACCTCCAGCTCGACAAGCTCCAGAAGCTCCTCGTCGTCCACCTGGTCCACCTTGTTGAGATAAACCACGATCGCCGGAACGCCAACCTGGCGGGCCAGAAGGATGTGCTCCCGGGTCTGCGGCATCGGGCCGTCCGCCGCGCTGACCACCAGAATCGCCCCGTCCATCTGCGCCGCACCGGTGATCATGTTCTTCACATAGTCCGCGTGCCCCGGGCAATCGACGTGCGCATAGTGGCGGTTGGCGGTCTCGTACTCGACGTGCGCCGTCGCGATGGTGATCCCGCGCTCCTTCTCCTCCGGCGCCTTGTCGATCTGGTCGAACGCCATCTCCTCCGCGCCGCCCGCCTCCGCCAGAACCTTCGTGATCGCGGCCGTCAGCGTCGTCTTGCCGTGGTCGACGTGACCAATCGTCCCAACGTTGCAGTGCGGCTTCGTCCGCTCAAACTTTTCCTTCGACATCCTTGTGCTCTCCGTCTAAAGGCGGCCCGGTTAACCGGCCAAACGCTCGCGGACTTCCTCGGACACCGCCTGGGGAATTTCCGCATAGTGATCGAAATGCATGGTGTACTGGGCCCGTCCCTGGCTCATGGAACGCAGGTTGTTGACGTAGCCGAACATGTTGGCGAGGGGCACCATGGCGGACACCACGCGGGCGTTGCCGCGCTGATCCATCGAGCCGACGGTTCCCCGGCGACTGTTCAAATCGCCGATGATATCGCCCATGTAATCTTCCGGCGTCACCACCTCGACCCGCATGACCGGCTCGAGAAGGATCGGCCTGGCTTTCATCACGCCCTCGCGGAACGCCGCCTGCGCGGCAATCTCGAACGCCATGACGCTGGAATCGACGTCGTGGGACGCCCCGTCATAAAGCTCGGCCTTGAAGTCGGTGACCGGGAAGCCGGCCACGGGGCCCGAATCAGCCGCGCTGCGCAGGCCCTTCTCGACGCCCGGAATGTATTCCTTCGGCACGTTGCCGCCGACCACCGAGTTCTCGAACTCGAATCCGGACCCCGGCTCCAGCGGCTCGAACTTGAGCTTGATGCGGGCGAATTGGCCGGCGCCGCCGGTCTGTTTCTTGTGGGTGTAGTCGATATCGGTCGGTGCCGAGATGGTCTCGCGGTAGGCTACCTGGGGCCGGCCGACATTGGCGTCGACGCTGAACTCGCGCTTCATCCGGTCGACGATGATCTCCAGATGGAGCTCGCCCATACCCTTGATGATGGTCTGGCCGCTTTCCTGGTCGCTGGTCACGCGGAAGGACGGATCCTCCGCCGCCAAGCGCGACAGGGCCTGACCCATTTTCTCCTGATCGCCGACGGTCTTCGGCTCGACCGCCACCTCGATCACCGGATCCGGAAACTCCATGCGCTCCAGGATCACCGGGTTGTCGGGATCGGAGAGCGTGTCGCCGGTGGTGGTGTTCTTGAGGCCGGCGATGGCGAGAATGTCGCCGGCGCGGGCTTCCTTGACGTCTTCCCGGGAGTTGGCGTGCATCAGCAGCATGCGGCCCACCCGCTCACGGCCGTCCTTGACCGTATTGCGGATGTAGGAACCGCTTTCGAGCACGCCCGAATAAATGCGGATAAAGGTGAGCGAGCCCACGAAGGGATCGTTCATGATCTTGAATGCCAGGGCCGCGAACGGCTCTTCGTCCGAATTGTGGCGCTCGATTTCTTCCTCGGTCTTGGAGTCAATGCCTTTGATCGGCGGCACGTCGGTCGGGCCCGGCATGTAATCGACAACGGCGTCGAGGAGCGGCTGGACGCCTTTGTTCTTGAATGCGGAACCGCACATCACCGGCACGAAGTCGAGCGACAGGGTCCCCTTGCGGATACAGGCGCGGAGCGTATCGGCATCCGGCTCGTTGCCCTCGAGATAGGCCTCCATGGCGGCGTCGTCCCGCTCGATGGCCATTTCAACCAGCTTCTCGCGATATTCTGCGGCCTGACCGGCCAGGTCGGCCGGAATATCGGTGTACTCGAACTCGGCGCCGAGGCTCTCATCCTTCCAGACGATGGCCTTCATCTCGACCAAATCGACGACGCCGACGAAGTCGGCCTCGGAACCGACCGGCAGTTGGGTGACCAGCGGGTTGGCGCCCAGCCGGTCGACCATCATGTCGATGCAGCGGAAATAATCGGCGCCGGTGCGGTCCATCTTGTTGACGAAACAAATTCGGGGGACATCGTATTTGTCCCCCTGACGCCAAACGGTCTCCGATTGCGGCTCGACGCCCGCGACGCTGTCAAAGACGGCGACCGCGCCGTCGAGGACCCGGAGCGAACGCTCGACCTCGATGGTGAAGTCGACGTGGCCCGGAGTGTCGATAATGTTGATCTGGTGGTCTTTCCACTCGCAGGTCGTCGCGGCCGAGGTGATGGTGATACCGCGCTCCTGCTCCTGCTCCATCCAGTCCATGGTGGCGTTGCCGTCATGGACCTCGCCGATCTTGTACGACTTGCCCGTATAGAAGAGGATGCGCTCGGTGGTGGTCGTCTTACCAGCATCGATGTGGGCCATGATGCCGATATTGCGGTAGCGCGAAAGCGGTGTTTTGCGTGCCATCGTTCTTGCTCTTCTGACCTGGGTTGCCAACCGCGCCGCGTGAAGCCCGTTACCAGCGATAGTGCGAGAACGCTTTGTTGGCTTCCGCCATACGGTGCGTGTCTTCGCGTTTCTTGACGGCATTGCCGCGATTGTTGACCGCGTCGAGAAGCTCGCCCGACAGGCGCTCGACCATGGTGTTTTCACCGCGCGCCCGCGCCGTGTCGATAATCCAGCGGATGGCCAGCGCCTGCGCCCGATCGGCCCGCACCTCGACCGGAACCTGATACGTGGCGCCGCCGACCCGGCGGGAACGCACTTCGATCATCGGTTTGACGTTGTCGAGGGCTTCATGAAAGAGCTTGACCGGATCCTGGCCGCCCTTGCGCTCCATATCGTCGAAAGCGCCATAGACGATCCGTTCGGCAACCGACTTCTTGCCGTCCTTCATCAGGCCGTTCATGAACCGGGTCAAAACGATGTCACCGTATTTGGGATCGGGGAGAACATCGCGTTTTTCTGCTGCTCTACGTCGTGACATCGCTTAAAGACCCCCTATTTCGGCCGTTTGGCGCCGTATTTCGAGCGGCGCTGGCGGCGGTCTTCGACACCCTGGGTATCCAGGGTGCCGCGAATAATGTGATAGCGGACGCCGGGAAGGTCCTTGACGCGGCCGCCGCGGATCAGCACCACCGAGTGCTCCTGCAGGTTATGGCCTTCGCCCGGAATGTAGGACGTCACCTCGAAGCCGTTGGTCAGCCGGACCCGCGCCACCTTCCGCAAAGCCGAGTTGGGCTTCTTCGGCGTGGTCGTATAGACGCGGGTGCAAACCCCGCGCTTTTGCGGACAGGATTCCATGGCGGGAACCTTGTTCCGGGTTACCGGTGCTTTCCGCGGCTTGCGGATCAGTTGGTTGATCGTCGGCATCCGCCAGTCAACTCCTCGCATGTGCGCCGGCAAATTTGGGCGCAAAA
Organism: Rhodospirillales bacterium; assembly: GCA_028823885.1. Lineage (GTDB taxonomy): Bacteria > Pseudomonadota > Alphaproteobacteria > Rhodospirillales > UBA2165 > JAJDXO01. Next base: position 1,518 of record JAPPFK010000054.1, on the reverse strand, counting down.
TAAACAAACCCGCCACAGAGACGGCTAATGCCGCTCTCGGCGGTCGTCCTACTCGCCTTTGATGGCGCGCTATGTTTCCAGTTACCGAGTGCGACCTCTGCGTCTAGACCGGACGGCCTACCACCAGGGCCCTCGGGAGCGGCGCATACTAGTGACGGACCAAATAGCGGTCAACAAAAAAAGATGAGGTTTTTTTGGGAGTTTTCCGGGGGGTTTTCGGGGGCAGCAGGGAGTCCTTTTTTGCGCCGCAACAAACCTCGGGATAAGCCGGGAAATAATATTACCCGGCACAAGAAAAAGCCCCGCCGGAGTCCAACTCCGGCGGGGAAATTCAGTCTAAGTGACTGATATCACATTATTATTTACTCGGCGGCGGCCTCGGGCGCCACTTCTTCCGCGCCGCTCCCGTCCTCGATCGCCTCGGGCTCGATGTCCTGATCGGCTTCGAGCTCGCGGTCGCGGTCGGCGGCCACCTCGCGGAACCGGTTCATCACCGAACCGGTGCCGGCCGGGATCAGCCGTCCGACGATGACGTTTTCCTTGAGACCGATCAGGTTGTCGCGCTTGCCTGAAACCGCGGCCTCGGTCAGCACCCGGGTGGTCTCCTGGAACGACGCCGCCGAGATGAACGACGTGGTTTGCAGGGACGCCTTGGTGATGCCTTGGAGCATTGGATCGCCGGTCGCCGGCTTGCCGCCGTCGGCGACCGCACGCTCATTGACCGCCTCGAACTCGAGACGGTCGACCAGTTCGCCGGTGAGGAACGTGGTATCGCCGCCGTCGACGATCTCTACTTTCTGCAGCATCTGACGGACGATGACCTCGATATGCTTGTCATCGATGCGCACGCCCTGCAGGCGGTAGACGTCCTGGATCTCGTTGATCAGGTACTCGGCCAACGCCTCCACGCCCATCACGCGTAGAATGTCGTGCGGCACCGGATTACCGTCCATCAAGGGATCGCCCTTCACCACATAGTCGCCTTCCTGGACACTGATGTGCTTGCCCTTGGGAATGAGATATTCCTTGGGCTCGCCCTTCTTGTCCTCGGGCACCACGACGATCCGCCGCTTGTTTTTGTAGTCCTTGCCGAACTCGATGCGGCCGGGACCTTCGGCGATGATGGCGTGATCCTTGGGTTTCCGGGCCTCGAAGAGCTCGGCGACCCGGGGAAGACCGCCGGTAATGTCCCGGGTCTTGGAGGATTCCCTGGGGATGCGGGCCAGCACGTCGCCGGCATGGACCTTCTGGCCGTTCTCGACCGACAGGATCGCATCCACGGACATGAAGTACCGTGCCTCCATGCCGTTGGGCAGGGTGACGACCTTGTTCCTGCCGTCCCTGAGCGTGATTCGCGGACGGAGGTCCGCCGCCTTGGGCTGCTGCTTCCAGTCGACGACCACCTTGGACGAGATGCCCGTCGCTTCGTCGAGCACTTCGCGCATGGTGACGCCTTCCTGAAGGTCGACGTAGTTGGCCACGCCTTCCTTCTCGGTGATGATCGGCAGGGTGTAGGGA
>JAPPFK010000149.1 GCA_028823885.1 Rhodospirillales bacterium | reverse complement strand
ATCTTGGCCGCATGAACATCAGCACCGGAAAACGCACCGCCAAGGTGCGCAAGACCCTCACCAAGCGGACCGTCGATGCCCTCAAGCCGGCCGAGAAGCCCTGGATCGCCTGGGACGACAAGCTCACTGGTTTCGGGGTCCGCGTCCATCCCTCGGGGACCAAGGCCTTTATCGTCAACTACCGCACCGGCGACGGCGGCAGGAAGGCGCCCAACAAGCGCGTCGTCCTCGGCCGCCACGGCCGCATCACCGCCGACAAGGCTCGGAAGATGGCGCACGAGGTCCTGGGCAAGGTCGCCCGCGGGGACGATCCGGCCGAAGACCGCGCCGAGGCCCGCGGCATGCCAACCCTCGGCGATGTCTTCGAACAGTTCATGGCGGCGAACCCCGACCGCTCCGAGCGGACCAATAAGCTCTACCGGTTCCAGGCCAACCGGTATCTCGGCGACTGGCTCCCCCGTCCGCTCGACGCCATCAGCCGCGCGGAGGTCGAGGGCCGCTTCAACAGCATCACCGCCGACCACGGCTGGTCGCCCGCCAACCGGTCGATGTCGCTGCTGCGCTCGGTCTACCGCCGCCCCTGCGTCGACCATGACGGGCTGCGCAACCCGGTCGATCTCTGGCTAGCCGGCGGCGGCAGGTTTCACCGCGACGTGCGGCGCAAGATTTCGGCGCCGGCCGAGGTGCTGCCCTGCTGGCGCGCCGGCATCGAGGCCGAAGTCGGCAATCCGGCGATCCGGGACGCCCTCTGGTTCGGTCTCTACACCGGGATGCGCCGGACCGAGGTGCTGACGCTCCGCTGGGAGAATATCGACATGGAGGCCCTCACCTTCCGGGTCGAGGAGACCAAGACCGGCGTGCCCCTGGAGCTTCCCATCACCCATCAGCTCGCGGCCATTCTCGAACGCCGCCGGACCGCTACCGCGGATCTGCCCGAAGGCCTCCGGGAGTGGGTGTTCCCGTCGCCGGCCAGCGCCGCCGGCCACGTCCAGGACCCGCATCATCTCTACGCCCGCATCGGCAAGGCCGGCGGGGCCAAGTTCTGGTTTCACGGCCTGCGCAACAGCTTCATCACCGTCGCCGAGCGCGAGTTGATGCTGCCCCCCTCGCTCACCAAGCGGCTGGTCAACCACGCCCGGCCCAACGACATCACCCAGGGATACGCGGCCGACTGGACCATCGCCCAGCTTCGCGAGCCCGCACAGAGGATCGCCGATCGGATCGAGGCCCTGATGTGCGCCTAGATCGGGTCATGTTTTGACGGAACCACGGCGCGGTTTCGTCAAAACATGTGAATCCGATCTATTTCAATAGTGTAGAGCCGATTCACATGGATTGCCGGCACCGCAAGGCGATTCCGACAATCCATGACCGGCTCTAGGCAACCGGATAGATGGCGAGCCCGTCACCGCGCGATCGAGCGAAAACGATTGTCCGGCGCCTCTGGAATTCGCGTCCGCGCACCGGTGTTGACCATGTGTTGATCATACGAATTCGCCGGAATCCGGAATCGAGAATCCCGGGAAAACGATAATGTTTTCAAGGATTTTCGGTAGCCGCGGGGGCTGGAGTGTGCCCCAAAAAGGAGTGCGTCATGGCCGGGCCAGCCTGCAAAGTGGCCCGGCCATCCACGTGCAACGCCTACCCCCAGAGCGTGGATGCCCGTGTCGAGCACGGGCGTGACGGCTGGAGTGTGCCCCGAATGGAGTGCGTCATGGCCAGGCCCCGATCCACCCGTTTACCGCCGGATTTCCCCGAAACCGGCGGAATTCCGCCGGTTAAGTCCCTGTTGCACCTATGCAACACCGGTGATTTTATGACACAAATACCGCGGTTCCATGTTGACCGTTTCGGCCATATGGCCGATTTATATGATCTATCCCATAGTCTCTAGGGCTGAAGGGCGTTACGGCCCTGAAGCCGGGGGACTCAATTAGGAGGATTTCCATGAAGAAAGTTCTTTATTCAACGACGGCCTTGGCGGCCGCGGGCCTGCTGGCCCTCACCCCCGCCGATGTCCAGGCCGCCGAGAAGATCAAACTCGGTCTCGGCGGCTACTTCATCTGGGGCGGCGGCGTTGGCGACAGCGACTCCACAATGCACGAAGACCTCGGCGCCATCAACATGTGGGCCGAATCGGAAGTCTACGTCCGGGGCAACACCACCCTCGACAACGGCGTCCGCGTCGACGCGATCATCCAGTTCGAGACGGATCAGGTCAACAACGGGACCCAAATCGACGAGTCCTACCTCAAGGTCGGCAACCTGAAGCAATGGGGCGAGTTCCGCCTCGGTTCGACCAAGATGGCCCAGTTCGTCGTCGGCCGGACGAGCGCCCCCGGGGTGTACGTCATCAGCAACCCGACGAACTTCGGACAGGCGAACCTGTTCGTGCCGAACACGACGCAGCTTGGTGGAGAGGCGAATGGCGCCACACCCGCCACCTTCTTCAGCCATGAAGGGGCCGCGGACCGTATGCTGGCCATGTACGTCACGCCGAACCTCAACGGCTTCCAGGCCGCCGTCAGCTACACCCCGGCGCACGCCAACAGCGACCGCGTGCCGCAGACCGACGGTGAAGATGCATCCGATTCCGAGAACGTCTCCTTCGGCGCCGGCTACAAGGGCAAGTTCGGTGACGCCAGCGTCGGCCTGACCGGCGGTTGGACCACCGTCTCCGGCAACAAAGCCGCGGGCAAGGAATACACGACCATGCAGTTCGGCGGCAAAGTCGGGTTCGCCGGCTTCTCGGTCGGCGCCCAGTGGGCCGAGCGTGAGGATGACGGGGAAATGGGCTACAAGGCCGATGTCGAAGGCTGGCAGGCCGGTGTCGGGTACAAGACCGGCCCGTGGCAGGTCGCCCTGACCTGGCTCAACACCACGAAAGACGTCAACCCCATGCTTGCGGGCGAGGTCGAGAACAACCAGTACACCCTGGGCGTCGGCTACTCGCTGGGCGCGGGCGTCAGCATCGGCGCCAGCATCTTCCAGCTCGATTTCCAGGACGACATGATCGCGGGGCAGGCCGCGGTTGAGGAGGTTGCGGCGGTTCCCGGCAATCCCGGTAGAGCGGCGAAGGCCGCGGTGCCGCCGAAGATGGGCAACGACAACGAAGGCTGGGGCATGCTGGCCGGTATCCGGGTGAACTTCTAACCCGTTACTACGAAATCCACGACATCAAAGGGCGGTCTCCGGACCGCCCTTTTTTTGCGGGAATTGTGCCCCACAGCGTCATGGCCGGGCCAGCCGGCAAAGTGGCCCGGCCATCCACGTATAGCGCCGGCCGCCAAGCGTGGATGCCCGTGTCAAGCACGGGCATGACGACCTAGTTAGTATCTACATCCACTCGTCATACCCCGGCGCAAGTCCGGGGTATCCAGTTTTCCAATTCCTGAACCACAGAGGCAGTGAGACAGTGAGATAGGAAGAGTTAATCATTCCTCCTCCGTGTCTCTGTGCCCCTACGCCAGAATCCCGCCGATGCCCGCGATGCCGGCCGCGCCGGTCGGACCCAGCCGGGCGGCGTTGGCGGCGCTGATCCCGCCCAAGGCATAGACCGGCGCGGTCGCGGATTTGACCAGCCCGGCGAGGCGATGGATCCCGAGGGGGCGCGCCGCCGGATGGCTTTCGGTCGCGAACACCGGCGCGACGATCAGCGCATCCGCCCCGAGGGCCAGCGCGCGTTCCATCTCGCGGCGGCCGTGGACCGCGGCGGTGACGTAGCGGCCGGGGCGCCTGCGCCATTGCCACACCTCGCGCCGGGCGAGATCGCTGTCCCGGGCGGCGAACCAGGACGGAACATGCAGCCCTTGCGCGCCGAGCCGCCGGGCGAGGTCCCCGTCCCCGGCGACGATGAGATCGAGGCGGCGGGACCGGCAGACCTCCGCCAGCGCCTCGCCCATGCGCGCCCGCGCCGGCGAGCCGTAGTGCCTGAGCAGTACCGCCGCGCCCGCCGGCAGCCCGGCCGCGCCTTCCAGCGGGTCGGGCAGCCGGCCGGCGTCGGTCATCAGGATCACCGGCGGGAGGGGGTGCGCGCCGGCGGCCAAATTGAGCCGCCCGGCGATGTTTGATAGGTTGCTCACATCGCTTCCAAACACAAGAACATGCCTGATCGTAGCACGTCCCGTGATGCCCTCGCCCCAACCCTGGTCAATTCCCTGTGGGAAATGACCGACCTCCCCCCTCCGAGGGGGAGGGAAAAAATTCGGATGAGGGGGTAATCATGCCGTCAGCAGAACAAATCGCCGAAAATCTCGCCCTGGTAAAGGGCCATATGGCCGAAGCGGCCACGGCTGCCGGACGGCCCCCCGAAGACGTCCGCCTCGTCGCGGTCTCCAAGGCGCACCCGGCCGGGACCGCCGAAGCCGCGCTCACCGCCGGCCACCGCCTGTTCGGCGAAAACCGGGTGCAGGAGGGCGAGGCCAAATGGCCCGGCCTGAAGGAAGCGTTTCCCGACGCCCGGCTGCACCTCATCGGCCCCCTGCAGCGCAACAAGGCGCGCGCCGCCCTCGAACTGTTCGACGTGATCGAGACCGTCGACCGGCCGAGGCTCGCGGCGCACCTCGCCCGCCTGATGGACGAGACCGGGCGGCGGCCCGATTGCCTGATCCAGGTGAACACCGGGGCTGAGCCGCAGAAGGCGGGCATTCTCCCAAAGGACGCGGACGCCTTCATCGCCGAGTGCCGGGACGGGATCGGCCTGCCGGTGAGGGGCCTGATGTGCATTCCGCCGGCGGACGAGGAGCCGGCGCTGCATTTCGCCCTGCTGGCGGAAATCGCCGAGCGCAACGGGCTGGCCGAACTCAGCATGGGGATGAGCGCCGACTACCAGACCGCCATCCGCTTCGGCGCGACCCTGGTGCGGGTGGGAACGGCGGTCTTCGGGCCCCGGGAGGGCTAGTCCCTCTCCCCCCCTCACCCCCTGGAAAAGGGGGAGAGGGGGCACACTCCAGTCGTCATCACCGGGCTTGACCCGGTGATCCACGCTTTGGGGCTTTGGGGGTCAGCGGTACACGCGGATGGCCGGGTCTGGGCCCGGCCATGACGTTCGTCATTTGGCGCCGGGTGAGGGGGTCACGCCCTAACCCGGCTCGACGATCAGCCGGCTCTCCGGTCCCAGCCGCCGCAGCACATGCAGGAGATCCGGTTTCTCGAGCGCGACGCATCCCTCGGTCGGACCGCCGCCGGGCGCCGCCACATGGACGAAGATCGCGCTGCCCGCACCGGCCACCACCGGGTCGTCGTTGTACCCGGCGACGATCAGCACGTCGTAGAGGCCGTCGTCGCGCCACAGGCGCTCGCAGGAAGCGGCATGTCGCGCGTCCACGCGCGCGGAGCGCACGATGGGCAGCCTCACCGGCCGATTGTAATCGGGGCTCGCCGGGTCGTCGCACCAGCCGTCTTCGGGCCCGATTTCGGATACCGGCAGGCTCGTCCGGGGCCGGGCGAGCCGGTCGGGCCGGTACCAGACCGCCCGCAGGGGAAATTCGCCCGCCGGCGTCGCGCCGTCGCCCTCCCGCTTGGCCGAACTGATTCCCGAGCGTCCGATGACGCCCGGATACCGGGTCCCGCCGAACCGGACGATCCCGTCGGGCCCGACGATCATATCCATCCCCGATGCTCCCGCCGGCATTTCAATGGAGTACGTCATACCCCGGCTTGTCCCACTGCTGTCCGGTTTAATTTTCACGGCCATTGGATGGCCATTTGGTTCGGA
>JAPPFK010000048.1:31967-49836 GCA_028823885.1 Rhodospirillales bacterium | reverse complement strand
ACCCCCTCACCCTGACCCTCTCCCCCTGAAGAAGGGGGAGAGGGAACACGATGCGCCCGGGCGGAAATCCATCCATTTCCCACATCAATTTGGCATGGATATTCATAGAAATTATATAATTTCAATATGCCGCACGATCACTAGAATGCGGCGGCGATCAGGAATGGGATTCGCCGAATGCCCGGGAAAACGAATTTTATTTTGGTGCATGGCGCGTGGCACGGGAGCGGGTATTGGCCGGCGCCGATTGCGGTTTTGGAACATTCATCGGGCGCGACGAGGTGGCGGAATCCATCGTCTGGAAGAAACTCGAGGAGCTCGCCGCAGGCGCCGAGATCGCTTCCGATAAACTTTGGAATCGAGCCTCCGGATAGATTGGATTCGTCCGCTATCGGTTATTTGCGGAAAAGAATTTGCCCGCGCCGCGCGACCAGCAGCTTCTCGAGCGTCACGGGGTGGAAATAGGCCTCGACCCGGTCGCCTTCCGGCGTGGTGCCGTAAAGCTCGTAGCAGCGGCCGTCGACCTTGACCCGGCGGACCTGCCAGCCCTCGGATTTCACCTTTTCGATCAGCTGATCCCGGGTCTTCCAGGTGGATTGGTCGCCCGACTCGCAGGTCATGCGGCCGGTGGCGCCGGCGTGCCCCGCGGACAAGCTCAAGACCGCCGCGGCGAAGGTTCCGATTAGGATTTTCCTGATCATGGTGTCCTCATTGGGTGTTGAAGCGTGATGGGGCGTGATGGAGCGTTCAGGCGGCCACTGGGCGCGGCTTCATGATTCGGTACAGGCGGTAGGCCTCCAGAAGGGCCAGGGGCGCGAAATGCACCAGTGCGGGGCCCAGATGGTTGTGGACGAAAATCCAGTGAAGCAGGGTCAGGATCGCGGCCGGATAGACCCAGCGGTGCAGCCACTGCCACCCCCGGCGCAGGAGCCGGACGGCCCGGTCGTGGCTGGTCACCGCAAGGGGGATGAAAATGAAAAACGCGAACCAGCCGGTCCAGATGCCCAACGCCCAGAACTCGCGGGCCATGGCCTCCAGGGTCTCCATGTCGACGACGTACAGGATCGTGTGCAGGAGCGCATAGCCGAACGCCGCGACACCCAGATACCGGCGGCGGTGGTTGAGCCAGGCGAGCCAGCGGACGCGCGGAAACAGCATCCGGAGCGGGGTCAGCATCATGGCGATGATCATGAAGCGGGCCGCGAACTCGCCCGTGGGGTGGATCAGGTCCTCGGCGCCGACGCCGCGGGCGAGCGCGGCTGTCATGGGGATGCCGGGGAGCGCCAGCAGCACCCAGAAGGCGTAGGGGTGGTCCCGGATGGTCTTGAGAGTTGCGATCATGCCCCTTCAACGGGAAGGACTATTCGTTCCGTCGCCCGATGAAATTCTGTACGCGAGGCGGACGCGGGGCAGTCGCCGGACGATTCTTGGCCGCTGAAACATGGCTTCGAGACCCCTTGAGTTCCCAATCCTTAAATCTTGAACAGAGCGCCTGCGCCGAGCATCGGCATTGTCTTTTTCGTTGTTTTCTCCCCGGAAAGTCACACACCCCGGCACCGCAATCTCCCGAAAAATTGAGCAAGAATTGTCCGAAAGGTGATGCCGGACGGATGAATGGCGGGACTATAATTCAGCGACCGATGTCAGTTGTTCGAGCGTTATTGGTTTGTTCATTCCACACGGGAGGGAATAATTCATGGACACCCATCTTCCAGAGAAGACCGAATACGCCTATGAGGATATCGATCCTCGGGTCTTCGAACTTTACGACCGGTACTGCCATTCCGGCATGACCCGGCGCGAGTTCCTGGACCGCGCGGCGGCGATCGCGGTGATCGGCGGCTCCGGCCTCGCCATGGCCCGGGCGCTGCTGCCCGATTACGCCAAGGCGAACATGATCATGTTCACCGACAGGCGGATCAAAGCCAAATATGTGGACTACGATTCCCCGGGCGGCACGTCCGGCAAGATGCGCGGCTACCTCGTGCAGCCGGCGGGCGGCGGCCCCTTCCCGGCGGTCGTGGTGATCCACGAGAACCGCGGCCTCAACCCGCATATCGAAGACGTCGCGCGCCGCGCGGCCGTCGCCGGCTTCGTCGCCCTGGCGCCCGACGGGCTCTCCCCCATCGGCGGCTATCCGGGCAACGACGACGACGGCAAGGTCATGCAGCGCTCCCTCGACCGGGGCAAGCTGATGACCGATATGCTGAACAGCGCCAGGTTCCTCAAGACCCATTCCCTGTCGACCGGCAAGCTGGGCGCGACGGGCTTCTGCTACGGCGGCGGCGTGGTCAACACCATGGCCGTGCGGCTCGGCAAGGATCTGCAGGCCGGCGTGCCGTTCTACGGCCGGGCCGCCAACACGGCGGACGTGCCGAAAATCCAGGCGCCGCTGATGATCCAGTACGCCGAGAACGATCCCCGGATCAACGCCATGAAGGCGGATTTCGAGGCGGCCCTGAAGGCCAACAACAAGACTTTCGTGAGCCACGTCTATCCGGGCACCCGGCACGGCTTCCACAACAACTCGACGCCCCGCTATGTCGAGGCGCAGGCCAAGATCGCCTGGGACCGGACCATCGCCTGGTTCAAGCAGCACCTGGCCTGAAGACCGGGAATTTCCAAACCGCAACGGCGGCTTCCACCGGGGGCCGCCGTTTTCGTACCGGCGCCCTTATTCCGGCGGGCGGCTTGGGAAAACGGCGAGACGTGCATGGGGCTCTCCCGGCTATTTATCCATCCGACAGCGCGAGACGCAGGCCGAGCAGGGCGAACGCGGCGGCGAACCCGCCCCGCAGCCACTTCATGACGCCCGGTTTCGAGATCACGTAAGTGCGGGCCGCGCTGGCGAAGGCGCCGTAGACGGCAAACACCACGAAGGTGAGAAACATGAACACGGCGCCGAGCCAGAGCATCAGCGGCGCCGGGCTGGCCGTTCCGGCGGGCACGAACTGAGGCAGGAAGGCGAGGAAGAACAGCGACAGCTTCGGGTTCAGCAAGTTCACCAGGATTCCGTTGGTGACGATCCTGACGGCCGGGGTCGAGGTCTTGTTTTCAGGAACCGACAGCGCACCCCCCTCGCGCAAAATCCCCCAGGCCATGTAGAGCAGGTAGAGCACGCCCATGATCTTGACCGCCTGGAAGGCGACGGCGGATGCGTGCAGCAGCGCGGCCAGCCCCAAAATGCCCGCCGCGATATGGGGCACGATCCCAAGGGTGCAGCCGAAAGCGGCGATGACGCTGGCCCGCAAGCCCTGCCCCAGCCCGTAGGCCAGGGTGTAGATCACGCCGGTCCCGGGCAGCAGGATGACGATCATCGAGGTGATGAGGAATTCCGGCGTCATGGGAACGTTATACGCCCGTGTACCGGCACCGTTTACAAGTATTTCCCTCGTCCCCCGGAGGGCGAAGGAATACGGAGATCTAGCTCTGATCCCACTCGGCCCGCTCGCCGCCCTCCGTCTCGGCGTCGTAGTACCACTTCAAGCCAAGCTCCTCCTCGCTCAGGACATTGGTCTTGAAGCTCCGCCAGGCCTGGATCTCGAAATAGTCGAGCGGACCGTCCAGCGCCCTCAAGCGATGAGGGACGCTCGGCGGAAAATAGACCAGGGTGCCCGGCTCGAGTTCCTGGGACTCGTCGCCGATCTCCACCTTGCCGCGGCCCTTGAAGGTCATGTAGCAGTGGTCGGGGCCGCGCGGATTGGCCTCGGTGCCCACGTGCCGGTGATATGGCGACGAGCCGCCGTCGCGATAGTGCATCTCGCCCGCCTGGATGGCGTTGGTCGGCGTCAACCGGCTGCCGTCGCCCAGGCGCACGGTGCTTTCGGCGCAGAAGTGGCGCACCCGCCCGCCGCTGGCGTCGCTCAAGCGGCGGAGCTTGCCGCGGTTGAACACGTAGCCCGGCCCGCCGGGCAGATCACCGTCGACCCCCGCGGGCGCCTTGGGCGTGATCATGTGGAGGATTTCGAGATCGCCGCCGGAGGCTGCGAAATCCGCCGTCTCGCCGGGGGTCACCATGGCCCCGGCGCCCCCTTCGGCGGCCAGGCTGTCGTCACCGAGGGCGATGGACCCGGAACCGTCCATCACATAGAGCAGGTGAACGTCGCCGCCCGCCTCCACGTGAAAGGTCCGGCCGTCCGATACGGTGCGCCGGATGACCGTCAGGTTCTTGGAGCCGCAGAGCGCGTCGCCGCAGAGCGTGCGCTCGCTGCCCGTCGGCACCTCGACGGCGTCGGCGGTATTGGAGTCGATGATGAAGATGTCGTTCAACGTCGGCATAGAAGACCTCCCTTCTCCCAAGGCGTTAATTCGTATCTTAGCCCATCAGCGAGGGCAGAATGAGCGTAATCGTCGGAAACAGCACCAGCACGGTGAGCCGCACCATGTCGGCCATCCAGAACGGCGTGACGCCCCGGAAGATGGTGCCGGTGCCGACATCCCGGAGCACGGTATTCAAGACGAAGATGTTCATGCCCACCGGCGGCGTGATCAGGCTGATCTCGGTCACCACCACGACGATGATGCCGAACCAAACGGGATCGAGCTCGAGAGACAGCACCACCGGGAAGAACAGCGGGATGGTCAGCAGGATCATGGCGATGCTGTCCAGCACGGCGCCGAGGCCGATATAGATCAGCATGATGGCGAAAACGACCACCAGCGGATGGGTGTCGAGACTGGTGACCCAGCCGCCCAGGGTCTCGGGCATGCCGGTCTCGTTCATCAGGTTCGAGAAGATCAGGGCCCCGATGAGAATGAAGAACAGCATGGCCGTGGTTTGGGCGGCGTCGGACAATTGCTGAAAGAGCGACTTCCAGGTGAGTTTGCCGCGCGCCCAGGCAAAGAAAAACGCGCCGGCGGCGCCGACGCCGGCCGCCTCGGTCGGCGTGAAGAAGCCCACATAGATGCCGCCGATGACCAGCAGGAACAGCAGCAGCACGCCCCACACCTGTGAAAGCGCCTTCCACCGCGTGGCCCAGGGCGTCACGTCGCCGGGGGGGCCGATCTCGGGCTTCAGCCGCGTGGTGATGGCGATGGCGATGTTGTACCCGACGATGCCCAGGATACCGGGGATGATGCCGGCAATGAACAGCGCCCCGATATCGGTGGACGTCATGATGCCGTAGAGCACGAGGATGACGCTGGGCGGGATCAGTATCCCCAGCGTGCCGCCGGCGGCGATGGCGCCCGTGGCCAAGGTATCGGCGTAGCGAAAGCGGCGCATGGGCGGCATGGCCACCTTGGCCATGGTGGCCGCCGTCGCCACCGACGAGCCGCACACCGCCGAAAACCCGCCGCAGGAAATGATGGTCGCCATGGCGAGCCCGCCCCGCTTGTGGCCGATCCAGGAGTAGGCGGCGGTGTAGAGCTCGTCCGCCAGCCCGGCCCGGGTGATGAAATTCCCCATCAGCACGAACAGGGGGATCACCGAGAGTTCCGACGATTGGGCGGTATCGAAGGCGAGCCGCCCGATCATCGACAGCGTGCCCGGCCAGCTGACGTAATAGGCGAAGCCGACGATGCCGACCCCGGCCATGGCGAACGCCACCGGCAATCGCAGAAATAGAAGCCCGATCAGGATGGCGAAGATGATCAGCGCATCGACCATGGATCAGATGCTCTCCAACTGATCGTCATGTCGGGGCGGCGGCACCAGGATATAGGCGCCCTGAATGGGGACGCTGAGCGCCGTCATCACCGCCATGAAATACGCCACCGGCGCCAAGGGGACATTGAGGAACAGGGTCACGTCGTTGTAGCCCGCCAGCTTGCCGGCCACGTCCCAAAGCCGCCAGGCGAAGATCGCAAGAATGACCGTGCAGACGCTGTTCACCGCCACCCGCTGGACCACCCGCCAGAATGGCGGGATCACGTTGTCCAGCAGCGTCACCGAGACGTGGCCGTCATTGGCGGTGATGATGGGCACCCCGGCGAACACCAGGATACCCATCAGGATTTCGACCACCTCGAACAGTCCGACGATGGAGATGTTGAACACCCCGCGGGTGACCACATCGACCACCGTCAGCCACATGATCACGAACAGGGTGACCGCGGCAAACAGGGCCAACGCCCGGCCCGCGGGTTTGCGGAACCGGGCGTAGTTTTCGGCGAAGGTCATTTACTCTGCTCTGGGGCTCAACAGCCCAGCCGGAAAACGACCTATTTCTTCATGGTCGCTGCTTCGATCTTCTTGATCTCCGACTTGTACATGGCGAGCGCCGCCTCGCCGTCGACGCCCTTGGCCTTCGCCTTCTTCATCCACTCGGCCTGGATGGGCTTCCACAACTCCTTGGCCTTGGCGGTGAATTCGGCGGGCATGGGAACGATCTTGATGCCGTTCTCCTTCATGTGCGCGATGCCGTTCTTGTCGGCCAGGTCCCACGCATCGCCGATATAGTCGGCGGCGTGCTCACCGGAGACGCCTTCGATCAGGCGCTGATCCTCGGCCGAGATGCCGTCCCAGACCTTCTGGTTCATGTACATCTGGAAAACGGTGGCATAGAGGCCCCCGGGCGGCACGGTGGTGTACTTCACCAGCTTTCCGAGCTTGAAGTTCTTGATGCCCTCAAATGTCAGGAAGACGCCGTCGATGACGCCCTTGGAGAGCATGTTATGCACCTTGGTGATGGGCGCGAAGATGGGCGTCGCCCCCATGCTCTTGGCGAGCGCCGAGATGTTGTCGCCGCTGACCCGGAGCTTCAGCCCCTTCAAGTCGCCCATGGCCTGCACCGGGCGCTTGGAATTGTGGATCAGGCCGGGGCCGTGGACCCAGACGGTCATCAGCTTCATGCCGGCCGCCTCGTTGGCCTGCCTGAAATGCTTGTCGTAGACCCGCCAGTAGCCGACGGTCCGCGCCTTGGCGCTGTTGGTGAGGAACGGGAATTCGGCCATCTTGTGCAGCAGGAACCGGCCCGGCGTGTAGGCGGGAATGATGTGGGCGACGTCGATGGCGCCTTCCTTGATAAAGTCGTGATAGGCGGGCGGCGCGCCCAGGCCCTTCGCCAGCATGCGGACGCTGACCCGGCCCTTGGTTGCCTCGCCGATACTCTTCACCCAGAGATCGACGCCGAATTTCCGCATCTCGTGGTGTGGCGGATCCCAGGTGGCATATCGTAGTTTTTGTTGGGCTTCGGCGGGCGCCGAAGCGGCGAAGACGGCGCCGGCAACCGCGCCGGCTCCCAAAATCGTGCGAACGAATAGTCTGGGCATTCATTCCTCCATCGAAAACGTGTGTCCTGTAGAAACTGGGTGCGTGCTCTTATGTGACGGCAATCGCTTGATATAAGGCTATCACAAAATCTCATATTGTGGGATTTTTTTAAATTTTGATTCTGGTGTTCGGCCGGCGAAAACGTCACTTGATTGTCCAATATATCGGGATATCATGATTTATGGATAAAAATCAGGCTCTCGCCGCCTTTGCGGCGCTGTCGCAGGAAACCCGTTTGGACGCACTCCGGCTGCTGGTCGCCGCCGGCCCCAAGGGTCTCGCGGCCGGTGAAATCGCCGAGCGTCTGGGGGTGCGCCAGAACACCATGTCGGCCAACCTCGCCATCCTCGACCGGGCGGGACTGGTCACCTCGAGGCGCGAGGGACGCAGCGTCCGCTATTTCGCCTCCCTTGAAAGCCTTCGGGATGTGGTCGGGTTCCTGATGGAGGATTGCTGCGGCGGCCGTCCGGAACTGTGCGCGCCGCTGCTGGACGAGGTCCTGGGCGCCGCATAGGGGCCGGGAAGAGGGAGAAACGGACATGGCGCTCGGCATCAACGGCATGGGACGGATCGGGCGTCTCGCCCTGCGCGACGCCTTGGGCGGCGTGATCCGCGACGCTTCCGACACCCGAGGCCCGAACGGGATTGAAGTCGCCCACTTGAACGAGGTGAAGGGCGGCGCCGAAACGACGGCGCATCTGCTGGAATTCGACAGTATCCACGGCCGTTGGCGGGCCAACTTCGACGCCGCCGAGGACACCGTCACCGTCGACAATCACCGCATGGGCTTCACCGAGGAGGCCGACCCGGCCGCCGTGCCCTGGGGGGAATTGGGCTGCGATATCGTTCTGGAATGCACCGGCAGGTTCCGCACGCCGGATCTGCTGCAGCCCTATTTCGACCAGGGCGTGAAGAAGGTGATCGTCGCCGCGCCGGTGAAGGACGAGAAGGCCCTCAATATCGTCGTCGGGGTCAATGACGGCCTCTATGAGCCGGACGAACACGACCTGCTGACCGCGGCGTCGTGCACCACCAATTGCCTGGCGCCGGTGGTCAAGGTGGTGCATGAGGCGCTCGGCATCAGGCACGGCCAGATCACCACCATCCACGACCCGACCAACACCAATGTGGTCGCCGACGCACCGCACAAGGACTTGCGCCGGGCGCGCGCCGCCATGTTGTCCCTGCAGCCGACCACCACCGGTAGCGCCACCGCCATCGCGCTGATTTACCCGGAGCTCAAAGGCAAGCTCGATGGCCACGCGGTGCGCGCACCGGTGCTGAATGCCAGCCTGACCGACTGCGTCTTCGAGGTGGAGAATCCGGCCACCGAAGACCAAGTGAACGCGCTGTTCGAAGAGGCCGCCGCCGGGCCGCTCGCCGGGGTGCTCGGCATCGAGCGGCGGCCCCTGGTGTCGGCGGACTACGCCAACGACACGCGAAGCGCCATCGTCGATGCCCCGTCCACCATGGTCACCGACGGCACGCTCCTCAAAATCTATGCGTGGTACGACAACGAGATGGGCTATGCGTGCCGGATGATCGATCTCGCCAATATCGTCCAGGGAACGCTGAACCGATGAGCGGCGCCCGCAACTACCTGATCGTCACCGCGTCCTACTGGGGGTTCACCCTGACGGACGGGGCGCTCCGGATGCTGGTCCTGCTGCACTTCTTCAATCTCGGCTACTCGCCCTTCACCCTCGCCTTCCTGTTCCTGCTCTACGAAGCCGCCGGCATCTTCGCCAATCTCGGCGGCGGGTGGCTGGCGTCCCGATTTGGGATCACCCGGATGCTGTCGGCGGGACTGATCCTGCAAATCGGCGGTCTGCTGTTCCTCTCGGCGCTCGACCCCGGCTGGGGCGCGGTGGCGAGCGTCATCTGGGTGGTGGCGGCGCAGGGGATTGCCGGTGTGGCCAAGGACATCACCAAGACCGCCTCCAAATCGGCGATCAAGTTCACCTCCGCCGAGGGCAACGGCCAGCTGTTCAGATGGGTGGCGTGGTTCACCGGCTCCAAGAACGCCATGAAGGGCGCCGGCTTTTTCGCCGGCGGCCTGGCGCTGGAGGTCGTCGGCTTCCAACCGGCGCTGTGGGCCATGGCGGCCATGCTGGGGATCATCCTGATCGCCGCTTTCACCTCGCTCCCCGCCCACCTGGGCATGGCGGGCCCGTCCAGGAGCGTCAGGGAGCTGTTCTCCAAGTCCGCCGGGGTCAACATCCTCGCCGGGGCGCGGATTTTCCTGTTCGGCGCCCGGGACGTGTGGTTCGTCGTCGGGGTGCCGGTGTTCCTCTATGCCGGCGGCTGGAGTTTCTGGGAGGTCGGCGGCTACCTCGCCGTTTGGACAATCGTCTATGGCGCCGTTCAGGCGGCGGCCCCGTCGCTGATCCGGCGGAGCGAGGACGGCCTCTCCCGCGAGGTCCCCGAAGCCCGGCTGTGGGTGGTACTTCTCACCGCGGTGCCGGTTATCCTCGCCATCCTGGCCGCCATGCCGGATGCGCTGCCGATCCCGCCCGCCTGGGTGATCGTCGTCGGGCTCGCTATCTTCGGGCTGCCGTTCGCCGTCAACTCGTCGCTCCATTCCTATCTGATCCTGGCCTATGCGGGATCGAAGAAGGCCGCCGAGGATGTGGGCTTCTATTACGCGGCCAATGCGGGCGGGCGGCTGATGGGGACGCTGTTGTCCGGTCTTCTCTATCAATGGGGCGGGGTGACGGCCTGCCTGATCGGGTCGGCCGCCATGCTCGCGGCGTGTTCGATCATCACCTTCCTGCTGCCGGCGGGAAATACCGCCGCGCCCGAGCAGGCGCCCGCCGAATAGTGAACGCCTACGCCGCCTCCCGACGCCTCGCAGCCGAGTGGCTGGGCACGGCCTTTTTGCTGGCGACGGTGATCGGGTCGGGCATCATGGCCGAACGGCTGGCCGGCGGGAACGCCGCGCTCGCGTTGCTGGGCAACACCATTCCCACCGGCGCCATCCTGGTGGTGATCATTCTCGTCTTCGGACCCATCTCCGGCGCCCACGTCAACCCGGCCGTGACCATCGCGTTCTGGCTGCGCCGCGAAATCGGCGCCGGCCTGGCGGCCGCCTATATCCTCGTTCAACTGCTTGGCGGACTCGCCGGGATGCTGGCGGCCCACGCCATGTTCGACGAGGCGCTGTGGCAGGTCTCCCGGACGGCGCGCACCGGCCCGGACCAGTGGTTGGCGGAAGCGGTCGCGGCGTTCGGATTGCTGGCCGCCATTTTCGGCACGGTCAAATTCCGGCCCGAGGCCGTCGCCTGGGCGGTCGGTCTCTATATCACGGCCGCCTACTGGTTTACCGCCTCCACCTCGTTCGCCAACCCGGCGGTGACCGTGGCCCGGTCGTTCACCGATACCTTCACCGGTATCCGTCCCGTCGACGCGCCGGCCTTCATCCTTGCCCAGATCCTCGGCGCGGCGGTCGCCGTGCTAGTGTTCACCTGGCTTCTCAGGGAGACGAAACGTGACGGATAACCCCCTTGCCGGTTTTCAGGTCGACCCGGCGGACCTCAATTATATCGGCGAGGACCTGCAGCGCCCGGAATGCATCCTGGCCGAGCCGGACGGTACGCTCTGGTCGGCGGACGCCCGGGGCGGGGTGGTGCGGATAGCGCCCGACGGGTCGCAGGCCATCGTCACCCAGACCCGGGCGGCGGCCTTCGAGGGGGCCGGCGATGACGCAACCCGGCTCACCGAGGGCACTCTTCCCAACGGCCTCGCCTTCGGGAAGAACAGGGAGATTTACATTTCCAATTTCGGCACCGATGTGCTGGAAGTGATGGACCGGGACACCGGCGAGACCAATCTTCTCTACGACGCCATCGACGGCGCGCCCATCGGCAAGGTGAACTTCGTGCTGCGGGATTCCAAGGACCGTTTGTGGCTCACCGTGTCGACCCGGATCAAGAACTGGATGGAGGCCATGAGCCCCAACGTGGCCGACGGCTTCGTGGCGCTGGCCGACGGGAACGGCCTTCGCATCGTCACCGACGGGCTCGCCTTTACCAACGAAATCCGCCTGGATGCGAACGAGGAGTATCTCTACATCGCCGAGACCACGGGCCAGCGGGTCTCCAGGATGAAGGTGGCGGCGGACGGGTCGCTCTCCGGCCGGGAGGTGTTCGGTCCGTCAAAACTGGGCCCCGGCGGGTTCATCGACGGGATCGCCTTCGATGCCTTCGGCAATCTCTGGGGCACGCTGATCATGGCCGATATCGTCTTCGCCATCACCCCGGACGGCGAGTACCTGGAGATTCTCAACGATTGCGACGAAGCGGCCACCGCCCGGCTGGAGGCCAGGTTCCGCGCCGACGAGGTCACGGCCGACGACATGCTGGCAACCTCGGGCACCATCGCGCCATGGTTCGCCAGCGTCACCTTCGGCGGGACCGGCCTCAGGACCTGCTATATCGGCAGCCTGCGCGGCACCCGGATCCCCTACTTCGAAAGCCCGGTCGCCGGCCTGCCCATGGTGCATTGGCGAGAGTAGGAGGAAAACGGGTCAGGGCTTGGGGAACACCATCACGGTGAGGTCGCTGTAATCCCCGTCGTCGGTTTCCGCGCAATCCGCGATGGCGGTACGGGAGGAGCTTTCATCGTCGAACGTGAGGCGCTGATGCACGGTCACGGCGCGTGCCCCGTCGACCCCTGCTTCCATCAGCCGCCGGCACAAGGTGGCCGGCATGATGTCGAAGGGGCGCGGCAGGCAGATGACGTTCCGCCGCGCCTCCTTGAGGTAGTGGATCAGATCGTCGAGCTGTTCTTCGTGGCCGTAGCGCCGGTGCAAAGTGACGAAGAGGGATTGCTCCATGGCGATCCCCGAGCGCACCGCGGCAATCTGAATGCAGCTGATGCCGGGCACCAGTTCGACCTCGTCGATGCGTTGGCGAACCCGGTCGAGGAGTTCGTTGCACGATACGTTCAAATCCCCCCAGGCACAGACCACGACGGTCTTTCCGTCCGCGGCGCGCGCCGCCGCCAGGTCGAGTTGCGCCTCCTGGTTGGGGTAATCCATGGAAAGTATCTCGGCTCCCGGCTTGGCGTGAGGCCGGGCGGTCTCGAGTACGGTCTCGAAACCGGCGATCACGTCCGCTCCGGCAATGATTCCGGCGCCTTTCCCCGTCAGGAACCCGCCGTCGCCGGGCCCGACAGCCACGACGGTCGCGCGGGTCATAGGGCCTGGACGGCGGCCAGCACTTCGGCCACGTGTCCCGCCACCTTGACCTTCCGCCACTCGGATTTGAGGGTCCCGGTCTCATCGATCAGGAAGGTGGACCGGTCGATTCCCATGTACTTCCTGCCGTACATGGACTTCTCGACCCAGGAGCCGTAGGCGTCGCATACCGTGCCCTCTTCGTCCGAGAGCAGGGTGAAATTCAACTTGTGCCTGGCCTTGAACTTGTCGTGCTTGGAGGCGCTGTCCTTGGAGATACCGATGATCTCGGCGCCCGCCTCGGAGAATGCGTGGAGTTCGTCACGGAACTCGGCGGCTTCCCGGGTTCAGCCGGGCGTGTCGTCCTTGGGATAGAAGTAGAGCACCACTTTCCTGCCGCGAAGTTCCGACAGCTTCACCGACCCGCCGCCGTCCCTGGGCAGCGTGAAGTCGGGCGCCGTGTCGCCGGGCTTTGCTTTTGCCGCCATGTGCCTCTCCCCTGTGAAGTCGCGGCTCTATACGCCCCAGATTCGCAGAATGTTCAAGACCGGGGATCAAGACAGATGATCGAGCGGCAGGGCGGTGGAATATTTCACCTGATTGAGGGCGAAGGAGGATTTGATGTTGGATACGCCGGGTATGCGGGTCAAATGCTCCATCAGAAATCGCTCGTAGGCCTCGAGGTCGGGAACGACCACCCGCAGAAGGTAATCGGACTCGCCCGTCATGAGATAGCACTCGACCACCTCGGGCCGCGCCTCGATGGCCGCCTCGAATTCGGACAGGTTCTCTTCGATCTGCTTTTCCAGGGTGACGTGAATGAAGACGCTGACCTTCAGGTCGATGGCGTTGCCGTCCACCAGCGCAACCCGCTTTTTGATGACCCCCGCATCGGTGAGAAGTTTCACCCGGCGAAGGCAGGGCGACGGCGACAACCCCACCCGTTCGGCCAGTTCCGCGTTGGTCAGGCCGCCGTCGGATTGAAGCTCGGTGAGAATTCGTGCATCGATCGCATCCAGCTCCATGGTTGGCATTTTATGCTGTATTTTTATCTATTGCTAATCGAAAATTCCAATCACGGCATCTCTAGGCGCACAATTCGCAAGGATATTTTTTGCGAATCCTGGCAATTTCGTCAGGTCATGCAGATGATCGGTCCCAGCCGGACCCGCACCGGCCAACCGAGCCCGGAGATCGTCCTGGAGGAGCTTCAGCGCAAGATTCTGTGGCTCTCCGCCTGGATGATCCACAACGCCAATCACCTTCGCCCCAACGGGGACGGCCTCAAGGTCGGCGGGCACCAGGCATCCTGCGCGTCCATGGTGTCGATCATGACCGCGCTCTATTTCTCCGTGCTTCGGCCCGAGGACCGGGTCGCCGTGAAGCCCCACGCCGCGCCGGTGTTTCATGCCATTCAATACCTGCTCGGCAATCAGAGCCTGGACAAGCTGGAGAACTTCCGCGCCTTCCGCGGCGCCCAGGCATATCCGTCCCGGACCAAGGATACCGACGACGTGGATTTCTCGACCGGGTCGGTGGGCCTTGGGGCGGCGATGGCCGCATTCGCCTCCGTGATCCGGGATTACGTCCGGGCCAAGGACTGGGGCCGCACGCTGAAACCGGGCCGGATGATCGCCCTGGTGGGCGATGCGGAACTGGACGAGGGCAACATCTACGAGTGCCTGCTCGAAGGATGGAAACACGGACTCCGCGACACCTGGTGGGTCATCGACTATAACCGCCAGAGCCTGGACGGAATCGTTCACGACGGGCTCTACAGCCGGATCGAGAAGACTTTCGCCGCGTTCGACTGGGACGTGGTCACCCTGAAATACGGGGCATTGCAGCGGGCCGCCTTCGCCGAGCCGGGCGGCGAAACGCTGCGCCGGTGGATCGACGACTGCCCCAACCCCCTCTATTCGGCGCTGACCTATCAGGGAGGCGCCGCATGGCGGGAGCGGCTGCTTGACGACTTCTCGAACGACGGGGAGGCCCTCGCCGTCGTGTCCCGCCGGTCCGACGGGGAATTGGCCGAACTGATGGGGAACCTCGGCGGCCACTGCCTGCCGACCCTGATCGATACCTTCGCCGCCATCGATCACGACCGTCCGGTGTGCTTCATCGCCTATACCATCAAGGGATGGGGACTGCCGCTCGCCGGCCACAAGGACAACCATGCCGGCATTCTGACGCCGGATCAGATGACCGGCTTCCGGAAGACCATGGGCATTCGTCCGGGGCACGAATGGGAACCCCATGAGGGGATCGACGTTCCGGCGCCCGATTTCGAGGCCTTCCTGGATGCGGTGCCGTTCAACGCGGGCGGCAATCGCCGCACATCGGCAAAACCCGTTCCGGTTCCCGCGCTGCCCGAAACCGCGGCCGGCGCCGCCTCGACACAGGAAGGGTTCGGCAAGCTCCTCAACGAAATCGGCCGTTCCGATGAGCCTTACGCGGACCGGATCGTGACCCTGTCGCCGGATGTCAGCGTATCGACCAACCTCGGACCGTGGATCAATCGGCGGAATCTGTTCGCCGCGGAGACCATCAGCGATACCTTCCGCCAGGAAAAGGTGGTCAGCGGCCAGAAGTGGAGTTTCGATCCCGGCGGTCAGCATATCGAATTGGGGATCGCCGAAAACAACCTGTTCCTCGCCCTGGCCGCCGCCGGGTTGTCCCATTCGCTGTTCGGCGAACGGCTGCTGCCTATCGGCACTCTCTATGACCCGTTCATCGCCCGGGGGCTCGATGCGCTGAACTATGCCTGCTACCAGGATGCCCGTTTCCTGCTGGTGGCCACCCCGTCAGGCGTCACGCTGGCGCCGGAGGGGGGCGCCCACCAATCCATCGGCACACCGCTGATCGGCATGGCCCAGGACGGTCTCGCCGCATTCGAGCCCGCCTTCGTGGACGAACTCCGGACGATCATGGAATGGTCGTTCGACTACATGCAGCGTGACGGCGCTGGCGATCCGGATCCCGCCACATGGCTTCGGGATCACACCGGCGGCTCGGTCTACCTCCGTTGTTCGACGCGCAAACTGGAGCAACCGGTGAGGGAGTTCTCGAGCGGCCAGAAGGACGACCTGATCAATGGCGCCTATTGGCTAAGACGTCCCGGTCCCAATTGCGAGTTGATCATCACCTATCAGGGTGTCGTGGCGCCGGAAGCGATGACCGCGGCGGGCATGGCGGCGGAGCATTTCAGGGACATCGGCGTCCTCGCCGTGACGTCCGCCGACCGCCTCAATGCGGGCTGGCAGGCGGCGCAACGGGCGCGGCGTCACGGCGCGGCAACCGCCCAATGCCATGTCGAGCGGCTGCTGGCCGGTATTCCGGGACATGCCCGTCTGCTTACGGTTCACGACGGGCATCCGGCGGCGCTTTCCTGGCTGGGCGGTGTTCGCGGACATCGGACATCGGCATTGGGCGTCGAGCATTTCGGGCAGACCGGCACCATCGGCGATCTTTACACTCACTTTGAAATCGATTGCGATGCTATTCTGAGGGCCGCCGCCGCACTACGCGGCCGGCCGATTCAGTAAAGCCAGGGGGAGACACAATATGGACGGTAACCAGCCAGGAATTCCGGCTCCAACCATCAGCGAAGTGGTCCTGAAGACCGGCCGGTTCGATGTCATGCGGGATTGGTACATCACCGCACTGGCGACCGAGCCGTTTTTCACCCGCGGCCGGCCGGAGAAAACATCGTGGACCAAGTCCCAGCAAATTGCCTTCTTCAAGCTCACCGGCTCCTATCCCTTCACGCAGATACTCGGCATCTTCGAGGTGGACGGCACCGGCGGCACGCCCGGCGCGGATCCGGGCATGCATCATTTTCAGATGGCCCATGCCAACTTCGATGAGTTGTTCGATCGCTACGAGCTCCTCAAGGCAGCCGGCATCTCTCCGTCCCAGACCTGGAATCATGGTGTCAGCACCAGCTTCTATTACGAGGACCCGGATGGAAATTGGGCCGAAATGAACTGCGTCAATTTCGATACCGAGGAGGAGTTCCTGGGCTACTTCGAGACCGAGGCCTACAAGAAGAACATCTCCGGCATTCCCATCGACCCGGACGAGTATATCGGACGCTACCGCGACGGGACGCCGCGCAAGGAATTGGTCGTAATACCCGTCTGACCCTGTCCGGTGGGCGACCGCCCACGAAATTCCGGCCAAATCCCTTGGTTCGGGCGGAACATTCCGCCTATGCTTTCCGCTACGACTCGCACACGAAAAGCACGCACAACAGGGAGGTCAGGACCATGTTCAAGAAATTTGTTCTCGCATCTGCCGCAGTGGCGGCCATCGGCGCCGGCCAGGCAACCGCCGCCGATCTGAAGATCGCACATTTCGTCACCCCAAAGCATTCGGTGTCCCAGTGGATCGCCAACTGGTCGAAGAAGATAGAAGCCGGGACCGCGGGCGAAGTGAAGTTCACCATCTTCCCTGGCGGGCAGTTGGGCCCGCCGCCCAAATACTATGATCTTGCACGGCGCGGACAGGCTGACATCACCTGGTTGGTCCACGGGTTCACGCCGGGGCGCTTCCCGCTGTCGGAGATTTCCAATCTGCCTTATATGGTGGCGAGCGCCGAGGTTGGCGCCAAGGTGCTCAATGACCCGACGCTCAAATCCAAGTATTTGGCGCCTGAGCATAAGGGGGTGCAACCGCTCCTGCTGATGACCCATCAGCCGGGGAATATTCACACGGCCAAGAAAGCAATCCGTTCGGTAGACGACGTGAAAGGCATGCGGCTCCGGTTCGCTTCAGCGACCATCAAGGAATTCGTGGCCGCCCTCGGCGGCACACCCGTCGGCATGCCGCCGACCCAGATCGTCGACAACATGCAAAAGGGCTCGATTGACGGCGCCTGGACCGACTACGGCGGAGCCGGCATTGCCTTCGGCATGGGGCCGGTGACCAAGTACACCACCGAGATGTACTCCTATGTCGCCAGCTTCTGCATCTGCATGAATAAGAAGTCCTATGATGGCCTGTCGGCAGGTGCTCGCGCCAAGGTGGATCAGTCTTTCGTCGGCGTCGAAAAGGAGGTCGGCCACGAATGGGACAAGCTCGACCCCATCGGCAAGGGCATCATGATGAAAGCCGGTATGACGCCAGTGCGGCTATCCAAGGAAGAGGATGCAAAGTTCCGTGCGATCGGCGCCAAGGTCGCCGAAGCTAAGATCGCCGAGCTGGAAAAAAAGGGCCTGCCGGCGCGGGCGGTCTACAACATGATGAAGGAACTGGCGGCCAAGCACGAAAAGACGTCGCGCAGCTTCTGGACCCAATAGGCGACGAGACCGGGAACGCGTTTCCCAATGTTTGGCACACCGAGGGACGCGGGGGGGGGGGGGTGGGGGGCCCGCCCGGCGGGGGGGGGGGTTTTTTTTGTTTTAAAAAAAAAAAAACCCCCCCCCCCCCCCGGGGTTGGCCGAACGAAAAAAGGCGGGGGGGGGGGGGGTGGGTGTTTG
>JAPPFK010000048.1:0-31957 GCA_028823885.1 Rhodospirillales bacterium | reverse complement strand
CCCGTTCCAATTTTTTTCCCCCCCCCCCCGCCCGGGGCGCGCCCGCCCCCCCCCCCCGCCGCTTTGGTACTGGTGTTCATGATGCTGTTCACCACCTTCACCGTCGCGTCCCGGCAGTTCTTCGACTTCCCGATCCTCGGCGTGGTCGACGTGATGGAGTTGTCCCTCGTGGCGATGATCTTCGTCGCCATGCCCGGCGTGTTTCTGCGGGATGAGAACGTGACCGTGGACGTGATTGATCAGGTGATCTCCCGGAAGGCCCGCGTGGCGCTTCGGTTCTTCGGTTTGATCGTCACCCTCGTGTTTCTCATCGTGATGATGATCGAGATGGTCGAGCCGGCCCTCGATAAGCTGGAGTTCGCCGAGGTTACGATGACTCTCAGCATCAACCGGTTTACCCATTGGGTTCCGATTATCATTGGATTTGCCCTCTCGATTATCGGCACCGTCTGGGTGGTCGTGCATTACTGGCGAACCGGGGTGCCGACGGATTCGACCCTCGACGGACCCCGGGAGGACTCGGCGCTGTGAGTACACAGGTCATTGGGCTGATCGCCATGGCCGGGCTGTTCGGCCTGATACTGTTGCGCGTACCAGTGGCCATCGCAATGGGGCTTACGGGATTGTTGGGGTACGCCGCTATCGACGGCTGGGAAACGGCGCTGATCACCGCCGGGTCGACCCCCTACGATCTCACGGACAAATATGCGCTCACCGTCGTGCCACTGTTTGTGCTGATGGGTGTCGTCGCCTCCAAGGCCGGCATGTCGAAGGAGCTGTATCGAGCGGCGAACGCGCTGTTCAGTGGGTTCCGCGGCGCCCTGGCGATGGGCACCGTCGGGGCATGCGCGGGCTTCGGCGCCATCTGCGGCTCCTCGCTGGCCACCGCCGCCACCATGACCCGGGTCGCCGTCCCGGAGATGCGGCGGTTCGGCTATGACGAACGAATGGCGACGGGGGTCGTGGCATCCGGGGGCATCCTGGGCGTCCTGATCCCGCCCTCGGTGGTCCTGGTGATCTACGCCATCATCGCCGAAGAGGGCGTGCCCCAGCTGTTCGCCGCGGCCCTGCTTCCGGGGCTCGCCGGGGCCGCCCTGCATATCGTGGTGATCGCCGCAGTGGCGTTCGTGCAGCCGAACCGCATGCCCAGGAGCGCCTGGATGGGCTTTAGGGAACGCTTAAGCGAGTTTGGCGGGCTTTGGAAGATGGCCATCCTCTTCACCATCGCCGTCGGCGGCATCTACTCCGGATTCATGACGCCAACCGAAGCAGCCGCCGTCGCCGCGTTCGTCGCCATCATTATCGCCTTCGCCACCCGGACAATGAGCTGGCGCGGACTGCTGGACAGTTTGCTGGAGACCGCGTGGACCACCGGCATGTTGTTTGTCATCGTCATCGGCGCCTTCCTGTTTTCCTATTTCATGGCGCTCACCCAATTGCCCAACGCGATCACCGAGTATGTGGGCGCCCTCGGCGTCCAGCCCTGGGTGGTGATCCTGATGCTGGTGGCGTTTTATGTGGCGCTGGGCTTCTTCCTCGACGCCATCAGCATGATCCTGATCACGGTGCCCGTGTTCCTGCCGCTCGCCGAAGCGGTCGGCTATAGCGGCATCTGGTTCGGTATCCTGGTCCTCGTCGCCGTCGAGGTGGGGATGATCACCCCGCCGGTCGGCCTCAATATCTTCGTCATTCGCGCCCAGATGCCGGATATTGCATTGGGCGATGTCTACCGCGGCATCGTTCCGTTCCTTGCCGCGCATTTTGGACTGATCGCCATTCTCCTGCTGCTCCCTCAGATCGCGCTGTGGCTGCCGGCGCGGCTGTATTAGCCATGCGGTGACGGGGATCGTCCGCCATGAAGCTTTCATTGT
The DNA here is from genome assembly GCA_028823885.1 of Rhodospirillales bacterium. Classification (GTDB taxonomy): domain Bacteria; phylum Pseudomonadota; class Alphaproteobacteria; order Rhodospirillales; family UBA2165; genus JAJDXO01. Next base: position 30,086 of record JAPPFK010000048.1, on the reverse strand, counting down.
TCTGCAGCTGCCGGTATCTGGGCCCGTCGGAGGGGAAGGGCTGGCCGGTCCCGGCGGACGACTACTCACCGGAAGCCGCCGAGTTTTCCTACGAAACCGCCCTCTCGCAGGCCGAGATGGTCGATCAGCTCGGCTGGGACTGGGTGTCGGTGGCGGAGCACCACTATGCGCCCTTTTCCATCGCCCCGAATCCCATGGTCCTGGCCGGCGCGGTGACCCAGCGGGTCAAGCGGGCCAAGGTTGCCTTGCTCGGACCCGACCTCCCCATCCTCAATCCGATCCGGGTCGCCGAGGAATTCGCCATGCTGGATACCCTGTCGAACGGCCGGGTGATCGCCGGGCTGATGCGCGGCACGCCCAATGAATATGTGACCTACAACATCAATCCCGATGAATCCCGGGGCCGGTTCCAGGAAGGCCTCGAACTGATCAAGATGGCCTGGACGGAGAAACAGCCGTTCGGCTGGCAGGGCCGGTACTTCCAATATCGGACCATCTCCATCTGGCCGCGGCCGGTCCAGGACCCGCATCCGCCCATGTTCATGTCGGGCTCGAGCCCCGAAAGCGCGGCGTTAGCCGCCAGGAACCGGGTGAGCCTGGGGTTCGCGGTCACAACCGTGCAGGCGGCCGGCAAGTCGGCGGCCTACTATCGCGAACAGTGCGCCGAAGCGGGCTGGGAACCGACGCCGGACGACGTGCTGTACCGGATGACGTTTCATCTTTCGGACACCGACGAGCAGGCCGAACAGGAACTGCGTGATGCCGGCGCCAGCCGTTTCCGGGGCATCTCCATTCTCAATCAGGACCTGATGGCCTCGCTTCGCAAGACCGGATATTTCTCCGGCCCCGAACACAGGCCATCGGAGATGAAAGTGTCCCAAACCGGTCTCCGGGAACGGATCGACAACGGTCAGATTCTGATCGGCAGTCCGGCGACGGTCATCAAGCAGATCGGGCGGGTGAGGGAGGAGCTCGGGGCGGGCATTCTCGATCTGACGGCGGCCATTCAAATCGGCGACAAGACCACCAAGTCCATCGAATTGATGACCGAGAAGGTCCTGCCGGAAATCCGCGGCTGGTGACGGAGGCGAGGCTTATGGACGAGATGTCGAACCCGCCCGGCCCCGAAGCCGGTTTCACCGAGAAGTTCGTTGAGGCCGACGGCTTTGACATACGCTACCGGGAAGCGGGCGAAGGCCCTGCCGTCGTCGCCCTGCACGGTGGCGGCGGGTCGCGAATTTCGGGCGCCCATGCGCTGCTGTCGGAGAATTTCCGGGTGCTCGCCGTCGAGGCGCCGGGCTTCGGCAATTCGGCCGAGAACACGCGCCATCGAACCATGTTCGAAATGGCCGACACGCTGCATGCCGCGATTGCCGCGCTCGGCATCGCCGCGTTCTCGATCATCGGCAATTCCTTTGGCGGCCGGTTGGCGCTGTGCATGGCGGCACGGAACCCCGAACCCATCGAGGCGCTGGTCCTGGTGGGGCCGGCGGCCATTCGCGAGGGGGGCGCGGTATTCGAGCAGAATCTTCGCAATATTCTCGGGGTGGGGCCGGCGGCCATTCGCGAGGGGGGCGCGGCGCCGGGGCGCGCCGAGGGGTCCCATGAGAACATGGAAGCGTTGATGTACGCCCATCCGGAGAACATGCCGCCCATTCCCCGGCCCGATCCGGAGATCGCCAGGAAGCAGGCGGCGCTGATTGAACGGCTGCACGGTCCCGACCGGGACGAGGAATTGGAAGCGCGGATGCGCGAGATCGACACCCCGACCCTCGTTCTGCTCGGCACCGAAGACAAGCTTATCCCGCCCCGCATCGGCCGGCTTTACCGGGAGATCATGCCCAGGTGCCATGTGGTGATGATCTACGATGCCGCCCACGCCATGGATGCGGAGCGGCCGGAGGCCGTGGCCTCCGTGGCCGGCGACTTCATCGCCCGGCGGGACGAATTCCTGATCAAGCGCACCGACGGCGCCATTCACCCCTAACCGCAGCCGCCCTATTGGGCGGTCTGCATGGCTTTCCGCAGCCGCCCTACTGGGCGGTCTGCATGGGCTCGGTCTCGACACCGGCGTCGGTGAAGACCTTTTCCAGTTCCCCGGTCTCGTACATTTCCCGAACGATGTCGCAGCCGCCGACGAACTCGCCCTTCACATAAAGCTGGGGAATGGTCGGCCAGTTGGAGAACTCCTTGATGCCGTCCCGGACCCCCGGGTCGGTCAGCACGTCGACGCCCTTGAACTTGACGCCCATCAGGGTCAGCGCCTGGACGACGGCGGCCGAAAAGCCGCACTGCGGGAACATGGGAGTCCCCTTCATGAACAGGACAACGGGATTGTCGTCGATCTCCTGCTGGATTTGCTGGTAGACGGGATGTTCGTTCATTTCGGAAGATTCCCCTCGGTTCGGGTGACTGGCGGGCGGTTACTCGGGAACGTTGGTCTGTAGCGCCAGGGCATGGAGGTCGGTCCCCATTTTTCCCTGGAGCGCCTGATAGACCCGTTGATGCTGCTGAACCCGGCTCATGCCTACGAATTCCTTGGAGGTCACCAGCGCCGCATAGTGGTCGCCGTCACCCCGCAGGTCTTCGATCTGCACCTGGGCATCGGGGATGCTTTCCTTGATCATCCGTTCGATCTCGCCGATGTCCATCGCCATGGCCGGTTCCTCAACATCCGTCCCCGGGGTACCGCCCACGGGTTGATCCTGTTTTAGACTATTTCTCTGACCAAGTGGTCCACAAATTCCCTGTGGGATTTAGGCCGGATTTCAGCCGATTGCAAGGACGCGAGCGAGGCCGCGCCCCTATAGCCGCGGCTTCCAGTAGCCACGCAGTTCCTGACCGCGGGGATTGAACCGCTTGTAGCCGTCCGCGGTCTTCTTAATCTTGTTGCAGAAACGCCGGCCCTTGGCGTTGTTGAAGCAGATCTTGCCGTCGTCCGTCACCCGCCATTTGGTCTCGTGGGAATGGAGATTGCCCGGCCGGTCGAACTGGGTGACCAGAACACCGCCCGGCTTGAAATGTTGGATCATGTCGACGCCATCGCGGCCGCGGAGGTCGATTTTCCGGTCGGTGTAAAAGGCCTTGAGCTCGGCAGCGGTCAGGAAGTCCTGGGCAGCCGCACCCTGCGGCAACGCGAGCAGCGCCAGCACGATGGCGGCAAGAAACGCTTTCCCCATGGCAATTGTGTCCTTTCGAAATGAGTTGGCGGTCGAAATCATGCCGATACACAGGCGAAGGGATTCAACCTAAAACATGTGGTGGCCGGTGTCACGTTCCGGCCATGTAGCCGGGCAGCCAGCTTTCATGGATGTGACGCAGGTCATCGAGGGAGATCGAGGCGCCGTCCACCGTGACTGCATCACCGCCTGAAGTACCGATTTCAGCCGCCGGCACGCCCGCCGATTCCGCCGCCGCGAGCACCGCTTCGGCGTCGCCGGTGGCGATCAGATAGCGGGCCTGGTCCTCGCCGAACAGCCAGGCATGAGCCGGGATGCCCTCCGGCACGCCGATCGACACCCCTGTGCTTCCGGCAAGCGCCATCTCGGCGGCGGCGACCAGGAGGCCGCCGTCGGAGAGGTCGTGGCACGCCGCGATCTTTTCCTCCGCGATGAGCCGCCGCACCAGATCGCCGTTCAGCCGTTCGGCGGCAAGATCGACGACCGGCGGCGCGCCCTCTTCGCGGCCGTGGAGTTCCCGGAGATAGAGGCTCTGGCCGAGATGCCCGGATGTCCCGCCGATCAGGACCAGGGTCAGGCCTTCGTCCGGGACCGCGATGCCCGCCGACCCGTCGTACCGGTCGAGGAGACCCACGGCGCCGATGGCCGGGGTCGGCAATATGGCGATACCGGCGGTCTCGTTGTAGAGCGAGACGTTGCCCGACACGACGGGGAAGTCCAGGGCCTCGCACGCCTGACGGATGCCGGCCACGCAGCCGACGAACTGGCCCATGATGTCCGGCTTCTCCGGATTGCCGAAATTCATGTTGTCGGTGATCGCCAGCGGCTTGGCGCCAACCGCCGTCAGATTGCGCCAGGCCTCGGCGACCGCCTGCTTGGCGCCCTCCTCCGGGTCGGCCAGGCAATAGCGGGGGGTCACGTCGGTGGTGATGGCGAGCGCCTTCCCGGTCACCGCGCCGTTCGCGCCTTGAATGCGCACCACCGCCGCATCGCCGCCCGGGCGCTGCACCGTATCGCCCATGATCAGGTGATCATACTGCTCCCAGATCCAGCGGCGCGAGGCGAGATCGGGGCATCCCATCAAGGTCATGAGGGCGTCCAGCGGCGCAACCTCGGGCACCTCGTCGGCGGCGAGAACCGGCCGCTTCGGGGCCGGCTCCCACGGCCGGTCATACTCGGGAGACGCCAGGGCCAGCGGGTCGATGGGCAGATCCGCGGCGATTTCGCCGTGATGGCGCACCACCATGCGGCCCGTATCCGTCAGATGCCCGACCACGGCGAAATCGAGCTCCCACTTCTCCATGATCGCGCGCGCTCTGTCCTCGGAGCCCGGCTTCAGGACCATCAGCATCCGCTCCTGGCTTTCGGACAGCAGGAACTCGTAGGCGGTCATGCCTTCCTCGCGGGCCGGCACCTGATCGAGGTCGAGCTCCACCCCGACGCCGCCCTTGGACGCCATCTCGAAGGACGACGAGGTCAGCCCCGCCGCCCCCATGTCCTGGATGGCGACGATGGCGCCGGTGGCCATCAGTTCGAGGCACGCTTCGATGAGCAGTTTCTCGGTGAACGGATCGCCGACCTGCACGGTCGGGCGTTTTTCCTCCGAGTCCTCGTTGAACTCTGCCGACGCCATGGTGGCGCCATGAATGCCGTCTCGGCCGGTCTTGGAGCCCACATAGACCACCGGGTTCCCAGGCCCGGTGGCGGCGGAATAGAAAATCCTGTCGGCCTCCGCGATACCCACGGTCATGGCGTTGACCAGGATGTTGCCGTCGTAGCGGGTGTGGAAGTTGGTCTCCCCGCCCACCGTCGGCACGCCGACGCAGTTGCCGTAGCCGCCGATTCCCGCCACCACGCCGGCCACCAGATGCCGGGTTTTGGGGTGCCGGGGATCGCCGAAGCGGAGCGCGTTCATGTTGGCGACCGGCCGCGCGCCCATGGTGAACACGTCCCGCAGGATACCGCCGACCCCGGTCGCGGCGCCCTGGTAGGGTTCGATGAAACTGGGATGGTTGTGGCTTTCCATCTTGAAGATGGCGGCGAGACCGTCGCCGATATCCACCACGCCCGCGTTCTCGCCCGGTCCGCAGATGACCCGCGGCCCTTCGGTGGGGAGGGTCTTCAGCCACTTCTTGGAGGATTTGTACGAGCAGTGCTCGGACCACATGACGCTGAATACGCCGAGCTCGGTGAGGTTGGGCGCCCGGCCCAAAATCTCCAGAATCTTGTCGTACTCCTCGGAGGTCAGCCCGTGCCCGGCGATGATGTTGGGCGTCACTTGGTTTTCTTGGGCATCCATCTAGGCGGCTTCCCCGATGCCCGCCGCCATGCCGTCGAAAAGGGGCTTGCCGCCGAGGCCGCCCAACAGCGGATGCACGGCGTCTTCCGGGTGGGGCATCATGCCCAGCACATTGAGCCGCTCGTTGTAGATGCCGGCGATATTGCGCTGGGAGCCGTTGGGATTGGCGGCCTCGGTCAGTGCGCCGGTCTCGTCGCAATAACGGACCGCGACCCGTCCCTCGCCTTCCAGCGCGTCCAATGTCCGGGCATCGGCGAAGTAATTGCCGTCGTGATGGGCAACGGGGCAGCGCAGCACGTCGCCCGCCTGGAACCCGCCGGTAAAGGCGGTGTCGGCGCGCTCCACCTTCAGGTGAACCTCCTTGCAGACGAACTTGAGGCCGGCGTTGCGCATCAGGGCGCCGGGCAGCAGCCCGGTCTCGGCGAGAATTTGGAACCCGTTGCACACCCCCAGCACATGGACGCCCGCATCGGCCCGCGCCGCGACCTCCCTGAGGATCGGCGAGTGGGCGGCCATGGCGCCGGCGCGCAGATAGTCGCCGTAGGAAAAACCGCCCGGCAGGACGATCAAATCCACCTTGGGAAGGTCGGTGTCCCGGTGCCAGACCATGACCGGGTCTTCGCCGAAGCTCCCGCCGAGCGCCAGGCGCATGTCACGTTCACGATTGGAGCCGGGGAAGACGATGACGGCGGTGCGCATAGACGTTTTCGTCGTTTCCTGTGCTGCTAAGCGTGCTGCAGCAATCGATAACGACCGTCGGACATCATCTATTCAGCCGCGCCAACTGTTGTCTGGAATTCGACGTTCACCAGATGGTAGCCCTTGTCGCGAATATCGGCCAGAGCTTCGGCTTCTGAAAATCCGATTCTGGATTGGCCGGTGGCTGGAAATTTCTTGAAGAAATTCCACTCACCGCCATTTGGCTCGTCCGGCAGGCCCTTTTTCTCTTCTCCGGCCAAAACGACATACAATGATGACGCCTTGGATGAACGGAATACAAAAAAGACCTTGCCTAGGCTGGCCACCTCATATTTTTTTTCGCCCGGTCGCACTCTCGCGGCGCCGATCCAGTCTTCTGGATTGGTCGCTTCGTCGTCCTCATCAAGCGGTTTGCGTTCCTCCATCGCTTTAGCCAAATTCAATCATTAATTTCTTCTCCCAAGAAACTCGTTAAGTATAGCACTCTTTCGGCTCTCGTCGCCTTGCGTGCGGTAACGATGCGCCTTTTTTTTGGCCGCGCTCGGTATAGACGCAGAAAATTACCTCTTCCTCGAGTAGTCCCAGGACTTTGTAGCGCTCCTCGCTTTCGGAATGTTCCCAATCGTAATCCTCAAGCGTGGCATTCCAAAACAAGCGGTAAACCTCGCGAAAGTCGATGCCGTGTTTTCGAAGATTTTCCCAGCGTTTGGTTTCGTCCCATTCAAAGTCCGGCTCGTCCATGTTCTCCCGACCCGGGCGGCAACATTTATTGCGCTACTCGATCTCGATGGCGTAGTTTTCGATCACCGTATTGGCGAGAAGCTTCCGGCACATATCCTCGACCCGCGCCTTGGCCGCGCCGGCGTCCGTGTCGGCGAGATCAATCTCGATGTACTTGCCTTGGCGCACATCGCCGACGCCGTCAAATCCCAACGCTTGGAGCGCGTGGCCGACGGCCTTGCCCTGGGGATCGAGAACGCCGTTCTTCAGCGTCACGTGCACTTTAGCTTTCACTGATATTCCTGACGGCTCCGATTGTAGGAATTTCCAGGTCCGTGACCCCGCCCTCGGGCAGGATGCCGAGCCGCCGGGCGACTTCCTGGTAGGCCTCCTCGATCCCGCCCAGATCCTCCCGGAAGCGGTCGAGATCGAGCTTCTCGCCGGTGTCCACGTCCCACAGCCGGCAGGTATCCGGGCTGATCTCGTCGGCGACGAGGATACGAAGCTGGTCGTGCTCCCACACCCGGCCGAATTCCAGCTTGAAGTCGACAAGCCGGATGCCGATACCGACAAACAGCCCATACAGGAAATCGTTGACCCGAAGCGACAGGGCGATGATTTCATCGATCTCCTGGTGGCTGGCCCAGCCGAAGGCGGTGATGTGCTCTTCCAGCACCATCGGATCCTTGAGGTCATCCGAATTGTAGTAGAACTCGACGATCGACCGTTCGAGCCGGCGGCCTTCCTCGAGCCCGAAGCGGGTGGCGAGCGAGCCCGCGACCACGTTTCGCACCACCACCGAAATGGGGATGATCTCCACCTCGCGGATCAATTGTTCCCGCATGTTGAGCCGGCGGATGAAGTGGGTCGGGATACCGACCTCGGACAGCCGGGTCATCAAATGTTCGGAAATACGGTTGTTGATGACGCCCTTGCCGGTGATCATGCCGGTCTTGGCGCCCGAGTGGACGCTGGCATCGTCCTTGAAGTGCTGGACGATGGTGCCGGGCTCCGGGCCTTCGAAGATGTCCTTGCCCTTGCCCTCGAAAATCTGCCTGCGTCTGGCCATGATTTGATCCCGGAAAACGAGGCCGCGATCCGCGCCCCCAGATGTTGCCTCTATAGCAGTAGAGCGGCCACCGCACAATTGGTCCCTAGAGCCGATCCAGCGGACCCGGCATCACAGGATGACGTCGTCGAATTCGGTATCGTCGGGCCGGCCCGGCGCGAACAGCCAGATGGGCCGCGCACCTTCGTTTTCGACCGCCGGCAGGGCCATCAGCGACGAAGACACGGTGCCGAATTCCCGGTCCCCGGTGACGATGGACATGGCGCCTTCCGGCCCTTCGTCGGGGTCGAAGATGCGGCTGCCCAACAGGTGCTGCCAGTCCTCCCAATCACCCAGGGTCGGGTTGGGCGGATGGGCCTTCTTGAAACGCGGCAGGTAGGTCCGGATGCGGGCCGAAATCTTGTCGTTCCGGTCACTGGCCGTAATCATCGAGAGGCCGGGCGGGATCGGCAGCACCTCGACCCGTCCGTCCGCGCCGTCGTCGGCATGGCGCAGCCAGAAAGCGTCGGTGTTGTCGGCGATCACCATATTGAAGGGGCGGTAGGCGGCGGTATCCAGATGGCCCAGCACTTCCGCCGCATCCGCCGCATCGGCGTGGTCCAGCGCCTCCAGAGGCAGCTCGCCGCGGGAGCGGTAGCCGTCCGCCGGTCCCAAGGCCCCCCGGCGGTTGAGAATTGCGGCGATCACTCCGTTCTCGTTGATGCCGAGCCATGTGCCGCCCGCGAACTCGTCCATGCCGGCCACCACGTCCTCCCGGTCGGGCCAGTGGCGGGCCGGCGGTTTCCACGGCCGGGCCAGGGATTCGTCTCGATTTGCGGCAAGAATAAGAGGCCAGTCTTCTCCGGGCTGGCGCAGGACGATGACGGTGCACATGACCGATTGATAGCCCCTGGGTGCCGGAAGTACCAGCAGGGAACGCAGGGTTGAATATTTTCCCGTCCGGTGTCATTGCGATACAATGCGTCCCGGCGTACATACCCGACAATTCGACGCCCATTCCGACCCAACAACGCTTCAAGGGAGACCGATATGGCCGACTCGCTCGCCGAACGGGGCAAAGCCCACGAAACTCAGTTCAAGCTCACCCAGGAGCAGGAATTCAAGGCGGAGGCCCGGCGCAACCGGCTGCTCGGCGAATGGCTCGCTGAACGCTTCGGGCTGCCCGAGAGCGAGGTCGCCGACTATGCCAAATCCGTGGTTGTGGCCGACCTCGAAGAGCCCGGTATCGAAGACGTCATGCGCAAGGTGATGAAGGACATCGCCGAGCACGAGGCGGACATTTCCGAGGACGAGGTCCGGGAAAAGCTGGACGGGCTCATGGACGTCGCGAAACAGCAGATCGCCGACGAGGCCTCCTGACCCATTCATTCTTTGGCGTTTCCGTTTCGTTGCGCCCGGACGGTTGCGGGCGTAAAACCGGGTCCATGGGTAGAAAAGATCAAACACTGATCGAACCCGGCCAGGCGCTGGTCTCCGGCGTCCTGTCGTTCTGGTTCGGCGAGCCGGGCGACGCGGATTTCGACGACAAGGGCGAATGGTGGTTCAAAGCCGACGCGGAATTGGATGCCGAGATCGGGCGGAAGTTCATGGAGCCTTACCGGCAGGCGGCGTCCGGCGAACTCGATCACTTGAAGGAAACGCCGGACGGCTGCCTGGCCTTGATCATTCTGCTGGACCAGTTCTCCCGCAACCTGTTCCGGGGATCGGCCGAGGCCTTCGCCGCCGACGCCAAGGCGCGGGAACTGGCCGACTACGCGATCTCGCAAGGTCACGACCGGGATTTCTCCAGGAACCGGAAGCTGTTTACCTACCTGCCGTTCGAGCATTCGGAGAATCTTGCCGATCAGGAGCGGGCGGTCGGGCTGATAGGGACACTGGACGATGAGCATCTTAAGGGGTATGCCGTCCAGCACCGGGATATCATCGCTGAATTCGGGCGGTTCCCGCACCGCAATGCCGTTCTCGGCCGGGAGAGCACGGCGGCGGAACTCAAGTTCCTCGAAGACCCCAAGAACTCGTTTGGCCAAGCGGTGGATGAGGAAAAGCAATGACCGAAGACATTCAACAAAAGGTATTGGACTTCTGGTTCGGCGAACCGGGGAGCGAAGAGCACGGCACCTTTAGAACAATCTGGTTCCGGGGCCGAACGCCGGAATTCGATCAGGAGATTCGCGACGGATTCATGGAGATCCACGAGAAGGCCGCCGGCGGCGAACTCGACCATTGGATGGAGACCAAGGAGGGCTGTCTGGCGCTTTGCATCCTCCTGGACCAGTTCCCGCGCAACATGTTCCGGATGACGCCCAGGGCCTTCGCGACCGATGCAAAGGCCCGCGAGGTTGCCAAACACGCCGTCGCCAACAAGTGGGACGAAGAGGTCTCGGCCATCGAGCGGCATTTTTTCTATCTTCCCTACGAACATTCGGAAGAGTTGGCGGATCTCGATGCGGTCACCGAACTGGCGCCCAAGACGGGCCGGGAGCGCACGGCCAAGGCGGTCGCGGAGCACCGCGACCTGATCGTCAGGTTCGGGCGCTATCCCCACCGCAACGAAATTTTGGGCCGGGAATCGACGCCGGAAGAGATCGAGCACATGAAAAACGGCGGCAAGAATTTCGGCCAGGGCGCGACGCCGGACCCCATCCCCGACGACGACGATTAGAGCGTGACGGTACTATTGGGACGCGTATCCGGCGTTTCGGAAGCCGTTTGCGCAACCCCCTCACTCTCATATCTCATGACCCCCTCACCCTAACCCTCTCCCCCTGAAGAAGGGGGAGAGGGGAATATTATGTGCGTTCCCTCTCCCTGAGGGAGAGGGTTGCGAAGGCTTGGCGAGCTAGGGCACAAAGCGAAGCGACTGCCCAGGCGAGCCGTAGCCGGAGCTGGGTGAGGGGGATTTCGTGTTGACGCCACGACAAGGAATCAGCTCAAGCCAACCGGGGGAATCCCCTTTCGATTCACAATCGAGTCGTCTCGCTCTAGCCGAAGACGCGGGCGAAGATGGCGTCCACGTTCCTGGTGTGATAGCCGAGATCGAACAGCGCCGTCAGGTCGTCTTCCGGCAGCTTGTCCGTGACGTCCGCGTCGCTTTTCAGCGCGGTCAGGAAATCGGCGCCGTTCTTCCACACCTCCATGGCGTTCCGCTGGACCGCCGCGTACGCGTCCTCGCGGCTCATGCCGGCCTGGGTCAGGGCCAGCAGAACCCGCTGGGAGAACACCAAGCCGCGGAGGTTGTCGAGATTGCCCCGCATGGCGTCCGGGTAGACCACCAGTTTTTCCACCACCCCGGCCAGCCGGGCGAGGGCGAAATCGAGGGTGACCGTGGCGTCGGGCGCGATCATCCGCTCGACGGAAGAATGGGAGATATCCCGCTCATGCCAGGTGGCGACGTTTTCCATCGCCGGGACGACGGCGGCGCGGACGATCCGCGCCAGACCGGTGATGTTCTCGGTCAGCACCGGATTCCGCTTGTGGGGCATGGACGACGAGCCCTTTTGCCCTTCCGAGAAGAACTCTTCCGCCTCGCGCACCTCCGTCCGCTGCAGATGGCGGATTTCGGTCGCCAGCCGCTCCATGGAACTGGCGATCACCCCGAGGGTCGCGAAAAACATCGCGTGCCGGTCCCGGGGGATGATCTGGGTGGAGACGGTCTCCGGAGCGAGGCCCAGTTTCCCGGCGACGTATTCCTCGATCCCCGGCTCGACGCTGGCGAAAGTGCCCACGGGTCCTGAAATGGCGCAGGTGGCGACCTCGGCGCGCGCATTGGTCAAGCGGTCCCGGGCGCGGGAAAACTCGGCGTAATAGGTGGCGAGCTTGACCCCGAAGGTGGTCGGCTCGGCATGAATGCCGTGGCTGCGGCCGATGGTCGGGGTGAGTTTGTGTTCCTCGGCGCGCGTCTTCAGCGCGGCGAGGAGCCGGTCGAGATCGGCCAGCAGGATGTCGGCGGCCTGGGCGAGTTGGACGGCGAAGCGGGTGTCCAGCGCGTCCGACGAGGTCATGCCCTGATGGACGAAGCGCGCCTCCTCCCCCACCTGCTCGGAAAGCTCGGTCAGGAAGGCGATCACGTCGTGTTTGGTTTCGGCCTCGATCTCGTCGATCCGGGCGATCCGTTCCGGCGTATAGGGCTTGTCGCCCCGCTCCCGCACCGCTTTCGCGGCGTCCGCGGGGATGACGCCGGCCTCGGCCAATGCGTCGCAGGCATGGGCCTCGATCTCGAACATGATGCGGAACACGTTCTCGGGCGCCCAGACGGCGGCCATTTCGGGTCGGCTGTAACGAGGAATCATGACGGGCTTCTCACGTTGCGCCGTCTTATATCACTTGGACGCCCTATTTTGAAGCGAGGGCCTCCTTCGCGAGCAGGGGCGCCAAATCCTCCTTCACCTGGGCTCGTTTGATCTTGCCCGACGCGGTGAGCGGCAGGGCGTCGACGAAGACGATCCGGCGCAGCCGCTTGAAGGACGCGATGCGGTCCGCGCCGTGGCCGAGGATGTCGTCTTCGGTGGCCTTGACGCCGTCCCGCACCACGACCGCCGCCGCGGGCAGCTCGCCCCATTTCTCGTCCGGCATCCCGAAAGCGGCGCAGGCCGCCACCGCCGGATGATCCTCGATGGAGTTTTCCAGTTCGACCGGCGAAATGTTCATGCCGCCCGAAATGATCACCTCCTTGGTCCGCCCGATGAGGGTCACCACCCCGTCTTCGTCCATGGTCGCGAGATCGCCGGTCCACCCCCAGCCATCGCCGGATTTGAAATAGGCCTCCGTATCCTCGTCGTTATCCATATAGCGGTCGAAGAGATGGTCCCCCCGGGTGCAGAGCTCCCCCTCCTCTCCCGGCTCGGCGGGAACACCGGGCGCCGTGAACACGCCGACCTCGATACGCGGGCCCGGTTTGCCGAGCGTGCCGGGCTTGGCGGCCCGCTCCTCGGGCTGCTGGGACAGCACGTGACTGGACTCCGTCGAGCCGAAAGCCTGGACGATGCGGACGCCGGGCAGCGCGCTTTCGGCCCGCGCCAGCAGCTCCTCGGTCGCGGCCGCGCCGCCATAGATGAATTGCCGCAGGGTGGACACCCGGTCCGGGTCGAAGTCCGGATGATCGAACAGCATGGCCATCTGGGTCGGCACCACGAAGGCGGTCGTCAGGCCGTGGGTTTCGGCGGCCTCCATGAACTTCACCGGATCCCAGTGTTCCAGGATTACCGCGCAGGCGCCGGCCACCATGATCGGCGTGAACCAGCTGTAGAGGCCGGCGGCATGGCACAACGGGATGGTCACCGCGCAGACGTCGTCGGGCGCGATGGGATGATCCTCGGCCGCCGCCGTCGAAGCGATGATCCGCGCCCGGTGATTGGCGATCGCGGCCTTGGGCAAGCCGGTCGTGCCGCTGGTGAACAGAATGGTGATGGGATCGGCCGCCCGGACCGGGATACCGGGGTCGGTCTCCGGCTGGCCGGCCATGAGGGACGCAAAATCGTCCGCGTCCGATGGCGCGCCGCCTCCCATGGAAAGCAGGCGCGGCGGGGATTTCAGTTCCGGCAGCGCCCCGGCATAGACCGGCCAGGCATGGCCGTCGCCGATGAACACCCGGGTCCTGGTGAGCTCGAGAGCGTGGCCCAGCTCCTTCGGCGTGAACCGGTGCGAAAGGTGGGCGAGGACGTGGCTGGTCCGCGCCGCGCCGAAATGCACCGGCACGTAATCGATGCTGTTTCCGGCCATGATCGAAATGACCGATTGATCGGGCAGTCCGAGGGATTGGATGGCGTGGGCGGCCTGATTGCTGAGGGCGTCCAGCTCGCCGTAGGTGACCGTCCGCCCGTTGCCGATGAGGGCCGGCGCGTCCGGCCGCGCCGACGCGATTGTTCGCGGCACGTCCCCGGGAGATGCATTGGCCAGCGGTTCAGCGGGTGAGGTCATCGGCCCGCCCGATCAGTTTGGCAAGGGTGGATTTGAATTGCCGAAGCTCGTCCGCGCTCAGTCCGGCGGTCAATTCATGATAGCGGCGGTTGGCGAGCGGGATCAGCCGGTCATAAAGCCGCCGGCCGGCCGGGGTGAGGCCGAGATCATGAACCCGCCTGTCCAGCGGGTTCCGCGACCGGTTGACGAGATCGCGGTCGACAAGGCTGTCGATGGCCCGGCTCACCGTCATCTTGTTCATCGCCCAGCGGCCGGCGATGGCCTGTGCGTTGATGTGGCCGCCGCCGGCCACACTCAGCAGCACCCGCCACTCGGGCACCGTCACTTCGCTTGCCGCGAACTCGCCTTCGAACACGTCGCTGATCCGGTTGGACAGCATGTGGCACAGCACCAGGACATGGTCGTCTCCCGGCTGCGATTCCGTCGCGGGCGCGGCTTCCGCTAACGCCGTCATTCAAGCCTCCGATGGCCTCCAATGGCCTCCGAATTTTGTGTACCATTTATTGTAACGTATGATACCATCAAATTTAGTAACATATGTTACTTGATGACGGGAAGACGGAATGTTCGGGTTTAGACGCGCCTCGCGCCCCGTGGAACTCGGCCCCTATCCGCTGGAGCGGCTGCGCCGCGATCCGGGCCGGCGCCACGCGGAAGCGTTGCGTCCGGCAACTGACGCGGGGCCGCTGAACACCGGCGGCTCTCCGCATCTGGTGGAAGCGGTGCGCCTCCACCTCGCGGCCTATGAGGAGCTGCGCACGCCGGAGCCGTTCTCCCGCAAGGCGCCGGTCCCGGACGATTTGGCGCTGCGGGTCCGCGACGTGAAGGGCGCCGGCTACTTCCTCGACGCTTCCCAGATCGGTATCTGCGAAGCGGATGCGGGCCTGTGGCTCAACGGCCCCATCGGCGGCCATACCCACGCCGTTGTCGTCCTGGCCGAGTACGCCGACCCCATCGACGAGGGGAACCGGGCGCGGGCCTGGATGGCGGGAAACGATCACCTGATCGCCACCCTCCGGGCGGCGGAGGTGGCATTGGATCTCTCGGGCCAGATTTCGTCCATGGGCTTCGCCAGCAAGGCTCATTGGACCGGGGCGAGCGACATGGACCTGGGCAAGGCGGCGGTGCTCGCCGGCCTCGCCGTCCGCGACGGCGCCGCGCTGGTCAATCCCTACCTCGATGACCGCTTCGCCCTCGGCGTCGTCACCACCGATTATGAACTGGCGGCCGACGAGCCGCTCCATGCGTCGGCCCGGAACGGCCGCAACCTCCACTATCAGCTCGGCCTGTCGGGCGCGGTCTCGGGGCTGGAGCGCCGGCGGCGGCGCAATCGTCCCTCCCATCTCGGCCCCTACCCGGTCGAGACCGTCAGGCGGGTCGGGAAACCGACGACCCTGATCTTCGAGGACGAAGTGCCGCGGGTGCCGAGCCGCGCCAACATGTACATGCGGACCGCCCTCGGCGATCTCAGCCGCAAGACCCTGGAGGAGTCCGACCGGTGGTCGCAGAAGCATCCGGTCTCGCAAGGCATCGTCCGGCCGAGCTGGGCGATCAAGCCGCTCCAGGACGGCCAGCCGGCGAGCCGGGTTTCGCCCGAGGCCGGGTCGCCCGAAGACAACGCCAAGGCCCTGAAGGCGCTCACCCATGCCATGGGCTCCTCGGTGACCGGGATCTGCAAAATCCCGGACTATTGCTGGTACTCCCACGACAAAAGGGGCCAGCCCATCGATCCCTATCACGAGAACGCCCTGGTGGTGCTGATCGACCAGGGCCACGAGACGTTTCTCGGCGCCAGCGGCAACGACTGGATCTCCGGCTCCCAGTCCATGCGGTCCTATCTGCGGGGCGCCGAGATCGTCGGCGTGCTGGCCGACATGATCCGCCGGATGGGGTATTCGGCCCGCGCCCATTCCAACCTGGATTCCCACGTGCTGCACGTGCCCCTGGTGGTGCTGGCCGGCCTGGGCGAGCAGAGCCGCATCGGCGAGAGCGCGATCAATCCGTTCCTCGGCATGCGCTTCAAGACCGCCGTGCTCACCACCGACATGCCGCTGGAGGCCGACCTGCCCATCGACTTCGGCATCCAGACCTTCTGCGACAAGTGCGACAAGTGCGCCCGGGAGTGCCCGTGCCAGGCCATCCCCTACGGCGATAAGGTGATCTTCAACGGCTACGAGACCTGGAAGCCGGACAGCGAGCGCTGCACCCTCTACCGGGCGACCAACCTCAAGGGCTCGGCCTGCGGGCGCTGCGTCAAGGTGTGCCCGCTGAGCAAGGACACCACGCTGGACGGCCCGGTCCTCCACCAGGTGGGCTCCTGGCTCGGGATCAACGCCATGTGGCTGAAGCCGGTGCTGGCCCCCATCGCCATCCGGCTCGACGACGCGCTGGGCAACGGCAACCCGGTCGACGCCAAGAAATGGTGGCTGGACCTGGAGGTCATCGGCAGGAAGTCCTTCCGCTACGATCCCCGGAACCACACGGTCGAGGCGAAGGGCGCGAACCGCCCGAAAATCAACCCCGGGAAGAAGGCGAAAAAGGCGGATTCCATCGCCTATTTCCCGGCCTCCACCCTGCCCGCGCCGGATTATTTCGAGCCCAGCCCGCCGGACCGCAAGCTCGGCCTCGAACTCGCCAAACAAGCGGAGACGGTGGACCGGGCGCTGGCCCGCCGGGCCCGCGGCGGGGCGAAACCGGAGACCTCCATTCCGACCTACATCAGCGGGAAATATCCCCACCCGGCGCCGGATTCGGAGGCTGATCCGGAGGCGGCCGAATAGCCTCGGGCATCCGCCAGATCAGCCGCGAGACCAGCCACCAGACGAACAATACGAGCTGGATGGCCAGCATGGTCAGGAACGCCCGGCCGTAGCCCTCGGCGGCGAACTGGCCGTTGGGCGCCATGGGCCAGAGGTTGATGATCGCGCCGATCCCCCACTGGGCGGCGAAGGCGTAGACGAAGATGAACATGTTGAAGGTGGTGTTGACCCGCCCGGCGAGGTGGGCGGGGAATTTCTGCGACAGGCTGGCGTACATCACCCCGCCCGAGATCCCGAAGATGGCGTAGAGGGACCAGATGGCCAGCGGGTGAATGGGCGCGTCCGCCAGTATCAGGATTTGGACGAAGAAGAAGACGATCATGCCGGTGACGGCGACCTGCTCCGGGCGGATGCCGCGCCGGGCGAGCCGGGTCGCGATCCAGCCCGAGAACAGGTAGCCCACGGTCGTCGCCGCCGCGATCCAGAACAGCCCGGCGGCCACCTCGGCCCGGCTCCACCCCGCCACGTCCCGGAGCCAGGGCCCGGTCCACAGCGTGACGACCGCCATGGTCGTCGCCTGGGTGGTGGTGGACAGCGGCGCGATGGTGAAGATGATGGGGCTCTTCAGGACCTGGGCGAGGCCGCCGATCTGCTGGGCGAGCGTGGCCTGCCCGCCCATGGCCCGGTGCTCCGCCTTCTCCGGCACCGCGGCGAAGATGAGGATGGCGACGCCCACCGCCGCGGCGGCCATGAACAGGAACACCCCCCGCCAGTCGGTGAACTGCAGCGCGGTTTCGACGGGCACGGTGGCGCTCATGGCGCCGAGGCCGCCGGTGGCGAACATGACGGCGTTGGCGAACGGCAGCCGGTCGGCCGGCAGCCAGTCGACGAACGACTTGAAGGCCGCCATCAGGCAGGCCGACACCCCGAACCCGATCAGCCCCCGCCCGGCGATCAGCGCCATGGGCGAGGTCGCGGTGGCGAAGATGAAGGCGCCGGCGGCGGCGAACAGCAGCAAAGCGGCCTCGGTCCGCCGGGGCCCGAACCTGTCCAGCAGGATGCCGAGGGGCATCTGGAACGCGGCGAAGGTGATCATGTAGATTCCGGTCAGCAGCCCGAGGCCCGAGGCGTCGACGCCCACGTCCCGGACCAGGTCGGGGGCGATCACGTTGTTGATGGACCGGAAGACGTAGGACAGGAAGAAGCCGAGCATGAAGGGCAGGAACACCCGCGCGGTCAGAACGGTACCCATGGCTCGACGTGTCCTCCATGCCCCTCGGCGCCCCCTCAACGCCCACTCGACGCCCATCGGGCCGCCCCCATGACGCCCGTGGGCCGCCGCGGGCGGGGGGACTCTACACCCTGAATCCGGGTTTGAAAGCGGGCGCCGCCCGAGAGCCGCGAAAAGCCCGGGATTCCGCCGCATATGGGCCCCCATATCGGCCCCGGAGCCCCGACGCGAGCCATGCATTTTTTGCATAGCGGCAAGGTATTGAAAAACCATGATTTATAAATATTTTCCAATTCGGAGTTTTTCGCTGTAATAGTCATTTATGGACATTAATAGTCATTTAGTGTCACCCATTCGGGAGGTAACGCACCAAGAAGGTCGTACAAAACTGCATAGCTCGCCTCCGGACGCAAAACGGCCGCCCCGGCGGGGGGCGGCAGCGACCTATACATTTAGCTCGGGCGGACGTGGGGGCAAGGGGGAGAATTGAGGGGCCAACAACTCCGATACAGCACTCGGAGGCCAGACCAACTGATAAAGCTCGGTCTGCCGACCAGATGTTAAATTCGCCC
Organism: Rhodospirillales bacterium; assembly: GCA_028823885.1. Lineage (GTDB taxonomy): Bacteria > Pseudomonadota > Alphaproteobacteria > Rhodospirillales > UBA2165 > JAJDXO01. Next base: position 11,642 of record JAPPFK010000048.1, on the reverse strand, counting down.
AAAGTTGAAAGCTATCCTATATTGGAACTAGCCGATCAAGAATGGGGAAGAAGCAATTGGCATCCGGGGCGCTTCACGAAATCGTCAATCAGACTCAAGCTGATTCGGCCTGGCGGGCGATCTTCTCTGACAGAAGCAAGCAGCTACTGCTCTCCTCCGGGGCGTTGATGACGATAAGCAATATGATTGATGCGATGGCCCATTATGGGGCCATTACAAGTGAGGAGCGTTCTCGGGCGCAAACTTCCCTGAAGACAATTGAGTTTCAAGACTTAAGTGAGGCCACCAAGCCCTTCTCCTGGCGTTTCGAGGGCGAGCATCCTGATGGCCGTCAGCAAAAATTCGGGATTGGCCAACATCTGCATCAATGCGCATTGCGTTTTGCAAAAAGTCGCGATGACGCGCAGTCGGCGATGTATTTGCGAAACCTCACCAATCGCTTTTACGAGGCAGAAAAGCTCTTCGGACTGCTTCGAAACGCCAGAAATGTTGCCGCGCACGATCTGCGGGAACACAGTGAGGCAGGCTGGTGTTTGTCAATCCTAGCCTCCGTTGTGAGGGTTTTGGAAATTTGCGATTTCCCAAAAGATACCACGGACGCTGTCGACCATCTGCGGAGCTACTGTATTTCGGCCATCACCACCATTTTTTCGGACGGCAAATCGGCTCCCAATAATATGGTGGAGCGCAGGCCTGCGAACGGCGAAGTCGTGCAGTCTAGCGTCTCTTCCCATCCTGAGACTCATACGAGGTTCGTTGAGGAAATTACCGACACAATCACTGAGCGGCTTTATGAGAAGTTTGGACAGTCTGTGACTGTCCAGGGCGATATGAATCCCCAATCTGATTTGGACGATGAAGAGCAATTTGGTATCGATGGGGCAAATTTTGCCAACGACTCTATTTCCCCCGAGACACTCCGCCAGGAACTCCTGGCGCTGAAGGGCGAGATCGATAGCTCGTTCGCTCAGGAGTTAGATTGGCCTGGGCCTGAGGCACATATCCTGCAGCGCGCCATAATCAATGATGTTATGCTCCACAAACCGCGATCATTGGAGGATTGGAAGCGGACCCCTGATACGGCTTGGCGTTACGTTAAGCACAAGGTCCTCATGGATCGTCAACTGGCTAAGTTTGGAAGTAGGGTGAACGGGTTGCTTGCTTCAACTGCGTGGGCGCCCGACGAGATCGATAAGATTATTAAAGAAGGAAGGTAGTGAAACAGACTAATGCCGTGAAATGTGGGGCGCTCTTCGCTGGGATGGGTGGCTTTTGCGAAGGATTTGAAGACGAAGGGTTTCAGACTTCATGGGCTCTGGATTTTGATGAGCAGGCTTGTGAAACCTATCAAATCAATCACCCCAAAACCGAAGTCATAGACGAAGACATAATTGTCGTTAACGAGCGGGACATTCCGTTGGAACCGGTAGACGTACTGCACGCCGGCTTCCCCTGCCAAAGTTTTTCATCGGCGGGAAATCGAAAAGGCTTTGACGACCCAAGGGGCGCTCTGTTCTTCGAGATCATCAGACTAATTGAACGGCTCGGGGACAACAAACCGAGTGTGCTTGTGCTGGAGAACTCGCCGTTCTTAATGCATGGCAAGAACGGCGAGTGGTTTGACTCCATTCGTCTTGCAATACAGAGAGCAGGATATTGGTTCGGGCCAGAGAATGCCGTAGTCGTCGACGCGCGCGTCCATGGGGGGCTACCCCAACGTCGAGAGCGACTAATAATGGTTGCGACCGCAAAAGACCGATTTGACTACAATCCATTTTACGGATTCGAGGCAGTTGACGAAATTCAGGAACTAGTCTCCATGCTCGACCTAGGCAAGGTCGATGACGACTACTACTACCTGCCGGAGAGCAACAAATACGGAAACTGGATACTAAACGAAGGAAAGAAACTACCTAGAGGTTCGCTCCTTCAATTGCGACAGGCCGAACTACGTCCCCAGCCCCCAGGGATTTGTCCAACCCTTACCGCAAATATGGGTAATGGTGGCCACAACGTTCCCTTCGTAGTCGATAGTGGCAAGCTTAGAAAGCTCACGGAAAGAGAGTGTTTGCGCTTGCAGGGATTTCGGGACGATTTAGAATGGCCCGACATAGCTAAGAGTGCCCGCTACCGGTTGATTGGAAACTCTGTTTCGCCGGTAGTTTCTGTTTTGATTGCACGGGTGGTTAAAGAACTTTTCGTGGGGGAATTCGATGACAATAGGGTGGGCGTTTCAGCCTAATCTCGATAGTTCCTGGGATGGCTGGAACGATCCGGCAATCGCCGGATTCAAGGGCAGAAGGCTAGAGAGCCTGACCCGAGAAATTATCCAAAACTCCCTAGATGCGGCGGCCGACACTGATGGCCCCGTACAGGTTGAGTTCACGGAGCAAATTCTCCCCGCCGATCAGATTCCGGATTTCGAGGAACTCAAGGCCACTCTTCAAAAGTGCTGGAAGCATAAAGATGAGGAAGGCGAGAATGCCGTTGCTGAGCTTCGCCAAGCAATTGAGTGCTCTAAGAAGGCGAAGATACCTGTACTCTCGATAGCGGACTACTTCACCAATGGGATGCCAGGCCCATGCAAACTTGGGAAGCCCTTCTTCTCTTATTTGAAGGCTCGAGGCCAATCAGGCGGGGAGCAAAACCGAGGCGGGTCTCACGGTATTGGCAAAGCTGCTCCGCTTTGCGCATCTGATCTAAGAACAATATTTGTATCCACTCGTTGGGAGGAAAATGAGGATCAAGAGCGGTCGATGATTCAAGGCCGGACAACCTTGATGTCCCACGTTGACGACGGTCAAACAAAAAGCGGGATGGGATTCTGGGGGCAGAAGCAGAGCTATGATGCAATCGACGAGAGCGAGTGCGAGTACGAATGGCTTCAAAGAGACATGGTCGGTACTACCGTTCACGTCGTCGGTTGGAACAGAATCACTCGGGATTGGAAATTCTACGTTCTAGGCTGCGCCGCCGTGAATTTCTTTGCGGCGTTTGCGCGAAACAAGCTTGTACTAGGGATCGATGGTGACGAGATAGATCACACCAACATTGCGAAGATTATGGAGCTTCCAAACGTAGAGGAAGCGATGAGAAAGCAAAGACAGGATCATCGCCTGGAAGAAGCCAAGTTCTTCTATCGCTGCATCACCGATGACGATGCTATCGACGAAGAAACTCAGCTAGTCCACCTTGGCAGATCATCTGTGAAGATGATTGTAGAAGAAGACGCTCCGAGAAAGATCGCAATCATAAGAAAGAACATGCTGATCACAGATCAGCTAAGTACCTATTGGCGCAGAATGCCGGCCCGCCTTAAGGACTTTGGCGGAGTATTTGAGTGCTTGGACAACGACGGCGAAAAACTTCTCAGATCGATGGAACCGCCGGCACACGACGATTTATCTACCGGCAACATGCCACTCTCAGAAATTGACAAGGGGGAGGCAGCTCTAAACGCACTCGGCAACAAGCTCAAGGAAATCTCGGAAAAGCACGCCAGCCCGGAGTTTGAAGAGGCCGGTCAAATTGATTTTCTCAAGGAATTCTTCTCGGACGAAGCCGACGATGGCGACTCTGATCAGGAATTGGAGGATCGAGACCCGAACGGCCAATTTATTGTTACACCCAAGCCGGTAAAACTCCCGCCGCCCAAGTTCGTAAAGCTCGACGAAGAGCCGGAACTTGAACCCGAAGGAGAGGATCCAGATTTGCCTGGGAACGAAGGTGGTGCGGGTGAAGGCGGCGGAGGCGGAGGCGACGGTGGCGGTATCGGTCCTGGTTTTGGTCCGGGCACAGGCGGCACTGGGGACCGAAGCGATGAGGCTAGGCCGGACCCTGCTCGGGGAATCGAGCTTCGGGATATTCGATTTATTAGATTGGACGACAACCAAGTACGGATGATCGCTACACCGACTGAAAGCGCGAACGTGAGATTGGCGTTTTATGAGGTCGGAGCAGATACCGATGACCCATTGACGGTAGCCGACAACACCGTGGGCGAACTGGAAGGCGGCAAGATCGAGCTGAACGTCACCGGTGGTGAGAGGTTTTCGATTGAGTTCTCAACAGATAGAGATTTAGTCGGAGGGATTAAATCTGTGGCGACTATAAAATAGAAGTCTGAAATGAAATACGATCCCAACAAATCCTTTGGCTATCCAATTCTGCGGCCTCTTGAATCAGGACAATCGCCTGAATTGGCTGACTACGTTCGCGCCAGCTTTCAGCCGAGTTTTTCGTTCCGGATCAATGAGGACGAACCAGGCACATTCCAGATTTCCTATGAATTCGGCCTATCCTTGGCGCCCCTCCGGAAATTAATCGATGAAGGGGAAGCCAGCTTCTATCTCCGAACCGAATGTCGGGCCACATTTTATTCAGATACACGGCAAGTGCCGTATGAGGGAGAGTTTTCGGTTGACGGTGACAAACTAAGGGACTGGGTTGAATTGTACGGATACGTCATCGCCGAAAAGGATGTAACCGTGTCGTCCGATCAAATTAACGATGAGTTTGGCTACCAGTCGTTTGATGCAGAAGCCGGTTCCGTACTCGCCTGCGCTCCACCCACCACCTACAGCGTGGAGAAGGATTTTTATCGAAATATTCGTTCAATTTTTGAGTACGTTGAGTCCGAGGAAATGAAGATGGGGGAGACCGCCGTCGAGTTAGATAAAGACTACGTGTATATCTATGCCCACCCTAAACAGATCACTTTGTTGCGAAATGCCGAGGCTACAAAGGAGAACAAACTTTTTCTGCTGAACGCGGTCTTCTTTCCAGCAGTAATCCAAATGGCTCACAAATTAAAAGAAGAACCCGAGCAGAGCCTTGAACAAAAATGGGGAAATATCTTCACCGCAAAGTGCGCAGCCAAAAATATCAACTGGGATGATGATCCAATGCTGGTCGCTCAACGGCTTCTTGATCGACCGCTAGAACCATTGAGTAAGAGCTACTTCAACTAGGGATCCGGTACGATGGAAATAGGGCTTCTTAAGCGAGGGGTAGTTCAGTCGCTATACGACGGTATCGAAAAAAATTTGGACCGATACGTTGAAGGCGACTTCGAAGATTTACTGCCCGATGAGCATCGGCGCACAATTCGGGGCACAAATTTTGAACTCGCCGACCTGTCAAACCTCAATCCGGAGGTCGGTGGAGAGCACGATGCTGAAAACTCATTTATTGCGTTTACGGCGTTGAAGGATTTGTCGCCCTATCAAGCTCGCGATGAACGTGTTTGGGCCTATTTCACCCATCTTCCCTGTCTGGAGTACTCGCGCAAACGCTGGCTAAGTAAGTCACGTACGAAAGAGAGAACGCTCCAGGATATTCGTAGCCACTTTTTTGCACGTGGCGGCCACCGGGGGTTTGAGCGAAACAACGCAGTAGCCTGTCTGTGGTGGTGGGGGTTCGTTGCCAGCCGGTACGAGCGGGCTAGTCTTGAGGAAACACTGGAGGCATTCCTACATCAAACCGACGTACGCAGCAGCATTATCGAGAGACCAACAACGTCCCGAAGCGCCAAAGTGTTTTCCGCGATTATGGACGCTCTCATGAAACGCAAATTTGCTAATCCAAATCCACAGTTTTTTGCTCGCAGGGGAAATAAGGGTATCTACCGAGAGTGGCTCAAGGAGATTAACCGGCATGGGGGTATTAAGCTGTTTGACTCTCGCAACGAGAATGACTTGACCGCTTTGTTTGAGGAGCTTGCAGTCTCAGCCGAGCGAAATGCAGCCGCCCAATAACTTCCTCGACACATCGCCCGGGGTCTTCTTTTAGCTCGCACTCCCAGATAGTCATCACTGAGTAGCCGAGCTCCGTAAGTTTTTTTGAATTCTCTAGGTCTCGCGCTTTATTCCCCTGGAGCTTTTTCGACCAGTAATCCACATTTGTTTTCGGCATTCCCGAACGCTTGCACCCGTGCATGTGCCAAAAGCAGCCATTCACAAATACGACCAGCTTTTCTCTGACGAACGTTATATCGGGCTTTCCTGGAAGCCCCTTCCTGTGTAGCCGATACCGCAGACCTCGGCGCCAGAGGCGTCGCCGCAAATCAAGCTCCGGCTTCGTATCTTTGCTTCGAACGTAGCTGCCTGACATTGGCAGGCCAATCTTTGGTGGTAAGTGCCGTGGGTATTGTTGCAAATGACGGGGCGCGTTGCCAATTTCTAGCGCCCGCTTGACCACCTCACGGGGATAAACGGCGGTCCGGGACCACCCGCGCGGTGATGGCAGCCTCGCCTATTCCGCCGCTTCGGACGTAACGGCCCCCGCGCCTTCAGTATCCTGAAGCCGGCGGATCGCCTGGCGGGCATAGGCCACCGCCGCGTCGCGCTTGCGGTGGAGCAGCGGCCGGTCCGGGTCCTTGTCGACGGCCCGCTGCTGGGCCTCGATGATCGCCTTGTCCTCGAGGAAGGCGTCGAGGATGTCCCGCCGGAATGCCTCCCCCGCCGGGGTGTCGAGCTTGAGCCCCCGGGCCGAAACGGCGAAGAAATAGTGGCACGCGCGGTCCGTCACCGGGGTCGCGTTGTGCAGCAGCCTGAGCGACATGCCGCCCGGCTGATGGCGGTTCTCCCGGGCGCCGGTTCCGGTATCCAGCGCGCCGCCCCACTGGAGGACCGTCGCCGGCGAGACGTACTCGAAGTCCGACCAGCGGTCGATATTCCCCTCGAATCCAACGGCGTCGACGAATGACGGCGGCGGCGGCGCATCGATCAGCCAGCGCAGGAAATGAGCCCCCCGTTCGGTCCGGGTCGCGGTCAGCGTCGCCTTGTTGTGGGAATCGGGAAACCCGCCGATGGTCGTCTTGTGGACGTAGCCGAGGTGGGTGAGATCCATCAGATTGTCGATCATGAACATGTAGTTGGCGGCGACGTCATACCGGCCATAGAAGAATTCATGGTCGTCGGTCTCGGTGTACGGGAAGTCGACGATCAGGCTCTCGTCGGCCAGTCCGGCCTCGCCCATCCAGACCCAGATGCAATGCTGGCGCTCGACCACCGGGTACGCCCGCACCCTGAACGCCGGGTTGGGCTCCTCTTCGGGGATCTCGACGCAGGCGCCGGTCCCGTCGAAGACCAGGCCGTGATAGCCGCACTGGATGCCGGCGGGCACCAGATCGCCCTCGGTGAGCGGCGCGCCCCGGTGGCAGCAGCGGTCCTCGAGCACGGCGGCATGGCCGCCGGAGTCCCGGAACAGAATGAGGTCGTCGCCCAGTACCGTCCGGCCGACGAACCCGCCGTCGATTTCATGCGACCAGCCGGCGAGGTACCAGGAATTCCGGACCGCCGGCTCCATGGCGCGGTCTACCATGGCGAAGCTCCCATCGTTGATTGGCCCATCGTTGAATAATTTGGCCCATTACACGCCCCCGCGGCCCGAAATTTCAAGGATTTCCTTCGATGAAATCCCCCCTCCCCCCAAAACCCTTCCCTCTCCCAAACCAATTCCCCTCCCCCGAAACCTTTCCCTCTCCCCTGGAGGGAGAGGGAGTTTCGGCGGTGTCCCCTCTCCCCCTTGGGGGAGAGGGTCAGGGTGAGGGGGAGGGAATGGGCGGGCCGCATCATCTCCTGCGGAATCTGGCGCCCGGGTGATCCGGGCGAAGCCGCTTTTGGCCTTTGCCCAGATACCGTTCGCGCAGCACCGTCTCCCGGTAGCCGGACCGGTAGAGGCCGCGCCGCTGGAGTTCCGGGACCAGCAGATCGACGACCTCTTCGTACCCCGCCGGCACCGGACCCGTGACGATGTTGAAGCCGTCCAGGCCGCAGGCGATCAATTCCTCCATCTGGTCGGCGACCTGCCGGGCGGTCCCGGCAAAATGGATGGCGTTGCCGTCCCGGGCGATGGCGGCCTTGAGGTCGCCGACCGTCGCGTCTCCCCGGTTGTCCACCAGGACCGAGCTTTTGGCTATGGAGGCGAAATCGTTGGACGCCAGATCGCCGAGTTTCACGCCGTCGGGGGTGGAGCCCAGGTCGTGGCCGGTCCAATAGCCGTACATGGCGAGGGCGGCCTCGGCGCTCGAACTCGCCTCCATCTCCGCCCGGCGAAGACGCACGTCCCGCTCCGATTCGCCGACCAGGCAGCGAAATCCCATGAGGATTTTCACCGCCTTCGGATCCCGCCCGGCGGCGGCGGCATTGCCGCGGATGGTATCGACCATCTCCCGCACCCGGTCGGGGCTTTGCATGCCGAGAAAAACCGCCTCCGCGTGATGTCCGGCGAATGCCATTCCCCGGGGAGAACCGCCGGCCTGATACAGGAACGGCGTCCTCTGCGGCGAGGGCGGCGTCTGGTGCGGTCCCCGCACCGAAAAATGTTCGCTCCGGTGGTTGATCCGATGGACGCCGTCCGGATCGGCCAGGACACCGGCCTCGCGGTCGAGCCGCAGCGCGCCGTCCTCCCAGGATTGCTCCCAGAGCTTGTAGCAGACCTCCAGATATTCGTCGGCGATATCGTAGCGCTCGTCGTGCGGGACGACGGGGCCGAGGCCGTTGGCCTCGTTCACCTTGCTGGTGGAGGTCACGATATTCCACGCCACCCTGCCCTTGGTGACGTGGTCGAGGGACGAGAAGAGACGCGCCGCGTGATACGGCGGGGCATGAGACGTCGCGAAGGTGACGGCGAAACCGAGATGGCTCGTGCGGCCGGCGAGCGCGGCGATCAGGATCGTCGGATCGATGGCCGGGGCGAACACGCCGTTCCGCAAGGCCGCCGCTTCCGATCCGCCGTAGACGTCGCTGACGCCCATGGTATCGGCGAAAAACAAGGCGTCGAACTTGCCCCTCTCGAGAATCCCGGCGAACTTGATCCAGTAGTCCAGGGACAGGAATCCTTCCGCGCTCTCGTCATTGGGAAGTTTCCAGGCGCCCCAGAACTGCGGACTTGGACAGGCCAAGGTGAAAGCATTGAGATGAATCTGCTCCGCCATCGGTCGATCTCCAACTTGGGCTCCAATCCGGGCTCCAATTCGGGCCCGGCCGCCCTCGGGAATACCCGCGATCAGGATATTGGACCATCGAAGCGAAACAAGGCTTCCATTTATTCGGCGCGGCCGCCGCCAAGATTTCACCACGGAGACACAGAGATCACAGAGGAGGAATGGTTAACTCCTCTTATCTCACAGTCTCACCGTCTCCGTGGTTCAGGAATCGGAAATCTGGATACCCCGGACTTGCGCCGGGGTATGACGCACTCCCTTTGGGGCACACTCCAGTCGTCATGCCCGTGCTCGACACGGGCATCCACATGGTGCGCCGCCCACCAAAACTTTTCCCTCTCCCCTGGAGGGAGAGGGATGCGGAGGCTTGGCGAAGCGGCAGCTGAGCCTAGCCGTAGCTGGGTGAGGGGGAACTTACATAACACCCCCACTTCATTATGACCCCCTCACCCTGACCCTCTCCCCCTGAAGAAGGGGGAGAGGGAACACGATGCGGGGTCGGTTCAAGCCCGTCCGCAAATTGCGGTTTTTATTGCCGCGCCGCCGGGCTACGGTCCCCGGGAACGGACCCCGGGGAACCAACCATGCCGGCAAACCTTCTCGCCAACGAAGCCAGCCCCTACCTGCTGCAGCACAAGGACAATCCGGTCCACTGGCACGCCTGGAACCGGGAAGCCCTCGACCGCGCCAAGGCGGAGAACAAGCCCATCCTCCTGTCGGTGGGCTACGCCGCCTGCCACTGGTGCCATGTGATGGCCCACGAGAGCTTCGAATCCGATGAGATCGCCAAGCTGATGAACGAGCTGTTCGTCAACATCAAGGTCGACCGGGAGGAGCGGCCCGACCTGGACGGCATCTACCAGACGGCGCTCGCCATGATGGGCCAGCAGGGCGGCTGGCCGCTGACCATGTTCCTGACCCCGGACGCGCGGCCGTTCTGGGGCGGCACCTATTTCCCGCCGTCGTCCCGCTGGGGCCGGCCGGGCTTTCCCGAGGTTCTCCAGGGGATCGCCAAGACCTACCGCGACGATCCGGAGAAGATCGAAAAGAACGTGGACGCGCTGGGCGCGGCGCTGGAGAACTTCTCCAAACCGGACGGCGCCGACTGGGCCGGCATCCAATCGGCGGAGCAGATCGACGGCATCGCCGAGGCCGCGGTCGGGATCGTCGATCCCCTGTCGGGCGGCACGCGGGGGGCGCCGAAATTTCCCCAGCCGGCCTTCTTCAACATGCTGTGGCGGGCCTGGCGCCGCACCGGCCGGGAGGAGTTCAGGCGGGCCGTGACCGTGACCCTGGACAACATGTGCCAGGGCGGCATCTACGACCATTTGGGCGGCGGCTTCGCCCGCTACTCGACGGACGAGGGGTGGCTGGTCCCCCACTTCGAGAAGATGCTCTACGACAACGGCCAGCTCCTGGAGCTGCTGGCCTACGCCTGGGCGGAGACGGGCTCGGAACTGTACCGCGTCCGCGCCCGGGAGACGGTCGACTGGCTGATGCGCGAGATGCTGCTCGATTGCGGCGCCTTCGCCGGCACCCTCGATGCCGACAGCGAAGGGGGCGAGGGGACGTTCTACATCTGGCGCGCGGACGAAATCGACGCCCTGCTCGGGGACGGGGCGGAAGAGTTCAAGCAGGCCTACGACGTCGCCCCCGGCGGCAACTGGGAAGGCGCGACCATCCTCAACCGGCTGCACGACCAGACCCTGCCCGAGCCCGCGACCGAGGCGCGCTGGCGGGCCATGCGCGAGACCCTGTGGGCCGCCCGCGAGACCCGCGAGCGCCCGGGCCTCGACGACAAGGTGCTCGCCGACTGGAACGGCCTGATGATCACCGGCCTCGCCGTCGCCGGCGATGTCTTCGAAGAGCCCGGCTGGATCGAGGCCGCCGAGCGGGCCTTCCAGTTCATCGCCGCCGAGATGGACCACGGCGGCAGGCTCCGCCATTCGTGGCGGGGCGGGGCCGCCAAGCCGGAAGACGTGCTCGACGACTACGCGCACATGGCCCGCGCCGCCCTGGCGCTCCACCAGTCCACCGGCGAGGACGCCTATCTCGGCCATGCCGAAACCTGGACGGCCGCCGCCAACCGCCACTATTGGGACGAGGCGGGGGGCGGCTATTTCTTCTCGCCCGGCGACGCGGCGGACCTGATCGTCCGCACCCGGACCGCCTTCGACAACGCGACCCCCGCCGGCAACGGCACCATGATCGAGGTGCTGGCCCGCCTTTACCACCTGACCGGCGAGGAGGATCACCGCCGCCGCGCCGAGGAGACCGCCCGGTCGTTCACCGCGTCGTCGTCGGAACAGCTGATCAACATGCCGTCGGCCCTCAACGGCATCGAGACGCTCGCCCGGGCGATCCAGGTGGCGGTGATCGGCGATCCGGCGGCGGCGGAGACGGTTGCGCTGGCGGATATTGCCCGCAAGGCCGGCCGGCCGAACCTCGTCCTGTCGGTGGTCCCGCCGGACGCGGCGCTTCCCCCAACTCATCCGGCGGCGGGCAAGACACAAGTGGACGGCGGGGCGGCCGCCTACGTCTGCGTCGGCCCCGTTTGCGGCCTGCCCCAATCCTCGCCGGAAGGCTTGAAGGCCGAGTTGCAGCGGCTATGAAAGCTCCGTTAGTTCATCCCTCACCGTAACGCATTTCCTATGACCCCCTCACCCTGACCCTCTCCCCCTGAAGAAGGGGGAGA
>JAPPFK010000056.1 GCA_028823885.1 Rhodospirillales bacterium | reverse complement strand
CCCCCCCCCCCCAACCCACCACCCCCCCCCACCCCGCCCAACCCCCCCACCCCACTCCCCCCCACCCCCCCTATCTCCAGGGGGAGTGTGTTAGGGTGAGGGGGTCAGTAAGAAATGAGGGTGATGTAAAAATTCCCCCTCACCCAGCTTCGGCTAAGCTCAGCTGCCGCTTCGCAAAGCCTTCGCATCCCTCTCCCCCAAGGGGGCGAGGGGATTTGGGGTTGGGAGGAGGGAACACGATGGGGTAGCGCTTTAGCCCCTACCGCCCGGCGGCGCCCCCGAACCCGGCGGCCGCTGGACACGGGGCACGGCTTCGGGCTATTAAGGCCCCGGCTGGCGTATAGCCGGAATAGGGGAACATAAGGGGGCCTTCATGGGGATCGTGACAGACGTAGTGCTGCCGCTGGCGCTCGCTTTCATCATGTTCGCGCTGGGTTTGGGCCTGACGTTCGGGGATTTCGCCCGGGTCGCCAAGCAGCCCAAGGATTTTCTCGTCGGCGCGGCGTGCCAGATCATTTTGCTGCCGGTGGTTGCGTTCGCGCTGGTGAGCATCTGGCCGCTGCCGCCCGAGTTGGCGCTCGGCGTGATGATCATCGCCGCGGCGCCGGGCGGGGTGACGTCCAACCTGCTCGCCGCCTATGCGCGGGGCGACGTGGCGCTGTCCATATCGCTGACGGCGGTCATCAGCCTGCTGAGCGTGGTGACCATCCCCCTCGTCGTCGTGTTCGCACACGCCTATCTGGTGGGCGAGGGCGGCAAGGAGGTCTCGGTGGCCGAAACCGCCATCAGCGTGTTCGTCATCGTCACCGTGCCGGCGGTGATCGGATTGCTGGTCCGCCGGTTCGCCGAAGGCTTCGCGCTCCGCTTCGAGCCCATTGCCCGGCACGTCTCGACGGGCCTGTTCGTGCTGGTATTGGCGGGCGCCATCTTCCAGGAGCGCAACAACATCGTCTCCTACTTCGCCCAGGCCGGATTGGTGACGCTGACGCTCAACGTGGTGATGATGGTGCTGGCCTATTACGTGGCCAGGATGTTCGCCAGCGGCCCGGCGCAGCGGGTGACCATCTCCATCGAGTGCGGCCTGCAGAACGGGACGCTGGCCATTGCGGTCGCCACCCTGCTGTTCGGCGGCGGCCTCGCGGTGATCCCGGCCGGCACCTACAGCCTGATCATGTTCGCGACGGCGTTGATCTACATCGCCTTTTTGCGCCGCGCCCACCCGCCGGACTAGGGTCGGTATTCGATCAGGAAATTCCCGTTTTTGCGCCCCCCGGATACCCCGGACTTGCGCCGGGGTATGACGCACTCTTTTTGGGGCATACTCCAGCCGTCATGCCCCGCCTCCGTGCGGGGCATCCAGAATATTCACCACAGAGGCACAGAGGTTGGGAGGAGAGGTTTCGATCCCGGTGATCCTCACTGTCTCACTGTCTCTGTGGTTAAGGAATTGGAAAAGGAAATTCCCCTTCACTCAGCGCCGGCCGGCGCGCGGCCGGAAGAAATCCTGACGTGAACGCCGCATCGAAAGGCGGCTGGCTGGTCGCTTTCCGCGAGCGCAGTTTCCGCTTCCAGTGGCCGGCGGATCTGGCGACCACCGGCGCCTTCGAAATGGAGACCCTGATTCTCGGCTGGTACGTGCTGGTCGAGACCCAGTCGGTGATCCTCCTGACCCTGTTCGGTTCCCTCCAGTTCATCGGCACCCTGATCGCGCCGTTCCTGGGCGTGCTCGGGGACCGGTTCGGCCGGCGGACCATGATGCTGGCCATGCGCGGCGTGTTCGTCGTCCTGGCCGCCTCCATCATGATCCTCGATCTGACCGGCCTGCTGTCCCCGGCCGTCGTCCTGTTCATCGCCTTCCTGAGCGGGCTCCTGCGGCCGTCGGACCTGGTGATGCGCAACGCCCTGGTGGCCGACACCATGCCGCCGGCCAGCCTGCCCAACGCCTTGGGCCTCGCCCGGACGACCCAGGACATTTCGCGGATCGTCGGCGCGCTCACCGGCGCGGGACTATTCTCCGTCCTCGGGCTCGGCGTGGCGTACGCTTTCGTCACCGCGACGTTCCTCATCGGACTGGCGCTCACCGCCGGCGTCTCCCGGGTGCGCCCGGCCGGCGAGGAGGGCGCGCCGCCGCCGGCCAGCTACGGCCGGGAACTCAAGGACGGCTTCTCCTACGTGTGGACCACGCCGGCGGTGCTGGCCATCATGTGGCTGGCATTCCTCGCGAACCTGACCGCCTTTCCGTTCACCCACGGACTGCTGCCGTTCGTCGCCCGGGAGATTTACGCCATCGACGAGAACGGCCTGGGGCAGATCATTTCGGTATTCAGCCTCGGGGCCGTGACCGGCTCGCTGATCATTGCTTGGACCCGCGGCCACGGCAGCGCGGCGCGGATGATGGTGATCGGACTGGTGGCCTGGTACCTGTGCCTGACGGTCTTTGCGTTCACCGGCGCCAAACTCACGGGCGCCGCCGTCCTCTACATCATCGGCATTTTCCACTCCCTCGCCATGGTCAGCATGTCGGTGGCCCTGCTGGGCATGGTGGACGCGCCCATGCGCGGCCGGGTGATGGGGGTTCGCATCCTCGCCATCTACGGCATCCCGCCGGGCCTGCTGGCGGCCGGTTTCCTCATCGATACGTTCGGCTTCACCACCATGGCGCTGATCTACATCGCCGTCGGGCTGGTCTTCACGGCGCTGATTACCTGGAAGTGGCGGGACGCGATCTGGAACGACGGCCGGCCCGGGAAATAGCCGATACATAAACAACGGTCCGGTCTATGGAATCCGCGGTACGGCAAATTGACAATCCGGTTGGGGAGCCGCCAATAATTGAGGCATTGGAAAATGCCGGGAATATCTATTCGGAATTCGGGGGCAAAGGCCGTCCCAAGATTTTGCACCAATCCTGGCGCTTTCCGCCGGAATAGGGATGTCCATGTCCGGTCTCGATAAGAACTTCCGATAAGGGACGTTCATCTAGGACCAAATTGGCTATCACCCGCCCACCGTATTTGCCCCAGGAAGGATTACGGACAACGATGTTGTCAGACTCGGCAATCCTGCGCCTCACGAATGCGGTAGCCGCCCTACCGGCTTGTAGTTCGCTATCGCACTTAGGCCGCCGTGTCTCGGGAGTGTCCACATCCCGAAGCCGGACAGAGAGCAAGGCCAGTTCCGGCGGTATGTCTGCGCTGGCATCGACCCGCACCGTGTCGCCGTCAATGACCCGGACCACGGGCCAATGATAGTCAGAGGCATGGGCGGGGGCGCACAGTAATAGGAATAGAGCGCAACAAATAAAGTGCGGGAATCGGGTGGTTGATTCTTTCTTTAATCCCACACCCGATTCCCTAATGGACCGCCCGCCGGGGCTCGAACCCGGAACCTCGTGAGTAGTAATCACGCGCTCTATCCACCTGAGCTACGGACGGGCCACATTTGGAGTTACTTTTTACCTAATTCATCAAAGTATTCTTCACAACTTTTTCTATTTCCAAGGGAACGACCCAAGTCTAAAACGCTGAATTGTAATTCCAGAACGCCGATATTCAGAATTGCCACACTTTCTACTGCATCTAAATCGTCACAATTCGAGTCAGGTTTAGCTTTACCGAGAATACGCTCTAACTTAATCAGTTGTGTTTCTCTTGGCCCGCACATCGTTGCCAGTTTGCCAAATAGGCCAAAGAGTTTGTTAGCAGTCCGTTTTAGGCCGCACGATTTGGCATTGGCATAGGGTGTAGAAATCATAGTCGCTGTTTTTTCTAATCCCTCGTAGGCCTTAGCCGACATGGCATTTGCTGGCACGGCTGACCCAACAATAAGGAAACCAAGAATCAGCAAAATGAATTTGAGCGACATTATCCACTCCCGCGTTGGTGCGTTGCGGACCCAGCAGGCGCCGGGCCGTTGCACCAATCCAAGCGTGTGGAAAGTCCCGCCTATTCGCCAGGCTCGGGGAGCTACCCCAGGCCGGGTCAAGGGCTGTTGTATTCAGCGGGCGACCCGACAGAGCGGGACGCTTGAATTGGTGCGGGAATGAGCCTACGGAGTTTAACGAGGCTAGTAAAGTCTACGGCGGTTACTGATGAAGGCGGCTTTAATTCGGTTATTTCACAACTGCCTCCGGATCCTCCCAGTACATACCCCAAAATCCGTGGCGATATTCGGCATAGAACTCTGCAGCGAATTCTTGGCGCAGTTGATCTAGTTGCCGAATCTCTACGGCGTTGTAGATGGACCACGCCTTTCCAGGTTTCACCTCTTGAGGTCGAAACAAGCCGTCGCAGATGCTGTGAGCATAATCTAGCTGCCAAATATCCGGCACGTAGGCCTGATGGACAACCTCATTGGCCCACTCGTAGATGATTTTTAATACATCGAATTTGACCGCTACAAACTTGTAAAAATGTGGGTGGTTGACGATGAACTCGTAGTGGAAATCATGTCTTAATCTCGGCGTCGCATTTTTCTGGTTTCGTATTTCGACTCCCACTAGCCTGCGGAACTTGAGTTCCATTGCTTGTCGAAGCGCAAATACTGACAAGACCTGAGCCACACGGCTCTCCAGATTGATTTTAGAGTCGAACAATTTTGAGCCATACGCCAAACCACGGCTCGCCAAGAATAACCGGAACGAATGAGTGTGATATGACTTTCCGCCAGTGAGAAACTCATACGACGGATTCTTCTTTTGTTCGAGCGGCTCACAGATTCCTTTTAGGTCGAATATGTAGTCTGTCACACCCCGAGAGTTTGCCATCAAATTGGCGTGGGTTTTGCCTTTGACACGACGGATTTCATTCGCGAGTTGCTTGAAGTGTGGGACTGCGACCTCGAGGTTGGTTCTCAAGAAATTCGTGAATTCGGCCGTAGTTCTAAATGTGGTCAAGCGCCGAAAACACATCTGAGCTCTATAGAGATCATTGTGTGGTTTCTTTACGTGCCGAACGAGTAGCCAGTCTAGATGATCCTCGAAATCGGAAAGAGCTTTCTCAGCGCTCAGCCGCTTTATCGAGGCGGGCTGTGTGTCTACTCTATCGACCTTGCTTAGTAGCGCCTGTGCCGGAGTCATTTGGCGAGCCTCGGCTATTATTTTGGTCTGGGTGCGAGGCTCTCAGATATTGATTGCCGCATTGCCGCAAGTATTGGTGGTTCCTCGCCAGGGCGTAGGTACCCGGCCCTCCGACTATGCCATCATTTGATATCCGGTGTGATCACGATTGGGGACAAGCCTAATGAATATCCCTTCCCAATCGTGGATTTGGAGCACTAGGTCGTCAGGTGAAAATTCGGTATCCATTGCGATGTATTCTTAGAGGTCGTGATACTAGGCGAATTTCAAAGGGATTCACAACCAAACTGGACATTTTCGTTAACGGAACATAAATAGAACATTAGAAACTATGGACATATACGCGACTCGCCACCATGATCTCTTTCGGGAGGTTGCATGACGCTGGGGCTACCACTTGCGCTTAGTCAAGATAATGACGGGCCAGCGTTTGCACCGATTTCGCCGCAATTGGAATTAGGTGCCTACGAAGAGATTTGGCTTCAAAAGGGTATGACCTTTAAGCGGATGGCGGAAAAGCTTGAAGCGGATCCGCTCGCCATGCCGTCGGACTTTGTGGAGCCGAGTAAAGCGATGCGGCGCTTCAAAGAAGTCATCTATACATTGGCTAAACAAGGAGTGAGGCGGTTCGGCACGCGCATTCATCATGCTGGCGAGTATCCTGCAAAATTGCGGGACGCAAAATACCCTGTCGAGCTCCTCTACTATCGAGGCATCTGGGAGCTTTCAGAGTTACCTAGTGTCGCAATCGTGGGAAGCCGAAGGCCCAGCGAAGAGGGAAAGCAGCGCGCGGCAAAACTCGCTAAGATGTTTGTCGCTCACGATTATGTTGTTGTTTCGGGGCTCGCGACCGGAATTGACTCCGCGGTGCATCGCGCCGCACTTGATTCAGGCGGTCAAACGATTGCCGTGATTGGCACTCCTATAGGAGAAATTTACCCGAAGGAGAATGCGGGTTTACAGGAGCATATAGCCGAGAATCACTTACTTATCTCTCAGGTGCCGGTGCTTCGATATGGTCAGCAAGATTACCGTTCAAACCGGGTATTCTTTCCAGAACGCAACGCAACAATGAGTGCGCTAACAGAAGCGACAATAATCGTTGAAGCCGCTGATACTTCGGGCACTCTTACCCAAGCCCGAGCAGCAGTACATCAAGGCCGGAAACTATTCATCTTAAACTCTTGCTTCGAGCGTGCTGATATTAAATGGCCGGTCGAATACGAGGAGAAGGGGGCCATCCGGGTTAGGGACCCGGAAGATATTTGGCGCCACCTGTAGACGCGTGCCAATCCGGTTTCAAAAGTTAGATGCGACTCACTTAGGCGATCACTATTTTATGACAGAGGAAGATGAGTGTTTCTTCCTCAGGGAGTACACCAGCCGCGCCGGCTATGACTTCGGCGAGACAAACAATCTTATTTTGAACTTGAAGAAGGGGATGGATCGGCGAGGTCTCCCTGAGTGGCGCTACAAAGAACGCGCGATCGTCCAATGCGCAAATGAGATGAGTGATGCGCTACGCAATGACTGGCTTGAGAGCGCGACATTGGTCCCAGTGCCACCATCCAAAGCTCGAGATGATCCGATGTATGATGACCGTATAGCTACAATTTGCCGTCGCATCCGTGCGGGTGTTGAGGTTGATGTTCGCGAGATTGTTTATCAAGAAGGTTCATTTGAAGCCGACCACGAGCGGGGCGAGGGAAATAGGCGGTCTATTGGTGAGATCGCGGCGTCATACCGAATTGATAAGGATCTACTTGCCGAACCGATAGAGTTTATTGGTATCGTCGATGACGTCCTTACCAATGGTAGGCATTTTCAGGCGATAAAACGGGTATTGGCCGAGAGACTCCCTGATGTGCCGGTGCAGGGCATATTCATAGCGCGGCGGGTGTTCCCAGAAGAACCAAATCCATTTGTATAGTTAGCGAATCACCTTACGCCAATTATAGCAGCGGTTGGATTGGAGGAAGTGATTAGAGCAAGCCGGCGGCGCGGGCGCACATGGGCATACCCGCCGAGGGCCCCGGCCGGAACGAACGGAGTCATGCCGTTCCGGGACTCGGCCTACCGTTTCGCGCGCAACAGGATGGGCGTGGCGAGGGTGATCAGCACGAACAGGCCGGTGAGCAGCTTGAGGTCGGAGGGTTTCAGGCCGAGCGCGAGCGCCACCGCCACCACCTGGAAATAGGCCAGCGATCCAACCACCGGAGCCACAAGCTGGCGGACCAGGGTGCCGCGCCCGACCAGGGTCTCGCCCAGGATCGTCGCCGCGAGGCCGACGATCAGCACGCCGACCCCCATGTTAACGTCGGCATAGGCCTGGTGCTGGGCCATCACCGCGCCGCCGAAGGCGCTGAACCCGCCGGCCATGGCGATCCCGGCGACGATGTAATAGTGCGTCGGGATACCCTGGGCGCGGGACATGGTCTGGTTGGCGCCGACGCATCGCAGCGCCATGCCGAGTTCGGTGTTGAGGAACCAGTAGAAGACGGCGAGAAAGGCCAGCACCAAGGCGAGGATCAGCGCGAACTGGGTCCATGGCTCGCCCCCTTCGGCGCCGAGCGTCAGGGTGAAGATGGAATCGTTGTCGAACAGCGCGGTGTTCGGCTTTCCCATGACCCGGATATTGATGCTGAACAGCATGGTCAGCACGATGATTCCGGCGAGCAGCGAGGGCACCCGCAGGTAAAGGTGGATCAGCGCGGTGGCGGCGCCGACGACGAAGCCGAACAGGACCGCCGCCGACAGGCTGACCACCGGATCGAAGCCCGCAACCGTGAACGTCGCCACGATCGCCGCGCCGAAGGGGAAGGCGCCTTCCGAGGTCAGGTCGGGCAGCCCCAGCATGCGGAAGGGGATCATCACGGCGAGCGCGGGAAAAGCGAAGATCGCGCCCTGGACGAGGCTCACCGTGAACAGGTTGAAATAAATGTCGACGAAGTCCATCGCGGCGCTCAGCCCAGAAGCATCTTGTCGTTGGTGACGAGGAACCGCCCGACCAGGTCGTTCACGGTGAGACCCGCCTTCTCGTCGGCCGGCGCGTCGAGGACGATCCCGCCCTCGTGCATCATGAAGAGCCGCGTGCCGAAGCGCAGCGCATGCTGCATGTTGTGGGTGACCATGAGGGTGGTGATCTTGTCTCCGGTCACCACGTCCGATGTCAGCTTGAGCACGAGTTCGGCGGCGCGCGGATCGAGGGCGGACGTGTGCTCGTCGAGCAGCATCAGCCGCGGCGTAAGGAGAGCCGCCATGATCAGGGCCAGGGACTGGCGCTGGCCGCCCGAGAGCGACCGGACCTTCTCCGACAGGCGGTTCTCCAGCCCAAGCCCGAGGACGGAAATCCGCTCCCGGAAATATTCCCGTTTGCGCCGGTTGAGCCCCAGCCTGAAGGTCTTCCGCTTGCCGCGCCTGACGGCGACGGCGAGGTTTTCCTCGATGCTGAGTTCCGGCGCCGTGCCCACCATCGGGTCCTGGAACACGCGCGATATGAGCTTCGCCCGCCTGTAGACGGGCTGGCTTCCGACATCCCGCCCGTCGACCAGGATTTCCCCCGAGTCGAGCAGGACTTCGCCGGCAAGGGCGTTCAGAAGCGTACTCTTGCCCGCACCGTTGCTGCCGATGACGACGGCGAATTCGCCGTCCTCCAGTGCGAAATCCACCTTGCGCAGGGCGGTCTTTTCGTTCGGCGTGCCGGGCGAAAAAACCTTGGTCGCGTCGTGGACGCGGATCGACGCCGGACCTTGCCGGCCACCGGTCACATCACGCACTTGCAGTCCTTGAACGCGGCCGGTACCGGCATTTTCAACTCGCCGAGCCGTTTGCCGCTCAGGAGCACGCGGTGATCCTTCGGCTGGGGCCTGAAGATCGGCAGATCGGACGGCTTGGCTCCCTTCAGAATCTTCGCGCCGAGCAAGCCGGCCTGATAGCCGACATCCCGCCACGAGACCGAGACCGCCCCCAGAACATGCCCGGCCTTCACGCCGCCGGGGCTGGCGTTGATCACCGGTATCTTGTTGCGCTTGGCCGATGCGGCGACGACCGCGACGGAGGGCTGCAGCATGCTCGACGGGATCAGATAGATGAAGTCCACCCCCTTCAGCGCCTCCACCCGGCTCGGAATGTCGTTGACCGTCTCCACGCTGATCGTCCTGAGTTTCACACCGGCCTTCTTTGCGGCGGCCTCGGCGTATTTGACGTTCACCCGGTCGTTCGCGTCGCCCGGGTTGAACAGGAGCCCCATCGACGACACCTTGCCCAGGATCGCCTTCGCCTTCGCGATGACCGTATCCATGTCCTGAAGATTGGAGGCGCCGACGAAACGCGCGCTCCCCTTGTCCCAGGATTTGACCAGCCCGGCGTCCACCGGATCGGTGACGGGCGCGAAGACGATCGGCAGCGACTTGTTGCGGATCACCCGCTTGGACGCCTGGGTGATGGGCGTCGTGACGGTCAGCAACAGATCGGGCTCGGACGCCTCCAGCGCGGTCAGCACCTGCGCCACCAGCGACGGATCGAAATTCGCATCCTTGTAGATGTACTCGACCCCTGCGCCTTCCTTGAAGCCGCCGCTCGCCAAACCCGCCTTGAAGCCGTCGATCACCAGCTTGAGGACGGAATGGGGGCCGAGGTTGGCAATCGCGACCTTCTTGTCCGCGGCCGCTCCGGGTTGAGGCGACAGAACCAGGGCGGTCAGGGCGAGGGCGGCCGCCGCGGACCACGATTTCAGCATGGACATAGTTTCCTCCATTGTCGGTTTCGACTTTTCATACCAAACATACCGTTACACCAACTCTATGGCATGTCCCCGCCTGCCGCTCGCGCGCAGGACGGAATACCAAATGGAATGCACCATTTCGGTGCCGGAGACGCCGACGGCGGGCTGGCGTTTCTCGGTGCGGATCGTGCCGCCCTCGCGGTCCCAGGCCTCGACCTCGGCGACCGCGCAATCGAGCCCGGGATCGCAAACCAAGCGCGCCTCGCATTCATCGAGGCCGGTCGCAACCAGCGCACAAGTCACCATGGTGTTGACATTGCGCGGGTAGAGCCGCGCGACGCCGCGGACCGAGCCCTCGTAGATCACCGTCTCGCCGTCGATCTCCGCCGGATCCACGCCGCTGTCGGCGAAGTCGATATTGTCGGGGTGCTTGCGGAAGGTGATCCTGACCCGCTGCCACCGCCCGGGCCGCGACAACAGTTCGTCTCCGCCGAGCAGTGCGCCGCACGGTACGAACATCCGCGTGCCATGGGCGTTCGCCGCTTCTTCAAGCCGGGTCCTGAGCCCGTCGTCGGCGAGCGCCGTGACCGAGAGCGGCATGTAGTCGGCGAATTCCAGAAACCCCGCGCCGAAGCGGGCGGTATAGGACGGATGGGCGCATTCGATGATCAGCGAGGGACGGCGTTCGCGGGCTTCGCCGAGGTCGTCGAGCCGGAGCGCGGGATCGAGCCCGGCCAGGGCATCGGCGCTCCGATTGTGGACGAAGGCGGTCTCGAACACCCCGCCGCTGGCCTCGATCCGTTCCACGATGGAGCGCCCGATAAAGCCGTATCCGATCACCCCAATGCGCATCGTCCGGCCCTTGTGCCACGGCCTCCCCGATCCCGGTCCCGGAGCCCTCCCGGGCGGGACCCGCAATCGTGGGAAGCCTTCATGTGATTGCAGGAAAAACCTTGCCGCCCGGCGCGGCGGGAGTCGAGTCGAAATTAGCGATTAACCGGACCCGGGGTCGAACCCGAGGGCCGGCTCCTCGCCCCGGTAGTTCCACGCCTTCAAGGGCCGGCCGTCGGCGTGGGCCTGCATCTCGCGGAGGAACACCTTGCGCATTTCGACGACGCCCACATCCGTGCGGCCCAGCAGTTCCCGGCTCCGGTCGGTAAACTGGCCCTGGCCGCCCTGGGTGATGGCGTCCTCGAGCAGCAGGAGGTGCGGGTGATCCATGTAGTCGGTGATGTGCGCCTCTCCGGCGAGGATCCTGTGGGCCAGCTCGGCGATGGGCGGCGCCGCTTTGACCCGGGCGTTGAACCGGCCGTGGACTTCCCGCCAGGCGTCCATTTCATCCTCGGCGATATGGACGTTTTGGGTGAAGTAGACCCGGTGGTTCTCATCGTCGGTGGGCACGATGATGATGTAGGTGTCGCGCCAGCCCCCGACGTCGTTCAGCTCGGCGAAGCTGGGGATGAGAATGCGCATGATGTTGGGCAGCAGATAGAGGGTCTTCCGCCAGTCACCCCCCTCGACCCGGGTTTCGCGGATCATCCCGTAGCCGGTTTCGTAGATTTTCATTTCCGGCAGCTGGAAGCCGGAGCGGCCGAGATCGTTGTGGGACCCGCCGAAGCTGTGGACGAAGGCGATGTGCACTTCGTCGAAATGGTTCTCCATGGTCTGGAACCAGTTGGCCGGGAAGTCGAGCACGTGGTTCTCGATCACGCCCAAATTCCTGTAGCCCTCGAAGGGCGGGAAGGGGGGCGGCTCGCCCTCGCCGAAATAGCCGTAGATCAGCCCGAGATGCTCGCGCGCCGGATAGCCGCCGATGTCGGCGCGCTCGAACCGCCCGGACTGTTTCTCGCCCGGGCGGTAGATGCAGGCGCCGTCCCCGTCGTAGGTCCAGCCGTGATACATGCACTGAAGGTCGTCGCCCCGCACCCATCCGGTCGACAGCTGGGTTGCCCGATGGGCGCAGCGGAACCCCACGATATGGGGCGTTCCGGTCTCGCCGCGGTAGAGGGTGTGGCGCTCGCCCATGACGTGGAGGGGCCTGGTCCGGCCGTTTTCGACCTCCGACGATAGGGCCACCGGCTGCCAGAAGGTGCGGAGATACTCGCCGCCGATGGTGCCGGGTTCGGCCGAGGCGTATTGGCGCCACAAATCGGGCGAAACGCCGCTGCTTCCGTCCATGTTTTCCTCCACGTCTTCCGGGAAAGTCTATCCTGCCCAAGCGCCGCGGGTCCAGCCGCGGCCCGGGCATTGCGCCGGCGATTGGCATGGTTGACTCTCTCCGCACCCCGGCCGACCCTGTCGGGGCGCCGGACAACAAGCCGAAAGGGGGAGGCCATGGCCCGCCAAGCGCATCTTATCGGCAGCGTCGGATTGGCCGATGCGGAAACCGTCTTCACCACCGTCGCGGAAACCCTGAAGGGGTGCTGTCCGCGGATACCCGATGGGGAAACCGGCGAGCGGGGATATTGGATCCGCTGGCAACAGGCCAGCTTCGACGGCTGCGAACAACTCGAGCAGGAACTGGCGGAGGTGAAACTGCCGGGCTTCAAGGACTCGGTGCAACGGCCATTCTACAGGATCAAGGCGGGCCTCTCGCCGGCAGATGTGGACCTGGGCGAGCTTGGCTACGGTGACGAAGCCATCGAGTCCTATGTGCTGTTCGACGAGCTCCGGCGCGCCGGCAAAATTCCGTCCGATGTACGGTTCCTGGTTTGCGTGCCGACGCCCATGGCCCTGGTTTGCGGTTTCGTCATGCCCGATCACCAGCTCGACGTGGAGCCGGCCATCGAGGCCGCCATGGCGCGGGATCTGGAAAAGATGCAGGCCGCCGTTCCCGCCGGCAAGCTGAGCATTCAGTTCGACGTTTGCTACGAAGTCGTCGGCGCCGACGGCGGACCCAAGCTGCCCTATGACGACCACATCGAGGGCTCGGTCGCGCGGGTCGCGCGGCTGGCCGGTATGGTCCGGGACGATGTCGAGTTCGGCATCCACCTGTGTTACGGCGATCCCGGGCACCAGCACATTGTCGAGCCGGAAGACCTCGGAACCTCGGTCGCTTTCGCCAACGGCATCGTCGCCGGCTCGCCCCGGCGGGTGGACTTCATGCACATGCCCGTGCCGCGGGGCCGGGCGGACGACGATTACTTCAAGCCGCTGGAGGACTTGAAGCTGCCCGGGGAGACCAAGCTGATCCTGGGGCTGGTGCATCATACCGACGGCGTCGAGGGCGGGCGCCGCCGCATGGCCGTCGCCGACAAGTACGCCGCCGACTACGACATCGCCACCGAATGCGGGTTCGGGCGCCGCGACCCGGCGACCATTCCCGAACTCCTCAACATTCACCGGGAGCTTTGCCAATGACCGACACTCAAGTATCCGGCGTCCTGATGGTGGGGAGCGCCCCCTACGCCAGCGCCGAGGAAACCTTTCGCGCGGCGATGGAACATCTGTCCGGCCACCTGGCCCGGCTGCCCGACGGCGAGGTGGGCGAGCGGGACACCTGGATTCGCTGGCAGTACAAGCGTATCGGCCAGAGCCCGCAGATAAGGCAGCAGGACGTGGACAACATCTACGTGCCGTTCCCGCCCTACGAAATCATCGACGGCGTGGCTTCGCCGGATGAGATCGAATTTCCCAACCTCGGCTATGGCGATGCGGCCATCGAGTCCTATGGGACATTCTCCAGGCTGGCGGAGGAAGGGGTAATCCCCGCCGACGTCCGTTTCCAGGTTGGATTGCCGACGCCTCTGGCGCTGGTGACGTTCTATGTGGCAAAGGACCATCGCGACATGTTCGAGCAGGCCTATGGCCGGGCGCTCGGCCGGGAGTTCGAGAAGATGGCCGCCGCCATCCCGCCGGAGAAGCTCGCCATTCAGTGGGAGGTGGTCAGCGAGTTCGCCCTGCTGGAAGGCATTGCGGAAAATCACCTGGGCGACGACCTGCTGGGCGAGATCAACAGGCGGGTCGCCCGGCTGGTGGATATGGTGCCCGAACCCATGGAGGCGGGCCTTCACTTCTGTTACGGCGATTCCGGCCACAAGCATTTCGTCGAGCCCAAGGATACCGGCCACTTGGTGGACGTGGCCAACGGCGTGTCCGCCCTCGCCAAGCGGCCCATCGCCTGGATTCACCTGCCGGTGCCGAAGGAACGGGACGACGACGCCTATTACGAGCCGCTCCGGAAATTGAGCCTGAGACCGGGCACCGAACTGTATCTCGGCCTGGTGCATCACACCGGCGGGGTGGAGGCGACCCGGGCCCGGGTGGCGACGGCGAAAAGGCACGTGGCGCGGTTCGGCGTCGCGACCGAATGCGGTTTCGGGCGCCGGCCCCCCGAGACCATGCCGGAGGTCTACGCCACCCACACCGCCATGGTCGAAGAGGGATGAGCCGGTCATATGAACTCGACGCCGATGTCGTCCACTACGCCTGGGACCACTCGCTGGAGCCGCGCCTGACCATCGATCCCGGCGACACGGTGACTTTCCATACCCGGGATGCAGCGGACAACTTCTATTCCATCGACTCGACGGCGGAAGACGTCATCCGAAAAGGGCCGTTCAAGGGCCACCCGTTGACCGGCCCGGTACATGTGCGGGGTGCGGCGCCGGGTGACGTGCTGGCGGTGGAAATCGTCTCGATGAAACTGCCGGCTAATTTCGGCTGGACGGCCATCAATCCGGGACGCGGCCTGCTGCCGGCCGAAGAGTTGCCGGGCCCCTACCTGCAGATCTGGGACTTGTCGGACGGCCAATTCGCGCGGATGAAGCATCGCGGCGATATCGCAATTCCCATTGCGCCGTTTCCGGGCGTTCTGGGCAATGCACTCGCCGAGAGCGGCGCGCTTTCCACGGCGCCGCCCCGGGAGACCGGCGGCAATATGGACAATAAGCATCTGACCGTGGGCTCGACCGTTTATTTGCCGGTCCAATGGGACGGTGCGCTGTTCAGCACCGGAGACGCCCACGCCGCGCAGGGCGACGGCGAGGCGTGCATCACGGCTATCGAGACCTGGTCCACACTGACCCTCAAGTTCGATTTGCTGCCCGGGACCGATTTCGAGGAGCCGCGCGCCCGAATACCCGGACCGCTCGCGCCGGTGGTGAACACATCGGGCTACTACGCCACGTCGGCGCAGGGCCCGGATCTCTATGCCAACGCCCAGCAGGCGATCCGCTACATGATTCATCACCTGACGACGGAACGGGGCCTCTCTTGGCACGAGGCCTATGTCATATGTTCGGTGGCCGTCGACCTTAAAATCTCCGAGATCGTCGATGCCCCCAACTGGCTGGTCTCCGCGTTCCTGCCCGACAGTATTTTCGTCGGCTAGTGGCGGATCGTCGTTCCCTCGACCGGACCTCCCGGTTGACCTATCGTGACGGGATCAGGAACGGGAGGAAATCATGGCTGGCAAAGTCTATCGAATGACCCAGGTGGTCGGTACGTCCGACGAATCGGTAATCGACGCCATTCAAGGGGCCGTCGAGACCGCCGCGGAAACCGTGCGGAATCTCGACTGGTTCGAAGTCGGCGAAATTCGCGGCCGGGTCGACGATGGCAAGGTTGCGGAATATCAGGTGACGCTGCGGATCGGCTTTCGCTACGAGAACTGAGGGTCGCCCGACGCCGCCGGCGCCCTCTGGATACCCCGGACGCAGCTTGTCCTCCGGCCGGCGAAGCCGGTCCGGTGGGCCGCGGTATGACGAGTGGAGGATGCCCCAAATGGAATACGTCATGGCCGGGCCCGGACCCGGCCATCCACGTGGATCACCGGGTCAAGCCCGGTGATGACGATCTGGTTTGTGTCGTATATCCACTCGTCATGCCCCGCCTCCGAGCGGGGCATCCATGAACTTCCATCCTCCTCACCTATCCGCCGTCCTCACCGCCGTAACACGCGGAGGGCGGCTCGATCGAGGCCGGACCCTAGAGCCGGGCCGTCTCCGGGATCAGCGGCGGCAGGGCGTTCAGTTCATCAATGCTGAAGCCCGCCAGCTTCTTGTATTTGTCGGCATGGTTCTTCAGGTCTTCGTAGGGCATGACGTCGTGGATGTCGTCGAACACGCCGCCGCATAGCTCTTCGATCACATCGAGAATGGCGTCCGGCCCGTCGCCGCCGCGATTGGCATGGATCACCTTTTCGGTCGCCGGACGCATTTCATCCTCGTAGACCTGGAGCGCCCGTTCCGTCAGGCCGTGGGCGAGGAACGCGGCGCCCAGCTTGCGGGCATCGACGATGGCCTGTCCGGCGCCGTTGGAGCCGACGGGATAGGCGGCGTGCGCGGCGTCCCCGATCAGCGAGACCCGGCCATGGGTCCAGCGGTCCAACGGGTCCCGGTCGACCATGGGATATTCGTAGATCCTGTCGCTGGCGCGCACCATTGCCGGGACGTCGAGCCAGTCGAAGACCCATTCCTCGTAGCGGGGCAGGAAGTCATCCATATTGGCGAGCCGGTTCCAGTCTTCCTTTCGCCAGCTGTCGTCCATGTTGAACTTGATGCTGGCGATCCAGTTGACCAGCGCCTCGCCGGTGCCGGGATCGGTTTCGGATATGGGGTATGAGACGAAGCGCTGGGCGTCGTAGCCGACCATGACCATGGACGCCCCGGTGAGGAACGGCTTCATGCGGGTGGTGCCGCGCCACAGGATGAAGCCGCCCCAGGCGGGCGGGCCTTCGTCCGGCGCCATCCGGGCGCGTATCGCCGAATGAATCCCGTCGGCGCCGAGGAGCAGGGTGCCGGATTCGCTCCGGGTCTCGCCGGCGCGGTTCTCGAGATGCAGCACGGCGCGGGCATCGGAGGTCTCGAAACCGGTGGCCGACCAGCCGGTCTCGAAGCAATCGGGGCCGGCGCGCCGCAGGAGCTGTTCATAGAGCATCATGTGCAGCATGCCCCGGTGGACCGAAAATTGCGGCCATTTGTAGCCCGCCCAGGTTCCCCGGGGCTCGGTCCAAATCTCCAATCCGGTCTTGGTGTACATGCCGTAATCGCGGGTTCGAACGCCGATGCCGCCGAGGTACGGCTCCAGTCCGAGATCGAAAAGCTCGCGGACCGCGCTCGGCTGCAGGTTGATGCCGACCCCAAGGGGTTTGACCTCGTCGACGCTTTCAAAAATCCTGAACGGCGCGCCGATCTGGTGGCAGGTGAGGCCGAGGGCCAGGCCGGCGATGCCGCCGCCGGCGATCAGTACGGTCATCCGATGTTGCGGAGCGGGTCCGCCTCCCCGAATATCTGTTCGGGTTCTGAATGCCGCATCCGTCATTCCGGATCAATGGATTTCGGCATTTCCGCCGAAACGACAGCCGAGGGACGAGACCATGATCGAACTCAAACCGCTTTTTCAAATCCAGGCCGAGGTGGCCGAACCGCAGGTCAGTTCCGGGGCGCCGTATGGCGATCGCCGGTTCATTCCGGTCACCGGCGGCACCTTCGAGGGAGAACGGCTGCGCGGCAAACTGCTGGCGGGCGGCGCGGACTGCCAACTGATGCGCGCCGACGGGGTCGCGGACCTGGACGTCCGGGTCACGCTGCAAACCGGTGACGGCGCGATCATCTACATGAAGGGCCTGGGGTTGCGCCACGGGCCGCCCGAGGTCATGCAGCGCCTCGCCGCCGGAGAGGCCGTCGACCCGGGCGAATATTATTTTCGCGAATCGGCGCTGTTCGAAGCGCCCGCCGGACCCTACGAGTGGCTCAACCGCGTCCTGGCGCTCGGCACCGGCCGACGTGATCCGGCCATGGTGATCCTGGACGTCTTCGAGGTACTCTGAGCGGGCTCCCGAGTCTCCGTCCAAGGTTTCCACGCAGTGGAATTTCGGGTCATGGTCCTGGCCACCGGCCCGATGATCCGCGGATAATGGGTTCGTTGCCGGATCGCCGCGAAACAGCGCAGCAGGGGAAGACACATGGTCGATTCAGCCTACTACAAAGACCGGCCGGCGGAGCGGGTGGTGCCGCGGGGGTGCCCCGTGGATCACAGCTTTTCGACGTTCAGCGAGGCCTACATCAAGAACCCCTACGCGGAGCTGAAGCAGCGCCGCCACGACACGCCGGCGTTCTATTCGGAGGAAATGGGCTATCTGGTTCTGACCAAGATGGAAGACGTCCTCCATGTGTTCAAGAACCCTGGCATTTTCTCGCCCGAGAACGTTCAGCAGCCGGTGGTGAAGATTTGCGATGCGGCGCGGGAGATCCTCGCCGCCGACGACTACAGGCCCCTGCCGGTGCTCTCCAACAACACGCCGCCGGACCACGTCCGCATCCGCAAGCACACCCACGCGGGGTTCTCGAACCGCCGGATGCAGGTCCTCGAGCCCTTCGTCCGGCAGCGTTCCGAAACCCTGATCGACGCGATGATCGAGGCGGGCCCGCCGGCCAACTTCGTCACCGCCATCGGGCACCCGCTGCCCGGCGAGACCATCTTCCGCCTGCTCGGTTTTCCGCCGGAGGACGATCCGCAGCTCAAGATCTGGACCACCAACCGGCTGTCCTTCACCTGGGGCCTGAGCACCGACGAGGAACAGATCGCCATCGCCGAATACATGCTCGCCTACTGGCGCTACTGCTGCGCCCACGTGAAGCGCCGCCGCGACGAGCCGGCCGACGACTTCACCACCGAACTGCTGGCGGTCCACAACGAGAACGCCGACGAACTGTCCATCGCCGAAATCGAATCGGTGGTCTACGGCCTCTCGTTCGCCGGCCACGAGATCGTCAGCAATCTGCTCGGCAATTCGCTGATCAATCTGCTCCGCAACCGCGGGAGCTGGGACGAAATCTGCGCCGATCCGGCGAAAATTCCAGGCGCGCTGAACGAGTCGTTGCGGATCGACTCGCCTCAGACCAGTTGGCGCCGCATCGCCCGGGAAGACACCACGGTCGCGGGCTACGACATCCCCAAGGGCACCGAGATTTTCATGTCGCTCGGCTCGGCCAACCACGACGAGGACAAATTCCCGGAGCCGGAGACATTCGACATCCACCGGGAGAACGCCAACCACAACGTTTCCTTCGGCCACGGGTCCCATTTCTGCCTCGGCAACCGCCTGGCCATTCTGGAGGGGACCATCGCGCTGCAGGTCCTGGCCGGCCGCCTGCCGGGCCTGGATCTCGCCGAAGACCAGACGTTCAGCTACGTCCCCAATTTCACCATGCGCGGGCCCGCCGAACTGTGGGTCAGGTGGTGAGCGCCGGATGCACGCCGATTCAGCCGCCGAACCGGCCGACGGTACGCCTTGACCATCCGGGATTTCCCCCGAAGATGGCGGACATACTTCGCGGGAGGGCACGATGATCGATCTATATTTCTGGACCACGGACAACGGCTACAAGGCCCGGCACGGGATGGAGGAGAGCGGCCTCGATTACACCGTCAAGCCGGTCCGCATTCCGGACAGGGAGCAGTTCGCCCCCGAGTTCCTGAAACTCAATCCCGCCCACAAGATTCCGGTGATCGTCGACCATGACGGGCCCGGCGGCGAACCGCTGACCTTGAGCGAGTCCGGCGCCATTCTGAAATACACCGCCGAGAAGGCGTGTAACGGCCAGTATCCGGATGACCCGGCCAAGCGGGTGCTGGTCGACCGCTGGCTGTTCTACGGATCGGCCCAGTTCACCACATTGGCGCAGCAGTACGGTTTTTTCTGGATCCGCAATCCGGAGACGGTGGAGCAGGCCAAGGCCCACTACAGGAACGTGCTGGCCGAGATGTTCGGCCTTCTGGACCAGCGGCTCGCCGACAATGAATATCTTGCCGGTAATTTTTCCGTCGCCGATATCTCCGTCTATGCCGATACCCACATCTACGGCGACGACAAGTGGATCGGCTTCGGCGACTTCCCCAACCTGAAGCGCTGGCACGACGCCATCGAAGCGCGCCCCGCGGCCCAGCGCGCCTGGGGGCCCTACGAATAGCGGGCGGCGATTCACGGGCGACGGATTGCGCCGCCCGCGGCGTTGATTAGGATGGGCTAAGCCCGCCGGGCCCATGGCGGCGGAGGCGGAGAATTGAAACAGGACCTATGAACCTCGCACGCAGCTTTCCGTTTGCGCTTGTATGCTTGGCGCTGTTCGCACCGCAACACGCGGCGGCGCAAAAATTCATCTCGCCCTATTCGGAAGTCAGCCTGGTCAGCGAGACCGCCCACCTGGTTCCCGGGGAAACGGCGTGGGTCGGGCTTCATATCAAGACCAAGCCCGGCTGGCACACCTATTGGCGGAATCCGGGGGATTCGGGGCTCCCCACACGTATCGCCTGGTCCCTGCCGAGCGGTATCGCGGCCGGCGGCATCCACTGGCCCATTCCCGAGAAATTCGCCTTCGGGCCGCTGGCCGGCTACGGCTACAAGAACGAGACCCTCCTGATGGTGCCCCTCGCGGTCGACGGCGGTCTCGGCCTCGGCGCGGAAGCGAAGGTGACGGCCGACGCGAACTGGCTGGTGTGCGAAGATATATGTGTTCCGGAGCGCGCCACGTTCTCCCTCGTCATGCCGGTCGCCGACAGGGCCGCGGGGCCGCGGAACGCCCTGTTCCGGACCTATCGCGCGAGCTTGCCTGCCGGGCCGCCCGTCGTGGCGGAGGGCCATCAGACCGCGCAGGCGATCGGAATATCCGCCCGGCTGCCGGATGACGGCTGGCGTGCCGAGGACGGGCTGGAGTTCTTCCCCGCCTCGGAAGGCGCCGCCGAAGCCTCCGCCCCTCAACGTATCAGGCTCGATGGCCTCCGGCTTGTCATGGAACTCAAGCCCGGATATCTGGCCGAGGAGAGCAGGCTCACGGTCCTCGAAGGGGTGCTGGTTTCCGGCGCGGGGAACGGAAGCGGCCGGAAAGGCATCAAGCTCATCGCCCGGTTCAATCCCGGGACATAGACGGACAATGGATTAGTAGCAGCGCATCTGAGATTACATTTTGTATCGAGAGGAATCACGATGATGAAATTGACCAGAGCAAGAAACGCGATTTTGCCGGCGGTGGCCGTCATTGCCGCCGTCGCTCTCGCCGGCACCGCGTCGGCAAGCCCCAAAATCGGCGATCCCGCGCCGGCGTTCAGCGGTCTCGATTCCGGCGGCCAAAAGGTTTCACTGCAGGACTACAAGGGCAAAACGGTCGTCCTGGAGTGGACCAATCACGATTGCCCTTATGTGCGCCGCCACTACGCCACCGGCAACATGCAGAAGCTGCAAAAGGAAGTTTTGGCGTCGGACATCGTCTGGCTGTCGGTCATATCGTCCGCCCCGGGCGCCCAGGGCCACGTTTCGGGTAAACAGGCCGATGACCTGACCGTGTCGCGCAAGGCCGCGCCGGCCAAGGTCATTCTCGACCCCGCCGGCAAGATCGGCCGCCTCTATGCCGCGCGAACCACGCCGCACATGTATATCGTCGATGCCGGCGGCACCCTCGTCTACAAGGGCGGCATCGACGACAATCCGACGTCGTGGGGCGAAATCGAGCCGGATACGAAAAACTATGTCCGTCTCGCATTGTCGGAAATGAAGGCCGGCAAGGCGGTCTCCAACCCGTCGACGCGGCCCTACGGCTGTTCGGTCAAGTACGCGTATTAGTCCCGGGGCTCTATCGGCTCCCGCGCTTCTTCCAACAGCCAATCCATGAAGGCCCTGATTTCGGGACGCGCCAGTTTCGCTTCCGGCAGGATGATGTACCACGCCAGATCGGTCGGCAGCTCGATATCGAAGGGGATGACCAGTGTCGACATTTCGAGTTCCTGACCGGCAATGACCCTCGGGGCGAGGACGACGCCCTGTCCGGCGATCGCCGCGCTCAGCGCCGCCGTACCGTCGTTGAGGAAAATGCCCCTGTTCAGATCGACGTCGGTCACCCCGGCAATCTCCAGCCAGTCCGCCCAGCGAGTATTGAGCCGGCCGGTGGCCGGGGTGAAATGAATGAGTTGGTAGTGGCGGAGATCGTTCGGCTCCTTCAGCGGCGGGTCGGCGCCGAGAAGCCTGGGGCTGCACAAGGGCACCACCTGCTCCCGCAGCAGAAATTCGGTGTGGAATCCGGGCACCTCCCCATTCGTCAGCCGGATGGCCAGGTCGATGCCCTGCGGCTCGAGCCCCACCAATTCGCGGGAGGTTGAAATCCTGATGTCGATATCGGGGCTCGCCGCCATCCATCGGGGGAGGCGCGGGACCAGCCAACGGGAGGCGAAACCGCCGACCGTGCTGCAGGATATGTAATCGCCGTGCCGCGGTTTCCGGCAGGCCTGCACGGCGGCTTCCAGTTCCCGGAACCCGTCCTCGATCCCGGGCAGCAACTGACGGCCCGCCTCGGTCAGTTCGGTGTGGCGGCCGTTGCGGCTGAACAACCGCTGGCCGAGATGAGCTTCGAGATTCTTGATCTGCTGGCTGACGGCCGCCGGGGTGACGTGCAGTTCCTCCGCGGCCTCGGCAAAGCTCAGGTGCCGTCCCACCGCGCCGAAGGCGCGAAGGGCATTGAGGGGAGGGAGCTGGGTTTCGCCGGCCATATTTTAGAAAATCTAATGTCGTCGCTAAGAAAAAGCAATTAGGACGCCAAATCCGTTCAGAATATATTTATTGCAACAAAGACGTCGACGTTTATTCGTGAAAGGGACGGGCCATGTCGGTTGAACTGCCGGAAAAATTTGAAGCGATAGTTCGGAACGCCACACAGGATTGGCTGGATACGCGGGGCATTACCCGGGACGAGCTACGGACCTTCATCGAGGGCCGGGTGACCCGGGACAAGGAATTCGCGCCGAAGGTCGGCGGGGACGCGCCCGATTTCGAGGCCGAGATCCTTAACGAAAAGGGCAAGCGGACCGGCGAGATGATGCGGCTGTCGTCTCAATTCGGCTCGCCCATCGGGCTTATCTTCGGCTCCTATACGTGACCGCCTTTCCGGGACGGGGCCGTGCGCCTCGACGAGCTGGCAAATTCGTTCGGCGGCAAGGTCAAGTTTTTCGGCGTCTACATCCGCGAAGCCCACGCCGAGGGCGAGGACCAGGTGATCCGCAATCTCGATGAAAACGTGATCTTCGAACAGCCGGAGACCGCGGACGAACGGGCGGAAGTCGCCGCGGCCTGCATGCTGCGCTACAACTTCTCGTTTCCCATGCTGCTCGACGGCATGGATAACGACGCCGAGCACAAGTATCAGTCATGGCCCGACCGGCTGTATATCGTCGGCGCCGACGGCAAGATCGCCTACCGGGGCGGCATGGGGCCGCTCTATTTCAACGTCGACGAATTCGAAGGGGAACTGAACAAGCTGGCGAACTGACCGCCGGCTTCCAATGGGAGTGGTGCGGCGTTCGGATGGCGGACGAAACGAATTGCGAACTTCGTGCGCGTCCGGCGTTGATCAATGATGAGGAAGTGAATGTACAAGGCATATGGCCTGCGCCATAATAAATCCCGCAATATGAAGAATTGAACAATTCTCGAAATACGGGCAATTCAGGCTTCACGGATTTAATAATGGGAGAACTTATGATGTCCAGAACGCTAAAGACTACGCTCGCTGCCGGCCTCGCCGCCGGCGTGATGGCGCTTGGCGCGCCGTCCGCTTCGGCGCAGGGAATCCTGAAAGGTGACACGGGCGGGGTGGGGACGGTGAACCACGCTTTCATGGTCGTCCTGTCGACGACCCTGCAGAAGAAAATCGGCGTCAACTTGCAGGTCAACGAGGGCCAGACACTGACCCGTTCGGCCCTCAAGCTCGGCCAGGGCAAAATCGACGTCTCGATCGTGCCCCCGGTCATGGTGCCTTGGATGCACAAGGGAACCCATTTCTACAAGGCTAAGCCGGAAACCGCCAAGAAGGCCATCGATAACATCCGCCTGCTCATTGCCTATGGTGCGGGCGTCCGTCACTTCGTGGTCTGGGAGGATTCCGGCATCAAGACCATGGCCGATCTCAAGGGTAAGCGGGTTTTCGTTGGACCGCCGCGGGGCGGCGCTTCCCCGGTCGCCATTCAGGTAATCAAGCTGAACACCGGTCTCGTGCCCAAAAAGGACTACAGGGAAATCCGGATGCCTTGGAACTCGGGTATCCAGGCCATGGCCGACGGTAAGCTTGACGTGTTCGTTCGCCCGGCGGGCGTGGGTGCGGCGTCCATCGACCAGCTTGGCGCCAAGCGCAAATTCCGTCTGCTCGCGGTCAATCCGAAAGCGATGGCCAAGTTCATGGCGTTCTCTCATCGGGTATTCGTGACGAATCCCGCCGGGACCTACAACAACCAATCCAATAACGACAAGGATCTCATCGCGGACGGTTTCCGCCATCAAATGGCGGTGCGTAAGGATATGAGCGACGAACTGGTCTACAAGATCACCAAGACGATGTTTGAAAACATGGCCGAGATGCACAAGACGGCGGTCATCCTGCGCGACGTTTCGCTGGACGATCCATTTTCCGGCGGCAACATTCCGCTCCATCCCGGCGCCATCCGGTACTACAAGGAAGTCGGCAAGAAAATCCCGGCCAACCTGATGGCCGGCGGCTAGACCGATCCAGCCGGGGTCAACACCGGCGCAGGAACTCGGATATGGGGGTGGCCACGCGGACGGCGCGCCCCCCCCGTCCGGGATGGAAATACCCGTACTTTCAAACTGCGGTCTGAACACGGACCGGAACGATTTCCACGCGCGACAGCGGGGGTATTGATGAACGCACAGGTCTCCCAGGGCCAAGGACAGCTCTTGATCCGCATCGCGGCGTTCACCGTTGCCCTGGTCATCGCCTTGACCGGAATTGTCAATTCCATGCCGACCTATGGGCTGTTCGTGCCCATCGGGCCGTTTCCCGCCATCATCCTCCGCCCCATCTTCGTCGGCGCCGCCGTCTTCCTGGTCCTGGCCAACAGCTCGTTCACCAGCACCTTTGCCGAGCGGTGGCCGAACCGCAAATGGCTGGGTACCGTCATTGACGTCGCCGTCTTGCTGCTCGCCTGGTGGGTTCTCTGGGAATATTACGACCTCCAGATTTCGGAAGAGCAAGGCGGCTTCATCGACATCGAGATGTTCCATTTTTTGGTATCGCTGATCGCCGCGGGCGTCTTCATCGTACTGAGCTGGAAGATCTGGGGCGCGCCCCTGTCGGTCATCGGCATTCTCGCCCTGGTCTACTTCTATACCGGCGAGCATTGGCCTTGGATATTCGAGACCGCCCGCGTCACTCTGCCGGAGACCTCCGAGGACCTTTGGTACAACCAGGGGGACGGGATTCTCGGCACGATCATGGGGATCATCATCTTTACGGTGTTCCCGTTCATCATGCTGGGCACCATGCTGGAGCGGACCGGCGGCGGACGTTCGCTGATCAAGCTCGCGGTTCATGTCACCAAGGGATTTCGCGGCGGCCCCGCCCATTCCGCCATCCTGGCGTCGAGCCTGTTCGGCACCATGTCGGGCGGCGCGGTCACGAATGTGGTGGCGACCGGCGTCATCACCATCCCGATGATCAAGCAGCGGGGCTTCTCGCCGTCGTTCGCCGGCGGGGTCGAGGCGACCGCATCGAGCGCCGGGCAGATCATGCCGCCGATCATGGGTGCGGCGGCGTTCGTGATGTCGGACCTGACCGGGATCAGCTACCTGACCATCATTATCGCGGCCCTGCTGCCGGCATTGGCTTATTACGCCAGCCTGTTCACCAGCGTCGTGTTCGAGGCCCGCCGGCTGGGCGTCGAGGTCGGCACCGAGGATCTCGACCGGCCGGAACTCAAGGTCACTTCGCAGGACTACGTCAACCTCGTCATGGTGGTCGTGCCCATCGCCGTGGTGGTCTTCTCCCTGATGCAGGGTCTGTCCGCCGCGGGCGCCGGCATGACGGCGTTCTTCGCCATCATTCCATTGAGCTTCTTCAACCCCGAAGTCCGCAGGCGGCCGTTCATCATCATCGACGCCCTGTCCCAGGCCGGGCTCACCTTCGGCCGGCTGTTGATGGCCATCGCCGTCGTCGGCATCGTCGTCGCGGTCCTGGGCGCGACCGGGCTGCCCAAGGATTTCGTCATCCTCATCGACGCGGTGTCCGGCGGCAACCTGTTCCTCACCCTGTTTGTCACGGGCGTCGCCGCCCTGATGCTGGGGATGGGCATGCCGACGCTGCCGGCCTACCTCACCATCGTGCTGATCCTGGGCCCGGCGATGCAGAACCTGGGCCTGACGGTACTGGCCGCGCACCTGTTCGTCCTCTACTACGCGGTAGCGTCGTCGATCACGCCGCCGGTCGCCGTCGCGGCTTACGCCGCCGCGTCCATCGCCGATGCGCCGCCGATCCGGACGGCCCTGATGGCGCTCCGCGTCGGTCTGGTGAAATTCGCCGTGCCGTTCATCTTCGCCTACTACCCGGTGATCCTGATCGTGCCGGTGGTCTTCCCGGAGGGTCAGAGCTTCGCGTGGGTTGATTTCGTGTCCGTCCTGTTCCGGGTGCTGGTGTTCATCTATCTGATCTCGAGCGCGGTGATTTCCTTCGATCAACGGCGGTTGCCGGCTTGGGAAGCGGGCCTCCGCATACTCCTCGCGATCCTGGTTATGGTGACATTGCCGGGCATCCATTGGCCGGCGACGGCGGTGGCCTTGGCCTATATCGCCTGGCACCAGTTTGTTTACGGAAGGAAGGCCGCCGCCGCTGCCTAACGACGGGAGGGAATCATGACATCAGACGGCTATCACGACCGCCAGAACTTCGAGATGGAGCATTGGCCCGAGCTGAGGGAGAAGATGAACAGCGTCTTCAAGCTCGTGTTCCCCGGCCGGGAAATCCCGGGCGAGCTCAAGCAGTTCGTCTTTACCGCGGCGAGCATGTCCCACGGCAGCCTTCACTGCCAGTCCCACGGCTCCTATCACCTCCACCGGATCGACGTGCCGGATGAGAGAATCCAGGCGCTGTGGAACTACGACGAGTCCGACCGGTTCTCGGAGGCCGAGCGCGCCGCGCTCGATCTGGCGTTCGCTGCGGGCTCGGCGCCCAGCACCGTCAAACCGGAGCATTTCGAGGAGCTCCGCAAGCATTACTCGGACACGCAGATCATCGAGATATTGGCGGTGATCGCCGTCGGCGGCTTCCTCAACCGCTGGAACGACACCATCGGCACGGTGACCGACAACGAGTCCATCGAGTTCGCCGACCGGGTGCTGAGGCCGGTGGGCTGGGAGCCCGGGAAACACGTCGGCGCGCCCGAGGAACAGCGCAAGGCCCATCCCATCACGCTCGGCTGGACCAACAAGTAGGCCCCTGGCGGCCTATTTGGCGGCCTGTTCAGCGGCCAATTCAACAGCTTGGCGGTTCTCATGGCTGAAGAGTTAACGTTCGATTACGTCATCGTCGGCGCCGGGTCGGGCGGATGCGTCATGGCGAACCGGCTGATCCGGGACGGAAGATTTTCCGTGGCGCTGGTCGAGCGCGGCCGGATGGACGACAACCGGTGGATTCACATCCCGGCGACCTTTTTCAAGGCCCATCAGTCCCAGGACATCGACGCGGTGCTCTCCGAACCCGACGAAACCCTGGACGGCAAGCGGTTCGCCGTTCCCCAAGGAAACGTCGTCGGCGGCGGATCGTCGGTCAACGCCATGATCTACATGCGCGGCCAGGCCCGGGACTACGACGAATGGGACGACCTTCACGGCTGCGCCGGCTGGCGGTACGAGGACGTGCTGCCCGTCTTCATGCGCCACGAGAGGAACATGAACCTGGGCGCGCCCTATCACGGCCGGGACGGGCAGCTGGTCGTCGCCGATCCCGAATACAAGCATCCGATCAACGAACTCATGCTGGATGCCGCCCAATCGGCCGGGCTGGCGTGGTCCGACGATTTCAACGGCGAAAAGCAGGATGGCGCCGGATGGTATCAGGCGACGGCATATGCCGGACGCCGGCAGTCGGCGGCCACGTGCTTCCTGAAACCCGTTATCGGCCATGAACAGCTGACGGTGATGACAAACGCCGTCGCCGGGAAAATCCGCTTCAACGGCCGGCGGGCGGAAGCGCTGGAAGTCAAACGGGACGGCCGGGAATTCGTTCTCCGTGCCCGCAAGGAGATCATCCTGACGGCGGGCTCCTTCCACAGCCCGAAGCTCCTGATGCTGTCCGGCGTCGGGCCGGCCGCCGGGCTCAACCGTCACGGCATCCAGACCGTTCACGACGCCCGGGAGGTCGGCGCCAATTACCACGATCACGTCGGCACCCCGGTCACCTACAAGCTCAGGAACGCCAAGGGCTATCACAACGCCGACAAAGGCGTTGCGGCGATGAAGCATGGGATCGAGTACTTCCTGTTCAAGCGCGGGCTGCTCACCTCCAATCTGCTGGCGGCGGGCGCGTGCGTGGATACGGACGGAGACGGCCGGGCCGACGTGCAATACAATTTCGCGCCGTTCGCCCCGGGCGCGCCGGGGGAGGGGCCTTTGCCCACGCACTCCCTCCACCTTCATCCGCTGACCATGCGGCCGGCCTCCCGGGGCCGGCTGGTCCTGGCGAGCACCAACCCCGAAGACCCGCCGACGTTCGAGGCGCAGGTTCTGCAGACCGAGGAGGATCTGGACACGCTCCGCCGCGGTATCCGGTTCGCTCGGGAGATTTGCGATCAGCCGCAGCTCAAGGAAATCCTGGGCGACATGATTTGGCCGGGGCCCGGCATCTCGGTCGCCGTCGGGTCCAACAATCTCGACGACGCGATCAGGAAGCAGGCGCGGACCGCCTACCACCCCGCCGGCACCTGCCGGATGGGCGGCGACCAGGGCGCCGTCACCGACGTACGGCTCAAGGTCAACGGCGTCGATGGCGTCCGGGTCACCGACTGTTCCGTCATGCCCCAGCTTGTTTCCGGAAACACCAATGCGCCGACCATGATGATCGCCGATCGCGGCGCCGACTTCGTTCTGGAGGACGCCTAGTTCGCTGCCTGCTCGGCGGCCTATTGAGCCGCCTGGCGGTTGTTCTCTTCGTGGAGACGCTTGAGGATGGTCCGGACGGCCATCAGCGCGCGGTCGGCCTGGATGGGGATCGGCTCGAGCCCGCCGCGCGCGGTGATCACCCGCTGCTGCGCCTCGATCATCTCCACGTCCTCCATGACCACCTGGGTGTTTTCGACGATCGCCTGTTCCGTGAGGCCGTCCTCGTCGAGCCGGAAGTCCCGCGCCCACCCCATCCAGAAATGCGACGTGGTCTCGGTTTCGGGCGTGATCGGGTTGATCACCTTGATGGTGATTTTCGTGGCCGGATCGCTGAACTTCGACTCGATTTCGAGAACCGAGGGCGGCCACCAGATGTAGTCCGAACACCGGTCGATCAGGCCACTGAACCCGCCCCAGCCGACGATAAACGGCCCCGGCTCCACGCCGTAGATGTAGCGCCGTCCCCTGACCATATTCCCCTCGACGGTGAACTCCATCTCCGGCGGCGCATCCTTGGACGAGGCGGAGCCGATGGACTCCTTGTGGGTGAAGGCCAGATGGCTCAGGTCGAGCAGGTTGTCGACGAACAGCTGGGCCGCCCCCTTGACGTGGAAATACTTCTGGAATCCCGACCACTCGACGCTGTCGAAGTAGGGCAGGCTCGGGATTTCGGAGGCCGGCTTGGGCTCGCCCCGGCCGATCCAAATCCATACCCAACCGTCGCTGTCGGCGACGGGATAACGTTTGATTTTCGCCGCCTCCGGGGCCTTGTCCTGACCCGGC
Organism: Rhodospirillales bacterium; assembly: GCA_028823885.1. Taxonomy (GTDB): domain Bacteria; phylum Pseudomonadota; class Alphaproteobacteria; order Rhodospirillales; family UBA2165; genus JAJDXO01. The sequence goes on along the minus strand of JAPPFK010000056.1, from coordinate 20,938 downwards.
ACCTCGATGCACTGGCCGGTATGGTCGAACAGCATGCCGTGGTACTGGCAGCGGAGACGGCCGTTCTCGACGGTGCCGAGCGACAGCGGCGCATACCGGTGGGCGCACCGGTCTTCCAACGCCCGGAGTTCTCCCTCCGGGGAGCGGAAGAAGACGATGTCTTCGCCGCAGATCGTCCGGCCAAAGGGCGCCTCCGCCGTCACTTCGTTGGAAAGCGCGGCGGCGTACCACTGTTCCTGCAAAAACGTGTCCGTCATGAGGGCCTCGGTCCAGCACTGCCGCAAATCATATCACACGAACGCGATGCCGCCATTCACCGGCAGGTTCTGGCCGGTGATGAACCCGGCCTCGTCCGAGGCCAGAAACAGCGCCGCCCCGACCAAATCTTCCGGCACCTCGACGCGGGGGATCGCCTGACGCGGGACGACATTGTTCCGGCGGTTCCGCTGGGTGATCTCGTTGGTCGTATTGACCTCGGTTTCCGTCGAGCCGGGCAGGATGGCGTTGACGGTGATGCCGTCGTTTCCGAGTTCGCGGGCGAGGGCGCGGGTCAAGCCCACGAGCGCCGCCTTGCTGGTGATGTAGTGCGCCATGCTGATCGGCGGCGGCAGCAGGACGGTGTCGGACGACAGGTTGATGATGCGGCCCCAACCGGCCTCCCGCATGGCCGCCACGGTCGCCTTCACGCAGTTGAAGGCGCCGGTGACGTTGACCTTGAGAAGCCGCTCCCACTCATCGTCTTCCAGTTCATCGACGGGTACGCGCCGAATACCCGTCAACAGCGCGGCGTTGTTGATCAGCACATCGATGCGGCCGTACTCGTCGAGGACCTTCCCGGCCATCGCCCGCACCGAGGCGGGTTCGGCGACGTCGGTTTCGATTGCCAGGGCCTTGCCGCCGGCACCGGTGATTTCGCGCTCGACGTTCCGCGCGTTCTCGCCATTGATCTCGGCGATTACCGCGATCGCGCCCTCATCGGCGAAGCCTTTTGCGAATGCCCGCCCCAAACCCTGGCCGCCGCCGGTCACAATCACCACACGTCCGTCCATGGTAAATCTCCTACTACGGCAGAATGGCGTTGATGATCATGGTGCGGCCTTCGGCGTTTTCCGCCCGGGCGTCCTCGAGGGCCCGTTTGAAGTCCTGGTAGCTCTCGGCCCGCACGCCCCGCGCGCCCAACGGCGTCCCCAGCTCTTCGAAGACCGGCGCCTCGATCTGGAAGCCGTAGGTCAGGTCGGTCTCTTTCACCATGCCCTCCGAATAGTAGAGTTGGTGCCCTTTCAGCATCGCCTGATAGCCGTTGTTGTTCATGACGACGATGGTGATGGGAAGCCCGTAGTCGCGCGACGCGCCGAGGGCCTGGGTGATCGGATTGTAAAGAAAGCTGCCGTCGCCGACGAACGCCACGACCGGCCGTTCGGGCGCGCCGAGCTTCAGCCCAAGCGCCACCCCAAGTCCCTGCCCCAGGCCGCCGACCGTCTGCTTGTAGAGGGAGTTGGGCCGGGTCACGGAGAGGTGGTTTCGCATCATCAGGAAATGCGTGATGGTTTCGTCGACGAAAACCGTATCCGGCGGCATCACCTCTTCGATGGCCGCGCTGACGGATATGGCGTTGAGGGCGCCATCCTTGGCGGCGGCATCCCGTTTGGTCTTCAACTCCGACATGAATTCATCGTGGACGGCGGACCATTTGCCGCGCCGCGCCTGTTTGACGGCCTCATCCGGCCCGCCGTCATCTAGCATCGTCGTCGCGGCGCTCAATGTCGCCGCCAGGTCGCCTTCGAGATAGGCGTCGGCATGCATGTCCTGATAGACCAGCCATTCCTTGTGAGGCTGTTCCCCGATGGCGACGATCTTGGCCTGGGTCGGACAGTTGAACGGCGGATACCAGGGCGTCCGGGATCCCACCAGAAGGACGAGATCGGCATCGGGCAGGTGGTCATAGCTCTCGATGCCGAGCCACAGGCCGTTGTCGGTCGGGAAGTTGCCGTAGGTCGACGTACGCCCGCCGATGACCGGGATGGCGGCCGCTTCGGCGAAGGCGGTGAGCGCCTCGAACGCACCGGGAATCCGGCCGGCGAACTCGGTAATGATCACCGGGTTTCGCGCCTCGTTGATGTCGGCGATCAGCCCTTCCAATTCGGCGCTGACCGCCTGTGTCAGGGAGGGGGGCGGTACCTGGGAGAGTTCGCGGTCAGGAACCCAGTCCTCGATCATGTATTCGAGAGGGACATCGAGAAACACCGGGCCCTTGGGGGCGCGCTGGGCCATTTCGCCGGCGCGGACGATGCTCCGGTAGAGGGTCGGCGCGCTCGGCACCAGGCTGGACCATTTGACCGAGTTGGAGACCAGCCTGTCGATGCCGCCGGGGCTGACGCCGCCGTACCACTGCGCCTCTACCTTGAGGTCGGGGTCGGCGCCGAGGGAGATGGACTCGCCGGCCAGTACAAGCATGGGAACTTCGGACTGCATGGCGGCGTGCATCCCCATGACGCCCTGAAGCGGACCGACGCCCGCATGCAGCATGACGGCCTGGGGCTCGCCGGTCATGAAGGTGTAGCCGGTCGCAATGTTGACTGCCAAATTCTCATGCCAAATCTGCATGTAGGTGGGGCCGGGAATGTTCTCGTGGCGCTGTCGCGTGAGCGCTTCCCAGACCGGCGACCATTCCGAACCCGGTGAGGTGATCACATGCCGGATGCCGAGATTGCGGATGGCCTCGACGACGGCCTCGCCGCCGTCCCGCTTGTTGGCGCGCGTTACCATATGATTTGCATCCTCCCGAACGTCAGTAAACCGCCCTGCCCAATATGAATCTGTTATGTTCGCTGATTGAGCGAATTCCAGGGTACCCGCTGCCCGAGGAACGGAAAAGTGCGAGTTCTCAATTCGGTGGGAATTATTCCGCCGGGAGATTTCATTCGCCGCCGATTGGAACCATCGAGAGTTGCGGGTCCGCCGCGGGAACGTAGACCTCGTCCAGGCCCAGCTCCCTTCGGACGATGTTTGCACCGCGTACCAGGGAAACCATTTTGAAAAACGCGTGAGCCCGGCTGCCCCCTTGGCGGCCAAATCCGCAATCGCTGGATAAAATCAGCCGTTCCGGCTCGATGAATTCGAGCGCCTTTCTGATGAGCGCGGCGACTTCTTCGGGCCGCTCGATTTGCAGTGTCCTGTGGCTGACGGCGCCGATAGCTATCTTCTTGTCCTTGGAGATCATCGAGCCATAGAGTTCGAAGTCTTGTCCATTGTTCGACGCGCCCTCCAAGGTCAGGACATCGACATCCAACTGATCCAGATATGGCAGCGCTTGCTCATATGAAGCGCCGGCATCGAACATGCGCTGCGCACCTGGCGATCCCCAGCAGGTATGGCACCACACTTCGGTTTTTTCCCGAAGGCCGGCAACCTCGATATTGAAAGCCTCCACATACGTGGACGGGTCGATTTCCTGCCCCTCGACCTGACTGGACTGATGGATGGACGGCTCCTCGATTTGAACGATGGGTGCGCCGGCATCGGCCAGGGCGTGATACTCGCTGTTGAAGGCCTCCGAAAGAGCCATCATCAGTTCTACGCGGTCGTCGTAGAAACCGTTTTGGACCATATGGCTAAGCAACTGAGCCGAAACCGAACCAATCTTTACGGGCTTGTCGGTGAAGGGAGCTACGGCTTTCCATGCCCGGTCCAACTGAAGCCGGGTCTTCCCGATTGGACCGTCGACCGTGGGCGTGAGCCGGGCTTCGATGACTTCCCAAATAAAGTCGCCGGGTTCCTTGCCCGCCATCGCGGCATACGGCTGAACCGAAACATCGGGATTCGCAATGCCATCGACCCTCTCGTGGGCATAGCTGACCCAGCTCCCGCCCGCGACGTCGTCATCCAGGCGGGCATCCCCGTCGACGAATATGTCAATTCCGGCTTTTGTCTGCGCCGCGACATGACACGCCAGGCAATCGAAATGCTGCTCCCGGTAAGCGGACTGTGAGAACCCTTTCGAGAGCGGTTGGCCTCTCAAATTCTCCGTATACCAGCTCGGCCGGGGCAGCGCCCCGGTCGTGGTGGTCTGCAATGCCTTGTCCTTGGTGACCGTAAACATGGTTGAACCTATTGTTGCCCAGTCCTCGACATCTCGAATATCCAGAGCGTGACGATTCTATTGGGAAGCGTATCCGGCGTTTTGGAAGCCGTTTGCGCAACCCCCTCACCCTAACCCTCTCCCCCTTCGAGGGGGAGAGGGTTGTGGAGGCTTGGCGAGCTTGCGAGCCTTAGCCGAAGCTGGGTGAGGGGGTGCGGCCCCGCCGCCGCCCGGGCGGCAGTTATGAAACTACCGCCCGGTGTTCACTTTCGGCCGGTTTATTTCTTGCCGGGCGCGACGGTCTTCTTGAGGAACGCCAGGGCCGCGGGCGAGATTTTCTTATGGGTATCGATGACCACCGCCGCCGCTTCCCCGGTGCGGAAGATCGGGATGTCGCGGAATTGCTTAGTCCAACTCTCCTTGAACCCCGGATCATTGGGCACCTTGGCATGGGCCGCACGGAGCGCATCGACGGCCGCCTTCGGCGTGCCCTCCGGCGCGACAATGAAATAGGGCCAGGTTTCGTAGCTGGCGAGCCACTTATAGGCTTCCCATGCCGTACCTGACGGCGAGCCGCCCTTGATGTCCTTGTAGGCATCGACGAAGTGCTTGATGTTCGCCGGGTACCGGCCGGGCAGGCGGATTGGTTCGCCGGTTTTGGGATCGAACGGTGAGTGGTAGTAGAGCGGCAGCGCCGTCCCGTCCTTCAAGAGAGTCTCCCGGTAAAAAGCATGATAACCGGGATGGCCCGTCGTCAGGGCCTGAATTTCCTTCGAACGGATGGCAGCGTTCATTTTCGGCTGCCCCCGGAAGCCCGTGACGTGACGGTAGGTCACGCCGAGGGCGTCAAAAGACAGCTGGTGGAGCATGTCCAAAAGACCGCCGGGCCGAATCCCGCCGGTGACCACGTTACTCGCCTTGGTCAGATCGCTGACGGCCTTCATGCCCGGCGGGGTGTCCGCCCGGATGATGGTGACAAAGGAACTGTTGCCGGTGCCGATGATCTCGAACTTGGACGGGTCATAGCGGACGCCGGGACCGCCCGCCATTACAGTGGCGAAAAAAAGCGGGCCCCACATGATGGTTAAGCCGTCCGGTTTCGCCTTCTCGGCCATGAAATTGTGGCCCTTGGTGCCTCCCGGGATATTCCGGATCACCATGTCCGGTTTGCCGGCGATGTGGTTCTTCATGAAATTGGTGAATGTCCGCGCCGACCGGGTGAGACCGCCGCCCGCCCCGGCCGGGACGATGACGTCAACCGTCTTCCCGCTGTAGAACTGGGCCTGTGCGGGCAGCGCCCACACCGCGGCGGCTGCCGCGGCCAAAATGGTGCTTCTGATCAATACCGTGCCGGAAATCATTGGATTCCTCCCTTGGTAGCCGGTTTGCAACCCGTTGGCCGTTTTGAATCGTTGCTTCGCCCGCTGCCCGTGAGACAACGGCTCTTTTGCGGCCTAATTCAATGGTACGTGATTACCGCCGACAATTCACCGGAATTCTGCCGGCCGGCGGGCGCCCGCCGATTTGGAAATCACGCGGTCTTGGCGTTGCCCGGAATGGTCGGATCGCTGCCTGCCGCGTAGGTCGCCTTTTTGCGCCATTCGATGACCGCCGTCTGGAATTGCGGGCGCTGCAGGATGCGCTCGTACCAGTCCCGGACATTCGGATACGGACCGAAATCGAAGCTGCCGGCCAAGAGGGTCGTGTAGGTGGGCGACCAGGAGATGTCCGCCAGCGTGTAGGCGTCGCCGACCATCCAGCCGCCGTCCGCAATCGCCTCCTCGATCTCGGCGAAGGTCTCGTTGAGCAGGCCGATTGCCGTATTCGCATCCTCTTCGGTAAAGCTCCTGCCGTGGCTGTGCTTGGCATGGAACGCCGTGAGATCGGGATCGGTTTGCAGCTTGTCGTACAGCGCCTGTTCTTCGTCGGTCTTCGGCAGCAGCGCCGCGTTTATCTTGTAATATTGATAGGTCTTGATCGCCGGCAGGTGCAGATCGCCGGACAGCTTGAGCCAGCGGTCGATTTCGGCCTGGCGGCCGGCGGTGACATCCCGGAATCCGGGATCGGGAAACTTGTCCTCGAGATAGAGCAGGATGTCGTTGGACTCGGTGACGACCGTGCCGTCATCCACCAGGGCCGGGACCACGCCTTTCGGGTTGATCCCGAAATATTCCTCCGAGATGTTTTCCTTCTTGCCGAGATCGATGTGGTGGCTGGTCCAGGGCAGTTCCTTCTCCTCCATCAGCAGCCGCACCCGCGCCGAGCAGTTCGAGCGGTTGGTGTGATAGAGGTGAAGACCCTCGAACTCGAGAACCGATGTGTTGGTCGGCGTGATGAAGACCATTTTGCTTCCCCCTTACATCTCATCCGGATAGTGGGTGCGGCTGTAGACCGCCGTCCGGAAGTCGTTGATCCCAAGCTCGGCCCGGATGTCCTTGGAATTCCTCAACATGGGAAGCTCGGACGGAATGCCGGTGCCGTTCGCCAACCGGTCGTTCTTGGTGAATGTCGCGGCGATGGCGGAGGCGGCCGAGACCGCCTTCGGGCCCAGGGTCTCGGCGACGTCGGCGCGGGCCTGATCCAGCGCCGGCCGGTCCGGTCCAATCGCCGCATCGGCGAAGGCCAGAAGCTCCTTGCCGCCTGGAATCCCGCTGTCCTGCGACGGGTCGATCAGGGCCTGCAGGTTGATGTCGAGACCGGTTTCGCGTCCACTCTCACGGAGGAACCAGGCATGGCCGGCGGTTCAGTAAAAGCACCCGTTGACGGCGGAAACCCGGCCCGCGATAAGCTCCACCTGGGACCGGCTGAACCCTTCATGGTGCTGGTAGTCCTTGATCATGATATTTTTCATCGGCAGGTATTGCGCCTCTTCCAGTTCCACCGCCTGACGGAACTCGTCCGGCACCAGGCTGACGGAGCGCAGGATGTAAGGCCGATAGCCCTCGCCGAAGATGGCCTTGGCCTCCTCGCCGCCTTCCGGGAGGTTGGGCACCGTCGGCACCCAGGCCAGCTCCTTCTTCGCGACGCCGGGCCGCGCGCCCGAGGCCTTGCCCTCCCGCGCGGCGGGCAGGGGGCGGAGCGGCACGCCGATGCCGCGGGCGAAGACATCCATGCAGGTCAGCCGCGAAACGATGCCGACGATTTCGACATACTCCTCGTCGCTCAAGCCGCCTGACCTGGCGCTCTCGTAGGCCTGTTGATCGAAATCCTGCGGCGAGACCGCGAGATGCCGGATCATTTCGCGGGCGGCGCCGGGCAACTCGACATCGCTCTCCGGTCCGGCGCCGTCATGTTTTTCCTGAACGCCCGCCTCGTAGCAGGCCTCGCGGACTTCGCGCGCGACCGCGAGGCGCTGGGCGGCGCCTCCCCAGGTGCCGGGATCGGCGAGGTGATCCAACTGTGCCGCGTGAGCCTCGTCGATCTCGGCCCGCACCGGATATTCGGAATCTGCGTAGAGTGTCATTTTCGAAGCTCTCCCCTAAAACTGCCCGCCTTGACGCCGGATTCGCCGCTCAGCATGGGGCCCGGTGCCCGTCACGCCACCCAAAATTTTCGAATGTCCACCCTGTGGAAGGCTATTCATGCCGGGGCCCTCTACCGGACCGACATCCCGAATTGGCCTATGGTCTCCGCGGTCTCGAATTTCGAGAAGAACGCCGTGACGTCGCCCGGTTCGCCGTCGAGGGATACGTCTCCCGTCCCGATGCCGTCTTCGAAGCTTACCGATCCGCCGGCCCAATCGCTGAGGAACGCCCGCTCGAAGGTCAGCGTCGCATCGCGCTCGTCGGGCAACTGGTCGTGGAACTGGCAGACGCCGCGCCGGATTTCCAGGCCGCACGCCTCGCCGGTGTCCGACGAGACGAAACCCAAGGTCAGGTGGGTGTCGAGCGCGTCTTCGGCCCTCAGTTTGCAGCACATCATCTCCAGCAGGCCGCCGGTCGGATAATTGCGGGCCTGGTTGGACTGGATGGCGTGTCCGCCCTTCTGTTCGCCCAGCTTGTCCTCGAGCTCGATGGCTTGGCACAGGCCCCAGTTGCGCCAGGTGGAGTTCTTCTGCTGGTAGGCCCAGCCGCGGAGCGCTTCCGCCTTCAGTTCGCGCGCCTCCGTGTCTTCGAGGTCGCTCCGGACCAGCCAGGTCAAAATGTCCGCCGCCCAGCGGTAATCTTCCGCGTCCAGGGCCTCGGCCGCCTGCGCGATGACGCTGTCCCGCCCGCCCATGGCCTGGACGTAGCGCGCCGCCCGTTCCCGCCACGGGTGCGGGTCGAGTTCCACCGCGTCGCCCTGAAACCAGCCCACATAGCCGGCGTAGACGCTGCGCACCGAGTGCTTGTAGCTGCCGTAGAATTCGCCGAGCCAGGGGTGCGATTTCAGGTGGTCCGGCATGGCGACCTTGTCGGCGAGTTCGTCCCAGGTGCAGCCCTGGTTTATCCACCGGACGCACTGGTCGTGGAGATATTGAATGGCGTCCCGGTAGGCGGTGAGCACGTCTTCGACGTTTTCCGCGCCCTCGACGGTCGGTCCATGGTGCGGAATCAGCGTCTCGGCCTTGAGGGCGCGCAGCGTGTCCAGTCCCTTGGCCCAGATCATCGGGTTGCGGAACTGGGTGCCCCGCAAGGCGTAGACGTTGGGGAACGTCATACCCTGAACGGCATCCGCCGAGATCAGCACCTTTTCCTCCGGCAGCCAGACGACGCATTGATCATCGGTTTCGCTCGGCACATGAATGACCTGCAGCCTGATCCCGGCGAGATCCAGGTCGAACCGGTCGCTGAATGTGGTGGTCGGCTCGATGAACCCGGATTTGCCGCGGCGGGGCGGGGCGCCGATGGCGCTGCCGTAGCCGCCGGTTTCGCCGTAATCGAGATGGGCGCCGAACTGAAACGGCCCGCGCCGCGTCCGGATGGGGGCAAGCAGGCCCCAGTCCCGCAGCATGGCCCCGGTCAGCTCCTCGTGGGCGATGAGGTCCACCTTGCCGCTGCGGATGTCCTCTTCGGCCACGAAACTGAAGATGCCGCTGACGTGATCGCCGTGATTGTGGGTCAGGATCACCGCCTTGATGGGCTTGTCGGTGATTTCCCTGAACGCGGCCGCCGCCTCGTCGCCCGGCAACTCGCCGCTCAGGGTATCGACGAGGATGACGCCGTCGGTCCCCTCGATCATGGTGCAGTTGGAGCCGGTGTAGCAGTAGGCCGTGTGGATGTTGCCGCGGGTGGTCAGAATTTTCGGCTGCTGATACAGCGCCATCTGCGCTGCAAGCTCGGGATGCACCGAGGGCTCGATCCGGGGGCGGGACATGGCGGCTCCTTTGGGCGGTTCCTCTGGGAATTAAATTTTACTAATCCATCTCCCGTCAAATTATCCGAATATGGAAAGCGCGATAAGCGATTGTTTCTAACCGGATAGTTTAGAAAACCTGATGTGACTGGACGCGGCCAAATGTGAGCAACCGGATAGATGGGTGACACTATAGACCGGTTACATGGGTAACAGTGTTTATGGTTTGTTTTGCTTCTGGTCGGCCCGGCCGGGCGTCGAGGGTGGGGGGGTGTGGATTATTCCCACGCCTACCCCCGGTGCTTGTTTCGCACCGCGAAGCCGGACGGCTCGGCGGGGCGCGGATCCCGGACCCAGATTTCGCGGCCGGGGTGAAGCCCGCCGCCCCGGGTCGCCGGCACCGCCGAGTGCCGCGCCCGGTGCAGCAGCCGGGTATCGGCGACGCCGCAGTTGGGATGCACGCCGCCGTTGCCGGCGGCGGCCTCGTCCCAGGCGGCCTTGCGCGCCTCCAGGGTGGGGGCGTCGTCGAGCGCCGGGCAGTTGATCTCGTTGCGGTCGAGATCGACGACGATCTCGTCGCCGTCCTCGATCAGCGCGATGGGTCCGCCGATGGCCGCCTCGGGCCCCACATGGCCGACGACCAGTCCCACCGATCCGCCGGAGAACCGGGCGTCGGTCATCAGCGCGACGACGATGCCGCGCTCGCGGCAGAGCGCGGTGATCCGCGATGTCGGGTCGAGCATTTCCGGCATTCCCGGCGCGCCGCTCGGGCCCTCGTAGCGCACGACGACCATGTCGTTGTTCTCGAAGCTGTCCGGCGCCTCGTCGAGCGCCTTCAGCAGGCCGGCTTCGCCCTCGAACACCCGGGCCCGGCCGCGGAACAGATTGTCCTCGAGGCCGCCCTCGACCCCGGCGAGCTTGAGGATGGCGGAATAGTCCGGCGACAGGTTGCCGCCCAGCATCCGGAGGCCGCCCGTCGGCTTGAACGGGCCGCTCACCGGAAAGATCACCTCGCCGTCGGGCGCCGGCGGGTCCAGATGGTTGATCTGTTCGGCCAGCGTCCGTCCGGTGCAGGTCATCATCTCGCCGTTCAGCAGGCCGGCGTCGAGCAGTTCGCGGACGATCACCTGAACCCCGCCGACCCGGTCGATGTCGAGCATGGAATAGGCGCCGTAGGGCCGGGCGTTGGTCAGCACCGGCACCACGTCGCGGGACAGGGTATTGAACTCGTCCGGCGTCATCACGTCTCGCCAGAAGTCTCCGTAGCCGGCGGCGCGGGCGATTTCGGGGGTATGCAGCACCGCGTTGGTCGAGCCGCCGACGGCCATGGCGACGATGACCGCGTTGCGGATCGAGTCGCGCTTGACGATGTCCCGGGGGCGCAGCCCGGCCGCCATCATGTTCGCCAGGTGCTCGACCAGCTCGGCCGGAAATTCCTCCAGGCGGCGCGGATCGTCCGAGGCCGGGGCGACCATGTGCAGGGGCTGCAGCCCGACGACCCCGATGAAGGTCTGCATGGTGTTGTAGGTGAACATGCCGCCGCAGCTGCCGATGCCGGGGCAGGCGTGGCACGCGATCTGGTGCCGGTATTCGGGGTCCGGATGCCCGGCGGCCTGGTAGGCGCTGACGATGTCGAGGGGCTCGCCGGTTTGCGGATCCTTGCCGGGCCGGATGGTGCCGTCGGACATGATGATCGCCGGCTCGTTGTGCTCGAGGATGGCGGCGAGCGCGCCGACCGGCGGCTTGTCGCAGGCGACCACGGCGATGGTTCCGGCAAGCCCGGTGGCCTCCAAATGCTCGCAGAGGGAATCGTTGGTGACCTCGCGGCCGATCAGCGAATAGCGCATCTCGGCCGTGCCGTTGCGGATGCCGTCGGAGGTGGCGATGGTGAATTCGGGCTGGACGAGCCGGTACTTCAATTCGCCCTCGCCGCCGCCGATCCGGCCGAGCAGGCGGTCGTGGATCGCCCGGACCTTGGGCTCGACGCCGATGTAGCACTGGCTGTCGCCCTTGGTCCCGACGACGCCGACCGAGGGTTCGTGAATCAGGGAGGGGTCCGTGCCGAGCTCGTTGGCGAGACCGATGGATTGCGCCGAGCGCCCAGGATGGCGGTCGATCAGGACGGCATTGGATTTAGGCATGGCAGCTTCCCCGGATACGAAACGCGCCGCGGCGCCGTTGCGGGCCTAGGCCCGTCCCGCCGCCGGGCCGCTCTCTTCTATTCCACGGCACCCCCTGAATCCAGCCCTGAAACCGGCCATGAATCCGGCGGGTTGGAGGGGCGATAAGACCGCAAGCCGTCATTACCGGAATTGGAATATATTTCCAACGAAAATGGCGAATCAGGCCCGATCGCGTTGGCTGCAATAGGCATTTATGGTCATTTATGGACATTTGATGACTTGGTTAAATTCCAATTTTGCGCTTTTTGGGCGCTTTCCGGTGCGCGGGAACCCCTGCGGCGGCACCCGCGGACGACGCTCCCCTACCAATGTGTGCGATCGGCCGCCCGATGCCAGTCCCTCACGCTCTTCAGGGGGAGAGGGTGCAAAATTACCACAGAGCACACAGAGATCACGGAGCGGATTCGAGTATGGATACTCTGTGTCCTCGGTGGTGAATTTCGTGGATGCCCGTGTCGAGCACGGGCATGACGGCTTCTTGAACCACAGAGACGGTGAGACAGTGAGGAGTTAATCATTCCTCCTCAGTGAACTCTGTGCCTCTGTGGTGAAATTCCTGTTTCCTGGATGCCCCGCCCAAAGCCGGTTCGGTGGGGCGGGGCATGACGGATTTGACATGGCGCACCGCCAAATCGTCATGGCCGGGCCCGCCGCGTCTAAAGCCGGATCTTGAACAGCCCGGCCGCGCGCGGGCGTTGCTTTCATCCCCGGCCTTGCGAAACGCGCGGGTTTCGCGAGGCCGGGGAATTTTTTCGGTGCGCTCCTCGCCGGAGGCTATTTCTTCCAACTCACCGTCGAAAGCGGCAGTCCGTAGGCGTTGGTGGAAAAATCGCGGGGCACGTTGAGGTCTTTACTGTGGACCAGCACCGTCGGCGCCGAGCCGAACGGGATGATATAGACCTGCTCGTTGTTGCGGTCGAAGGCCTGCCGGGTGAGGGCGAGCCGCTTGGTCTCGTTGAATTGCGAACGGCTCTGCGCTCCCAACTTCGTAATCACGTCGTCGTAATAATAGTCGCGCGGCTTGCCTTTGCCGGCCCAGAAGAAGCTCAGGACCGGATCGGCGTCGGGGATGCCGCCTGAACCGTATATGCCGACGAGGGAATTCAGTTTGCCCTGTGCCCGGACCTTGCGCAGCGTATTGATCGGCACCCGTTTCAGGGTGGCGCGAATACCGACGTGCCGCAGATAGCCGATGATGGCTTCGTTGACCGTCACCGATTCACCCAGCGACGTGAGTTCCATGTCGAAGCCCTGTTCCCACCCGGCCTCTTTCAACAGCGCCTTGGCCTTGGCGGGGTCGTAGGCCGGCGGCGCAGTTGTTACATCGCAGCCGAACTGGTCCGACAGACAGGGCGCATTCATCGGCAAAACCCTGTCGCCGCCCGCCAAAACCTCCTTGCGCATCTCGGGAATGTTGATGGCGTGGGCAATGGCGCGCCGCACGCGAATATCGGCGAGCGCCTTGATCCCGCTGCGGTCGGCCGCATCCAGCGACATGTAATGGTAGCGGAAACTGTTCACCGCCGTCGCCTGCAGCTTGGGATTCTTCGCCAACTGGTCGGCGAGGTCCTTGCTGAATACGCGGGTCACGTCGATTTCGCCGGTGATCAGACTGGCAACCTGCGTCTGCTGGTCCGGAATTATCTTGAACACGACGCGGTCGATCGACGGCGCCGGGCGAACCTTGTTGGTGTGCCGGTATCTCTCGTTGCGGACGAGAACGATCCCCTTGTTCTTGTCGACTTGCACCGCCCGATAGGGACCCGTTCCGACCGGTTTGCGGCCAAAGTCGGCCTTGTTCTTGTAGGGTCCGTGCGCATGCTCGGGAAACATCGGCCACGTCACGGCGAGCCGGCGCAGCGTCGGCGCGTAGGGACGCTTTGTAACCAGCCGAACGGTGTGATCGTCGATCACCTCGGCGGTCTTTACCCAGGAAAACCGCGGTTTGAGGCGGAGCTTCACTTTGGGGTCGGAGGCGTAATTGACCGTATGGGCAACGTCTTTTGCCGTGAACGGCTCGCCGTCGGACCATAGAACGCCCTTGCGGAGCTTGAATTCCCACGTCTTCGGATCTACCCGCTTCCATGATTCCGCCAGCGACGGCAGCAGTTTTCCCGAATCCCTGTCGAAGGTCATGAGGGTGTCGAAAATCTCGCGGACGATGACTTGCATCTCCGCGCCCGGTGCGAGTATCGGGTTGACGTGCGCAAACGCCTCCTGCAAGGCGACGGTGAGCGTGTTGTCCTTTTTGCCCGCCTCGGCCGGTCCCGCGGCGGCGATCAGCGCCAGGGCGCCGGCGCCTGAAATGAACGTTTTCATCATCGAGCTGCCTCCCGTTTGGTGATGTTGTTTCTTGTTGCGCTCAGCGTATCCCAACTCGTCGACGGAGGTAAACGGAACTTTCATCGGCGGTAACGGCGTTGTCTCGCCGGACGGCTGTCCGCCGCGGCGCACCGCGAGAATCGGACAACGGGTGCGCTAGTCAAGTTTGTGTCCGGCCGCTAAGGTTGCTGTCCCTGAAAACAAGCTTGGATTCCCGCCGGCCGGTCCGGTGAAAATTTGATTTCGGGGCCAAAATAAACCCGGCGCTTTCAGCCGGAGGGGATGTGTCACCGTCAGCGGGGTTCTCTGGTGCTTAACTACTTCGTCAATCGGCTGATCGTCGCCGTTTTGGTGGCGGTCACCGTGTCGGTCTTCGCGTTCAGCCTGCTCAGGCTGTCGGGCGATTTGGCCGCCGAGCTCGCCGGAGACGACGCCACCCCCGCCGAGATCGCCGAGACGGCCAGGGCCTACGGTCTCGACAGGCCGTTCCACATTCAGTACCTGGACTGGGCCGGCAGCGCGCTCACGGGCGACCTGGGGTCCTCCATCTTCTCCAACGAGCCGGTGTTCGAGATCATAACCAATGCTTTGCCGGTTACCCTCCAACTGGCGACGTATTCGCTCATTCTCAGTTTCGCCATCGCCATTCCCCTTGGCGTGCTGGCGGCGGTAAGGCAAAACAGCTGGTTGGACAGGGGCGCATTGGTGTTCGCCGTGTCGGGACAAGCCATACCCAATTTTTGGCTCGGCTTGATGTTCATTCTTCTCTTCGGTGTGCTGCTCGGATGGCTCCCCATTTCCGGCCAGGATAGTTGGGTCCATTTCATATTGCCGACGCTGACGGTCGGCTTGTCGGCGATGCCGGTGAAGATGCGCCTGACCCGCGCCGGCATGATCGAGGTTCTTCAGTCCGATTTCATTCGCACCGCGCGGGCCAAGGGTCTCGATCCCAACATCGTTCTGTTCAAGCATGCGCTGAGAAACGCCATTCTGCCGGTGGTGTCGGTGACGATGGTCACCTTCGGCCGCCTCCTCGGGGGAACGGTCGTGGTGGAGAGCATCTTCGCGCTTAACGGGATCGGCTATGAGGCGCTTCAGGCCATTACCCGCCAGGATTTCCCGGTCGTCCAGTCCATCGTGGCGTTCGTCGCTTTCGTCTATATCGGGCTGACCCTGTTGAGCGATCTGATCAACGCCCAACTCGATCCGCGCATCAGGTTGAGCTGAGGAGGGCGCCATGGCTTCCGATCTTTCATCCACGGCGGCCTCGGCCGCGAAAGCCGCCAGCGACGTGGATCCGTTTCACGTCGAACCGCCCACCCCGTGGCAGCTGATGAGACGCCGCGCCGGCGGCCACAAGGGCTTCTGGATCGGCGGTACGTTTGTCCTGATTTGCGCTCTGCTCGCCATATTCGCGCCGGTGATCGCCCCCTTCGACCCGTTTGGACAGGACCTGACGCGCCGGTTCGTTCCGCCGATTTGGAACGCCGAAGGCACGTGGACCCATCCGCTCGGCACCGACAAGTTCGGCCGGGACTATCTGACCCGCCTGATTTACGGCGGACGGGTCTCGCTGATGATCGGATTCTTTGCCGCGTTCATCGCCGCGGTGATCGGGTCGATCCTCGGGATGATCGGCGGCTACTTCGGCGGCCGCGTCGATGCGGTCGTCATGTACCTGGTGAACGCCAAGCTCTCGCTGCCCGGTCTCATCGTTTCGCTGTCGCTGGTCTCGGTGTTTGGAGGTTCGATCCTGGTCCTGGTCCTCGTGCTGGCCTTCCTGTTCTGGGACAACTATGCGGTGGCGCTTCGCTCGGTGACCATGCAAATCCGCTCTCAAGACTTCGTGGCGGCGGCGGAAGCCGTCGGCGCGTCGCGCCGGCGGATCATTATCAGCGAAATTCTGCCCAACCTGATGAATCAGGTGATCGTCATATTTACGCTCGAAGTCGCGTTGGCGATCCTGATCGAGGCGACCTTGTCGTTCCTCGGCCTTGGCATCCAGCCGCCGACGCCGTCATGGGGGCTGCTCGTTTCCGAGGGCAGGGAACAGATGTTCTTCAATCCGTACCTGGTCACCATCCCGGGCGTCACCATCTTTCTGGTCGCCATCGCCATCAACATGATGGGCGACGGCATCCGGGACATCACCGCGCCGGAAGGCCGGAACTAGGAAGCGCGGCATGGTTGCCGACGGACCGCCGCCGCGCCAAATTTATGGGGAGCGCCCGTGCGATACCTGCAGACTGGACTGACCTGCCACGATCCGGAAAAAGCGACGCCCGGGTTCACCCTCTTTACGCCGCTGTACCTGCCGGACACCTATCTTCTCGATATGGCGGGAGACGAGGTTCATTCCTGGGACATCGGCGGCAAGGTAACCAACTACGCCAAGCTTCTGGACAACGGCAACCTGCTGGCGCCGATCCGCACGGACCGCAGCGGCCCGCTCCTCCAGGCCGGCGGCCTGATGCGCGAGTTCGATTGGGACGGCAGCGTCGTCTGGGAGTACGAAGACCCCAGTCAGCACCATGATTTCCACCGTCTGGCCAACGGCAACACCGCCTATCTGGCCTGGGAGCTGTTGCCCGACGACGTGGCGGCCCGCGTCCGGGGGGGAAAGCCCGGCAGCGAACATGAACAGGGCATCTGGAGCGACGTCATCCGGGAAGTCGACCCTTCCGGCAATCTGGTCTTCGAGTGGCGCGTGTGGGAGCACCTCGCCGTCGAGGACTATCCGTTGCACCTCCACTCGAACCGTCACGAATGGGCGCATCCCAACACCATCTTCCCCATGGACGACGGAAACTACCTTGTCTGCTTCCGGCACATTGACCTGTTGATCATTGTCGACAGGTCCACCGGCGGGATCGTCTGGCGGCGCCACGACCCCGGGCTAGGCGGTCCGCACGACGCCCAGTTCCTGCCCAACGGCCACATGCTGATCTTCGCCAACCGCGCAAACCAGTCGCCCAGAGGCTCGGCCATCCTCGAGTTCGATCACCGGTCCGGCGAGGAATTCTGGTCGTACCGCGGCAACCCGACCCATACCTTCGACAGCCACTTCATCAGCGGCTGCCAGCGGCTGAGTACCGGCAACACGCTGATCTGCGAGGGTCTCTGGGGGCGGATTTTCGAGGTGACGCCGGCGGGCGGGCTGGTCTGGGAATATATCAGCCCCCACACCTTTCATCGCGACAACGGGCCTTCCGCCGGCGAGGTCAATTTCGTCTTCCGGGCCTACCGGTACGCCGCCGACGGGCCCGAGATCCAAGGCCGGCTGGGCAGTCCTTGATCTCCGCCCATGGCCGGCTGAAGGCCGGTCCGGTGGGGCGGGACGCGAAACTGCCCGACGACAAGGTTCCGATCCCGGGCGTCATCGATTTTGGCACCAACTATGTGGAGCACCCCCGGCTCATCGCCCAGCGTATACTCGACTACGCGGGAATAGTCGGGAGAGAGCGGGTGCCGGCCGGCGCCGATTGCCGTGGGGTGAACTTCATCCAAGGCAAACCTGATTCATTGGGGAGATCGAGGTGACGGAAAAGCATAAAGCGCAAACGCCGGACAATGTTTTCAAGATAGGCTTGTTCGCCGCCAACTGTTCCGGGGGAATTGCCGCGACCAACGTAAAGGAGAGGTGGCAGCCGACATGGCAGAATAATCTCGAATTGGCCCAGATGGCGGATGAAGCCGGTTTGGAGTTCATGCTGCCGTTGGGCCGATGGGCCGGTTACGGGGGAGAAAGCGACCACAACGGTTTGTCGTACGAAACGCTCATCTGGGCGGCGGGTCTGCTGGCCGCGACCAAAAATATAATGGCGTTTTCGACGCTCCACGTCGCCATGATCAATCCGGTCTTCGCGGCCAAACAGATGGTAACCGCGGATCATATCGGCGCCGGCCGGTTCGGCCTCAATATCGTTTGCGGATGGAATGCCAAGGAGTTCGGCATGATGGGCATTCCGCTTGATGACCATGACCGGCGCTATGAGCTTGGACAGGAGTGGCTGGATATCGTCGGCAAAATCTGGCGGGAGAACGATCCTTTCGATTTCGATGGGACGTTTTTTCGGTTGACCGGCGTCCAGGCCGATCCGAAGCCGGTCTCCCGGCCAAGACCGCTCGTCATGAATGCCGGTCAGTCGGGTCCCGGATTGGATTTCGCCGTTCGAAACGCGGATTACCTGTTTCGGGGCATTCAGAGCCTGGATACCGCGAAGGCCGAGACCGATCGGGTCAAGGCCCGGTCAAGGGCGCTGGGCCGAAACGTGGGCGTTTTTACCAATGCGTATTGCGTGTGCCGTCCAACCGTCGGCGAAGCCGAAGAATTTCATCATTACTATGCCGTTGAAAACGCCAACGAAGAAGCGGTTGAAAGCATGTATGTCGGGCGGGGCATCAGGGACAACCAGGAACTCTCCGATGAAGTGAAAGCCGATATTCGCCTGAGAATGGCGGGAGGCAACAGCGCCTATCCGCTCATCGGCGATCCGGATACCATAACCGGGAAAATACGAATGCTGAGTGAAGCGGGTTTTGCCGGGATTGCCATGGGTCTGGTGAATTATCTCGACGAGTTCCCCTATTTTCGCGATGAAGTGCTGCCCCGGCTCGAGCGAGCGGGTCTGCGCCGAACGGAACCGGAAGCGTAGCCGCAACCACGGAGGATGCCGCCATGGAGATGGAAAACCAGGAATTCCCGCTGGGCTGGCGGGCGAAAATCGGCGTCATCACGCCCACCGAAAATACGGTCACCGAACCGGAATTCAACGCCATGAAACCGCCCGGCGTGACCGTTCATTTCACCCGTATGCCGATCCATTTTCATCCCGAGGAGGATAACTATGCGGGCCTGATGGATGATCTGGAGGTGCGCCTGCTGGAGCTTCACGACTGTGCGGTCGATATGGTCGCATACAATTGCACCGTCGGCTCCATGGCGTGTCCGTCCGATCTTCTCATGGGCAAATTGGAGGAGACGTCCGGCGTAAATGCGGTAACGACAGCAGGAGCCATCCTTGCGGCACTGAATGCATTGGGTGTTTCGCGAATCGCGTTGGCGACCCCGTATTCCCGAGCGACCAACGAACACGAAAAGGCGTATCTCGACGGCCACGGCATCGAAGTGGTGGACATGATCGGGATGGATTTCGATGAAACAGGCGCCGCCCTGGGCCGGCGATTCGGCGCCGTTCCTCCCAAGAGAATATTCGAACACGCACTTTCCGCCGATCACCCCGAGGCGGAAGCGATTTTGATCAGCTGCGCCAATTTCGGCTCGGCGGGTGTCGTCGCGGCGTTGGAAAGCAAGCTGGAAAAGCCGGTGATAACCAGCAACATCGTCACTCTATGGGCCGGATTGCGCGCCGCCGGCGTCAACGAACCCATTCAGGGATTCGGCAGTCTATTGTCGGATAAATAAAATGAGTTTCAATTTGCACCGATAGGGTATTCGCCCGACAGCCGCCGCTTCCGGCCGGGATCGGTTTGGCGGCTATTTGCCAAACCCCGCCCGCCACCTTACCCCCCCACGCTCCCCCGTACGACCTCGATGGTTCACCGCCATACGGACAGTTCCGGGGCGGTGATTTACGTATCGGGCGGAGCTATGCAAAATCGGGGGAACAGGCACGATTCGAAACGACCGAAAAAAGGAAACCATGAGCGATAGGAAACTGCACCTCGGCGCCTTCATGCGGCCGGTCACCATCCACACCGGGGCGTGGCGCTATCCGGGCGCCCGGGCCGACGCCAATTTCAATTTCGAGGTCATCTGCGCCATGGCGCGGAAGCTGGAGGAGGGGAAGTTCGACGCCTTCTTCATGGCCGATCACCTGGCGGTGCTCAACATGCCCATGGAGGCGCTCAAGCGGTCCGGCACGGTCACCTCGTTCGAGCCCATGACCCTGCTGCCGGCGCTCGCCATGGTGACCGAGCATCTGGGCCTCGTGGCCACCGGGTCGACCACCTATGACGAGCCGTTTCACGTCGCCCGGCGGTTCTCGTCGCTGGATCACATCTCCGGCGGGCGGGCCGGGTGGAACGTGGTGACCACCGCCAACCCGGACGCGTCGAGGAATTTCGGCCGCGAGGATCACATGGACCACGCCGAGCGCTACAAGCGGGCGCGGGAGTTCTACGACGTGGTCACCGGGCTGTGGGATTCGTGGGCCGACGATGCGTTCGTCCGCGACCAGGAAAGCGGCATCTTCTTCGATCCGGAAAAGCTCCACGTGCTCGACCACCGCGGGGACTACCTCTCGGTCCGCGGGCCGCTCAACATCGGCCGCCCGGTGCAGGGCTGGCCGGTGATCGTCCAGGCGGGCTCCTCCAACGACGGGCGGCAACTGGCCGCCGAGACCGCGGAAGCGGTGTTCACCTCCCACACGGACCTCGCCGCCGGGCAGTCGTTCTACGCCGACATCAAGGGGCGGATGGCCGCGGTCGGGCGCGACCCGGACGGCATCCGCATCCTCCCCGCCTGCCTGGTGATCCTCGGCGAGGACGTCCAGGAGGCCAAGGCCAAGCGGGCCAAACTCGACAGCCTCGTCCACGCCGAGAGCGCCATCGCGTCCCTCTCCATCGCCATCGGCACCGACGCCTCCAAGTTCGATCCCGATGCGCCGCTGCCCGCCGACATCCCCGAGAGCAACGCCAGCAAGTCGGGCCGCGAGCGGGCCCTCCGCATGACCGAGGCCGAAGGGCTCACGGTCCGCCAGCTTGCCCAGCGCCTCGGCGGGTTCTCCGGGCTCTGCCTGATGGGCTCGCCCGAAACGGTCGCCGACCAGATGGAGGAGTGGCTGGAAACCCGGGGCAGCGACGGGTTCACCATCATGTTCCCCTACGTGCCGGGCGGGGTGGACGAATTCGTCGACCGGCTGGTCCCGGTGCTCCAGGACCGGGGGCTGTTCCGGACCGAATACGAGGGCTCGACATTGCGGGAAAATCTCGGCCTGCCCCGGCCCGAAAACCGGTTCTTCAATGCATCGTAAAGGCCGGCCGGATGCGATTTTCCCCCCTCACCCAGCTACGGCTAAGCCGGGCTACCGCCCGCCAAGCCTCCGCATCCCTCTCCCCC
>JAPPFK010000094.1 GCA_028823885.1 Rhodospirillales bacterium | reverse complement strand
CGTTCTAAAGGCATCTCAAGGGTACGCATGTCCAGATATCCGAAAATAGAGGTCTATTTAAGTGCCGCCCATGTCGAAGCCGATGATCTTTTCGAAGCCCGCCATGCCGGCGGTTGCGACGGCGCCGACCACGCCGCCCGCCGGTCCGGAGAGGATGCTGTCTTTTCCCTGGAACAGGGATGCGTCCGTCAGTCCGCCGTTCGACTGCATGAACATGGTTCGGACACCCGGCAGGGCGGCCGAGACCCGGTCGACGTATCGCCGCAGGATTGGCGACAAATAGGCGTCGACGGCGGTGGTGTCGCCCCGGGACACGAACTTCATCAACGGGCTGACCTGGTGGGAAACGGAGATCTGGGTGAATCCCGCCTCCCGCGCGAGGCTCATCACCCGCGCCTCGTGGTCGGGATGGCGGTATCCGTGCATGAAGACGATGGCGACGGAACGAATGCCGCTGTCGAAAGCGGCAGCCAGGGCTTCGCGCGCGAGGCCCTCATCCAACGGCTCCAGCTCGTTGCCGCGAGCGTCCATGCGGCCGGGAATTTCCGCCACCCGGCAATAGACCTGCTCCGGGAGCTCGATATGAAGGGCGAAGAGGTGAGGGCGGTTCTGATAGCCGATCCGCAAGGCATCGGCGAAACCCTGATTGGTGACAAGCAGGGTCGGCTCGCCCTTCCGCTCGAGGAGCGCATTGGTGGCCACGGTCGTCCCCATCTTGACGGCCGCAATGCCGGAAGCCGGAATCTCGTCCCCGGTTCCCACCCGAAGCGCGCGCCGGATACCCTCGATCGCCGCGTCCGGGTACCGATCGGGATCCTCGGAGAGCAGCTTCAGCGCCGAAAGTTCACCCTCCGGCGAGCGCGCCACCACGTCGGTAAAGGTGCCGCCCCGGTCGATCCAAAACTGCCATCCTGCTATTCCGGCGTTCTCGCTCACGTCGGTTCGACCCCTGATTTGGGATTCCGTACAATCGCCATAAGTATTTCTGATGGTTTTGCGGGGGTTAACCAAGAAGTTTCAGACCCGGCACCGATTGCGGGCGGACGGCAGGGAGACTAGGTTCATTGAAATGACGCGATGGAAATCCATAACCCTCGTCGTTGCAGGATTAATTGTCGCCGGAACGGCAGCAGGCGCGGTGATGTCAGGAAATACCGCAAGAGATTGGCGAACGGCCAGCCACGAGCCGGTCGGGCTGGCGCCCGATCCGGCGACCACGCCCGAGGCTGTCGTCCAGGTCTATGCCGCGCGCGCCTGGGGCTGGCGCGGCTACTTCGGTGTTCATTCCTGGATCGCAGTCAAGCCGGCCGACGCCACCGGGTTCACCGTCTACGAGCTGATCGGTTGGCGTTTGCGCTGGGGCGATACGGCGGTCGCCGTGCGCAACCGGGATGCGGATGCCCGCTGGTTCGGCGCCGAGCCGGACCTGTTGGCCGACCTGCGCGGCGACGGCGTCGACGAGATCATCCGGGACATCGACGCCGCGTCGCAATCCTACCCGTACGCAGCCCGCTATCGGGCGTGGCCGGGTCCCAATTCCAACACATACACCGCCCACATCGCGCGGGAAGTCCCTGCGCTCAAGCTGGATTTACCGCCGACGGCGATCGGCAAGGATTTCCTCGGCAGCCGGATAGTCTCCAAGGCACCGAGCGGCAGCGGCTTCCAGTTCAACCTGTTCGGAGTCTTCGGCGTTTTGGCGGGCATCGAAGAGGGCCTGGAATTAAATTTGCTCGGGCTGACATTCGGGGTGGATGCAACCGATCCGGCGCTGAAACTGCCCTTCGCCGGCCGAATAGGCTCCAATGGACCCGCGTCACCCCGAATTATCGAAGCCCCCGCCCGGCAATCGGAAAGCTCCCTCTAGCGTTCTGTTTGCGGGGCGACACGTCAAACCCCCGAATTACGAGACGCATCGTTCCAATATTTCAGAAATTTTGCATTTAACTTGCCGCCGTACGGCGCGCTGACTAACGTTTCCTGCGACGACCAATGGGGCGGCACAAAATGAGCAAGACCTTGTATCTGGCGAATCCCTACGGGTTTTCCGCACAGCAACGCGCGGGGCCGCTGGCCGAACTCGTAGCGGCCTTGGAGGCGGCCGGCGCGGAGGTATGGGAGCCGTTCGCCCGCAACAACCAGATCGACCGGGCGAGCCCCGGTTGGGCCTACCAGATCGGACAGGCCGATCTCCGCGACGTGCGCGACGCCGACGGGCTGTTCGCGGTGGTCAACGGCTGTCCGCCGGATGAAGGGGTGATGGTGGAGCTCGGCATGGCGATCGCCTGGGAAAAGCCCGTGTTTCTGTTCCGGGACGATTTTCGCCGTTGTACCGATTCCGAGGCTTATCCGCTGAACCTGATGGTGTTCGCCGGCTTGCCGGAGGAGGGTTGGGAGGCCTACTGGTACGGTTCGGTGGAGGAGATCGCCGATCCGGGCAAGGCGCTCGTGCGGTGGCTGAAAGACGGCGGGTCCGCCGGCAAAACCGCCGGCTAGTGCGGGTACGAACAATGTCCGCGCCGGGTCCGGTGCGGCAATAGGGAGGATACGATGATGATTGCCAGGGTTTGCCTTTGGATGTTCCTCGGGTCCCTGCTGGCCGGGACTGCCACCGTGGCCAATGCGGGCGAGGAATGCCCCCGGGGCCTCGAACCCGTGACGGAATTCAGGCTTTTTTTCGGGCTGGCCGATTCGGCCGGCAACACCGTTACCGAGGACGAATGGCGCGCCTTCCTTGCCGACACCATCACCCCGCGCTTCCCGGCCGGACTCACCGTGCTCGACGCCGGCGGGCAGTGGCTGGAGCCATCCGGCCGGCTGCAACGTGAGCCGGTCAAGGTGGTGATCGGGGTGCTCTCGACAAAAGCAGCGGAAGACATGAAGCTGGTGGACGAGATTTCCGCGGCGTTTCAGGCGCGATTTGCGCAGGATCCGGTGTTCCGAATGTCCGGTTCCGGGTGCGCGGGCGTATTCAGGCAGTAGCTGCCTCGCGCTACGGCGAAATTCTTCGCGTTCGTCGGAACCGTTTCGTGTACGATGACCATGGCGGGCAAGAGCCGTTGAAGTATAGTCCTGCGTTGTCGGCGGCGGAGTTCCGTGTAGAACCGCACATCGCCCGCGGCCTCGGCCTCGTGCGGGCAGTGCTGTCGGACCACGAAGCAGCCGGATCAAGCGGCCGGCATCCGGCAGCCGAATTGAAAAACGTCTGGGGCTATTCATGAGCATATGGGGAAAAGTCATCGGCGGCGTGGCGGGGTTTGCCATTGGCGGACCGATCGGCGCGCTCCTGGGCGCGGCCGCCGGCCACGCCATGGACCGGGCCCGGGCCGGTCAACGCCTCGCCGGCCCGGCCTCGCAACAGGCCAGGCAGTCGGCGGTGGCGGTCGCCGTGATCGTTCTCGGCGCCAAGATGGCCAAGGCCGATGGCCGGGTGACCCGCGACGAAATCGAGGCCTTCAAGCGGGTGTTCCAGATTCCGGCCGGCGACATGGGCGACGTCGGCCGTCTGTTCAACGAGGCCAAGCGGGACGCGGCGGGCTTCGAGCCCTATGCCGAGCAGCTGGGCGCCATGTTCGCCCACGAACCGCAGGTCCTGGAGGGCGTGCTCGGCGGGTTGATTCACGTGGCCCTCGCCGACGGCGTCGTCCATCCGAATGAAATGGAATTTCTCGAAAAGGTGAGTGCGTCGTTCGGCTTCTCGGCCGACGATTTCGAACGCATTCGCGCGACCCATATGGGACCCGACGAAGCCGACCCCTACGAGATTCTGGGTATCCCGCGGGATGCGGACGAAGCGGAGATCAAGGCGGCCTATCGCAAGCTGATCAGGGAGTATCATCCCGATACCCTGATCGCCCAAGGCCTGCCGCAGGAATTCATCGATGTGGCGAACGAGAAGATGGCGGCGATCAACGCCGCCTACGAGAAGGTCGAAAAACAGCGGTCCCTGCACTAGCCGAGGAGCCCCGAGGTGATCAGCTTTCGCGACCGGCCTTCGCCCAATTTCGACAGCCGCCCGGACGGCGCCCCCATCGACATGCTGGTTTTCCACTATACCGGCATGAGAACGGCGAAGGAGGCGCTCGACCGGCTTACCGACCCCGAGGCAAAAGTTAGCGCCCACTATGTCGTCGAGGAAGACGGTACGGTCTGGCGGCTGGTGGATGAAAAGGCGCGCACCTGGCATGCCGGGATTTCCGCCTGGCGCGGCGAGACCGACATCAACGGCCGCTCCGTGGGGATCGAACTGGTCAATCCCGGCCATGAGTTCGGCTACCGCCCGTTTCCCGGCGCACAGATGGAAGCCCTGATCGTGTTGGCGAAAGGCGTATTGGAGCGTCACCCCATCCCGCCCCGCAACGTGGTGGGGCACGCGGATGTCGCCCCGGCCCGCAAGATGGATCCGGGGGAGTTGTTCGACTGGCCGCGGCTGGCCGCGGCCGGCATCGGCCTCTGGCCGGCGGACGGCCAAAATGCGGGCGCCGGGGGCCATGCCGCGGAACTCGGCGGCATCGGCTATGACACCGCCGACCTCGCCGCCGCGGTGACGGCGTTTCAGCGCCGCTTCAGGCCGTCATCGATCGACGGCGAGATCGACGCCGAGACCGGCCGGCTGATCGGCGCGGTCCACCGCCTGGCGGCAGGCGCCCGGCAGCCGGACTAGGCCGCGTGCCGAAACCGCATTGAGGACTGCGAGCTTTGATATCCGGCGCCAGACAAGGACGGAATCCCGCCAGAGAGAATTTCTTCAGCCAGGCCCGCGATTGTGAACGGTTGGGCTCCAAATTTTACGGCCGGTTTCTTCACGTCCTTGGCGAATACATCTCCGATGAATCGTCGATCGGCGCTCGAATATTGAACTGGCCGGGCCATCCGCGCGACGATGCGCTCGCCCTTCGCCTGGCCGGCGGGCTCCATGCGCTGGTCCGTTCCGGCGCCGCGCCGGAACTGGCGGACGTTTTTCCGGGCGGCGAGCACGAAGGAAACGAAGTCCGTTACTGGCCGGCCGCCGAAGCGGCATTCGTCAGCCACACGCCGCACCTGGACAGTTACCTGGATAGCCCGCCCCAAACCAATGAGGTTGCGCGATCGGCGGTCCTGCTCCCGGGGTTCTGCGAGGTTTTCCGTCGAAGCGGCCTCCCGCTGGCAATCTTCGAGATCGGCGCCAGCGCCGGCTGTAATTTGCTGTGGGAGCGATACGCCTATGATCTTTCGGGCACTTCCATCGGCCCCACCGGCAGCGGCGTCGTAATTTCCACGGCGTGGTCGGGCGACATACCCAAGGAGCCTTTCCCGACTGTGGCGGCTCGGCGCGCCTGTGATAAAAATCCGATCGCCGCGGACGATCCCGAACAGCGGGACCGATTGCTCTCTTACCTGTGGCCGGATCAGGCGGCCCGGATGGAGCGGCTGGAAGGCGCGCTCCGCTTGGTCGCCCAATCCGGGCTGAGCGTGGACCGCGCAGATGCCGCGGACTGGGTCGAGGCGCATTTCTCGGCCCGCCCCGGCGTCGCCACCGTGCTCTATCATTCGATCTTCTGGCAATACTTGCCGGCCGATGTCCGGGCCAGGATCGAAGGATCCATTTTGTCGGCCGGCGCCGCCGCAACCGCCGATGCGCCGGTGGCTTGGCTTCGCATGGAGCCGGACCCGGATGGCGCCAACGCGGCGCTGCATCTCGACTACTGGCCCGGAGAGGTCTCGCGGAAACTGGCTGCCGCCGATTACCATGGACGCTGGGTCGACCTCGCCCTCGGCCGCTGAGCCCTTTATTTTTTGGGACGATTGCCGTAGATATGGCCCGCCAGACGGCCGGATGGCCGCTCTTCATGCGAATGGAGGGAGGAAAGTCCGGGCTCCACGGAAACACGGTGCCGGGTAACGCCCGGCGGGG
>JAPPFK010000202.1 GCA_028823885.1 Rhodospirillales bacterium | reverse complement strand
GTGCCAAACAGCCCACCCTTGTGGACCGTGGTCAGGTCTATCCATTCGCCTTCGGGGGTCGGCTCGAAGCCGTATTCGATTTCCGGGGCGCCGATGCCGACATTGTTGTCATGATCGGTCCGCCATAACGGGTGAACCCGGTTTGGCCGTAGCGGCAATCCCACCGTTCGGTTTGCTGTTGCCCGCCGCAGCGCCGCCTCCAGAGCGATGGGACCACCCTCGACCTGTGCGGTATTGCTCATCTTCACATACCAACGAGGCGTGCCGGTGTCGCCGCACATGGCGCGGCCATCCTCCTTGGCGACCTCGTAGTTTTCCAGCATCGCCTGCAGGACAAATGAGGCTAAATCGCCTTCCTCCGTGTTCGCGGCAGCCCTAAGTCCGTCCAAATAATCTTGAGGAATCTCAACGGCGGCTTTGTCCATCAGGACCTCAGCCGTCTTTTCAATGAGGTCGATCGATATCATTGTGCGGCCTCCTGTGGCTGTCCGGGCGGACCCGGCGGTGCTTCGACCAAAGTTTCCGGCTCGCCCTCGGGCAATACGGTCTCGCCCGGGCGAACAATGGAAAACTCGACCGGTTCACGCGAAACATTCAGCATATCCCCCTCTTTTTGGACGACGGTGAAATACGACGTGTCCAGGTCTCCCTGGTCAGGGAAATCCTCGCGATAATGCGCGCCGCGAGAGTTCTCCCGTGCGAGCGCCGCTTTAGCGATTACCTCCGAGATATCGCAAAGGCTACGTAAATTAAGCCAATCATGCCAAGAGAGGTTGAACGCTAGATTCTCCCCCGCGACGCCGGTTTCCATGAGCTCGTCGCTGATTTTCCGAATTTGGACGACACCGTTCTCCAACCCTGCTTGGTCGCGCACGACGCCGACATCGTCCCACATCGCATCCTGCAACTTCGTCCGAAGATGCTGGGTGCGACCCACCGGTTTGGAAAATGGATGCTCGGCCCGAACTATTTCGGCGGTCAACACCTCTTCATCAGGATCGCGCAGTGTCGCCGTTTTCCGGACATCCAATCCCATTGTATCGCCGGCGATCCCGCCATAGACGGTGGAGTTGGCGACCCCGTTGCCGCCCAACCTGTTTGAGCCGTGTGCGCCGCCCGCATCCTCCCCGGCAACGTAGAGCCCTTCCGTCGCGGTCCGGGTATCGGAATCGACCACCACGCCGCCCATGAAATAATGCGCGGTCGGCACGACCTCGACCTTGTCCCCCGCAAGATCGAAGCCGCAATCGGCGCAGCGCTTGACCATGCCGGAGAAATCTTGCCGTACTTTTTCGACGCCAAGATGCGACATGGAGATAAAGACACCGCCATTGGGCGAGGAGTTGTTCTTGCGCATCTCCGAATAGATACCCCGGCTGACCACATCACGAGTCGCCCGCTCTCCCTTGTCGTCATAGTCGAACATGAAACGGTGCTCGGAACCATTGAGTAGGTGTCCGCCGGCGCCGCGCAGCCCTTCCTCAAGCACGGTTCCGGTCATCTTGGTGCCCTCGCCACCCAGTAGGCCGGTGGGATGGAACTGCACCATTTCCATATCCCGCAAAGGCAGACCGATGCGTAGTGCCATCGCCAGCCCGTCCATCGTCTTATCGCCCGACGGCGTGTGGTACTTGTACATGGTCGGACCGCCGCCGGTGGCCATTAGGACCGTCTTGGCCCGGACAAATCGGAACTGACCGGTCCGCATGTCGACAAATAGAACTCCGGCCACGGCCGATCGGTCCTTGGTCGGGATCAGCGCTATGGCCCGGTGTTCCTGCAACTTCTCGACCGGGCGCGCGAGAACCTGCTCCATGAGCCGGTTGATGATCTCGATCCCGGTTAGATCGCCTTTGTGTACGGTGCGGTCGGCGGTCTGGCCCGCAAATGCCTTGTGGTCCAACGTGCCATCATCCTTGCGATCGAAATAGCACCCGATCTCATTCTCCAATTCCTGCACGCGTATCACCGCCTGCTCACACAGCCTCCAGGCCATGTCTTGGTCTGGCAGCCACTTGCCGCCGACGATCGTATCCATGAAATGACGCTCGACCGAGTCGCCCGGACCCAGCGCAACGTTGTAGCCGCCCTGCACCATTCGGGTGCAACCGCATTTGCCGACCAGACCTTTCACCGCAATGGTGATTTTCGTGCCGGCAGGAGCCGATTCTTGCGCATGGAGCGCCGCGAACAGACCCGCACCTCCGGTCCCGAGAATGAGAATATCCGTGTCGTGTCGGTCGATATCGGCTTTCAGCGGCATTTTATATCGCCTGAAAGAGGAATGTTCCGGAAACCAGTATCGAAACGCCGACGGCCGCGGCGGCGGCAGTTTTCTGGCGCGATGTCCAAGGCAAGAACTCCATTGCCAATAGCCGCAGTCCTCCGAAAATATGTACCGCGAGGAGAAACACGAGGCCGAATTCGGCCAGTTTTACAACCGCGTTCTCGGTGAGGAGAAGAAACCCGTCCAGCCGTTCCCTATCGGTCAGCATCAAGGACAATACCCAGAAGTGGACCGGCAGGAAGAGCGCGAGCGCCAATCCCGATATCCGATGCAGGACGAACGCCAGCCAGAGCGGATGGGAACGGTGCGGCCGGATCATGTTGCACCTACCGCCGTGACGGCCCAAACGGCGCGCGCGCCCATTAAAAAAAGCCCCAGGAAGACTGCCCAGGTCAGCGAATTTAGTGCGAAGCCTTTCAACTTCAGCGTTTCGAAGACGATCACGCGCAGCCCAATGGCCGCATGGACGGAGACGGCCGCGACGAAGGTTCCGTAGAACAGCGCCCACCCAAAGCTGCCTTGCGTGCGGGAAAGAATTTCCTCGGAGGTCAAGCCGTTTTGCACGGCAATGATTATGACCGCGAGGTGCCCCAGCACCAGGGGCGCCATCACCACCGCTGAAAGCCGCTGCAACAGATAGAGCTTGAGATCGAGCATATCTCAGCTCCCCGACCTAAGAATGGATAGCGCCGTAGCACGTTTAAGGCCGGCGATAGATGTCATCGGGCTTAACTCATTTGGGCAAAAGTGTGCGCAGTTGCCCATGGAATGGCAGTTGTGACAACCACCCCCCTGACTTACGGCTGCCAAGATGGATTGCGACCCGCAATCCCTTGTGTCGTTCAACAGGGTCCAAGCGCGGTTTAGCGCGGCGGGGCCCAGGTAGTCCGGGTTTCCGGCCACCACATCGCAAGCTGCGAAACAGACCCCGCAATTTATGCACTCGATGCCTGCATTCGCGTTCTGGCGCTCTTCTTCGAGGGGGCTGATCTCCTCGACCGGGTCGTTGCGGGACTTGGTTGGGTGAAACACGCCTCCGGCCTTACGCCATTTGTCAAAGAACGGATCCATATCCGCCGCAAGATCCTTGATCACCGGCAGGTTGCGCAGGGGCGCGATCTCAAGACGATCGTTTTTGAGCACCTTGTCGACGTGAGTCCGGCAGGTCCAGCGCGGCTCGCCATTTACCATCATGGCGCAGGACCCGCACATCCCGACCCGGCAGGCAAAACGGTAGGACAGAGTGGGATCGTCGTTTTGTTGAATCCACGCGACGACATCAAGAACTGTCTGGCTGTCTTGCCTGGGAACTTCGAACCGCTGGAAACTTCCGCCGCTCGGTCCTCCGCGCCAGACCGAGACGTCTATGTTCTTGTCGGTTTCCGTCACGTCCAACCCCTCATCCTGACTTTTAAGGTTTCGAACTAGGGTCCAACGCTATCGGTTAGTCTTCGTAACATAAAGCGATAAAAGATAACGGTTTATTTTAATATTTTTTACAATTTGGGCTGGGCGCAGGCCTATGTGCGACAGTACAATTGGGCTTAACTACTACCGAGTCCTCAATACCAACGGGCTAACCCTGCGGCGTGCGGCCCAGGATCAGGTCGCTCGCCTTTTCCGCCATCATGATGGTCGGGGCATTGGTGTTGCCGGACGTAATCGCCGGCATGGCCGAGGCGTCCACGACGCGTAGACTTCCGACGCCGTGAACCCGGAACTCGTTATCGACCACGGCCATCGGATCCCTGCCCATGCGGCAGGTGCTGGTCGGATGATAGATGGTCTCGGAGATATTGCGCGCGGCCTCGAGCAATTCCTCGTCGGTCTGCGCATCCGGGCCGGGCAAATGCTCGCGCCGGACGAACCCTGACATGGCCCGGGTTTCGACAAGCCGGCGGGTGACCCTGAGGCCGTCGATGACGGTTCGCCGGTCGGTTTCCGTCGAAAGATAGTTGGGCTGAATGGAGGGGTGCTCGGCCGGGTCCGGCGACCGGATGGCGATCCGGCCGCGGCTCTCCGGCCGGAGCTGGCAGACCGACATGGTCATTCCGGAGAACGGGTGCATTTTCAGGCCCGGCTTGTCGGCGCTGAGCGGCTGGAAATGGAACTGGATGTCGGGCGTCGCCAGTTCGGGCCGGGTTTTGCAAAAGATGCAGACCTGGCTGGCGCCCATCGCCATAGGCCCGCGCCGGGTCAGGATATAGCGCAACCCGATCGCCATCCGGCGCGTCAGGTTGTTGATCTCGTCATTGAGCGTTGGAACGTTGACTTCATACACCGAGCGGATTTGGAGATGGTCCTGCAGGCTCTCTCCGACGCCCGGCAGTTCGTGCCGGATGGCGATGCCGGCCGCACTCAGGACCGAACCGGGACCGATGCCGGAGAGCTGGAGAATCTGGGGCGAGCCTATCGCGCCGGACGAGAGGATCACCTCGCCGCCGGCGCGCACCGTCGCCTGCCGCCGTTCGCCGCCGGCGGCGTATGCGCCGCCGGTAGCAATTCTCGGGTCGGCCGCGTCGAACAGCAGACGCTCCGCCAGCGCGCCGGTCACGACCTCCAGGTTCCCGCGGGAGCGGACCGGCTTCAGATAGGCGGTTGCCGCCGAGCAACGTCTGCCGCCGCGCGCCGTAAGCTGGAAATAGCCGGCGCCCTCCTGCAGGGCGCCGTTAAAGTCGTCGTTGCGCGGAATTCCGAGTTCTTCCGCCGCGGCGATCAGGGCTTCGCAGACGTCGCGCCGGGAGCGCATGTCCGAGACGGCGAGCGGCCCGCCTTCGCCGTGAAACGCATCTGCGCCGCGCTCCTGGTCCTCGGCGCGCCGGAAATAGGGCAGCACGTCGTCGTAGGACCAGCCGTCGTTACCCATCTGGCGCCAAGTATCGTAATCCTCCTTCTGGCCGCGGATATAGAGCAGCCCGTTGATCGCGCTCGATCCGCCGAGCACCTTGCCGCGCGGCCAGTCCAGGCTGCGTCCGTTCAGGCCCGGATCGGGATCGGCCTTGAAGCACCAGTCGGTCTTCGGATTGTGCATCGTCTTGAAATAGCCGACCGGCACATGGATCCAGGGGTTGCTGTCCTTGCCGCCGGCCTCGAGCAGCAATACGTTTTTCGAAGGATCGGCGGACAGGCGGTTGGCCAGCACGCAACCGGCCGAACCGGCGCCGACGATGACATAATCGTAGTTCATGTCTGCTTCCGCGCCCCCGACCATCAAAAAATCGCCCCGATCACCATTCAGTGCTTGCAGAAACCATAATAAGGGTCAATAATGAGAATGTCAGTCTCAAATTTTGACAATCTTGTCAAAAATTGGGTGTGGCGGCTTCCAACGGGTGGACCAGGAGGAAACATTGATGCAATCACTTCCGGAAAAACTGAAGAATGTTTCGCGGCGCGACGTGCTGCGGATATCGGGGCAGTTCGGCCTGTCGTCGACGTTGATCGCGGCTGCCGGACTCACCGGCGCGATCACGGCGCCGCAACTCGCCGAGGCGGCGAACTCGACCTACAAGAAGCGCTTCAAGAAGAAGGCGCGGTTCCAGTTGAAATTCGGCGCAGCCGGCTTCAACGAACGCAATCTGCTGATCGAGCGAGCCGGGTGCCTGCAATTCGTCAACGATCTGGAAGAGCGGACCGACGGCGAAATC
>JAPPFK010000018.1 GCA_028823885.1 Rhodospirillales bacterium | reverse complement strand
CACCACGCTTCGCTCGGTGAGCAGCGGCTGCATGCCGTCATCGGCCATCAGGGCGCCGAGGGCCGCTTCGGTGGTGCCGCCCGGGCTGGTCACGTTCTCGCGCAAGGTTGCCGCCGGGGTGTCCGTCCGGTGCAGCATTTCGCCGGCCCCGGCCACCGTCGCCCGGGCGAGCCGCTGCGCCAGGTCACCCGGGAGGCCGGCCGCCACGCCCGCCTCGGCCAGGCATTCGGCGAGCAGGAAGATATAGGCCGGTCCGCTGCCGGAGACGGCGGTCACCGGGTCCAGGAGCGACTCGTCTTCGACCCAGGCCACTTCGCCGACGGCGGACATGAGCTTTCCGGCCGTCTCGCGCGCCATGGCCGATGTCCGGTCGTTGGCGCAGAGCACCGAGATGCCGCGCCCGATTGCCGCGGGGGTGTTGGGCATGGCCCTGATGACCGCTGGCGATCCGCCGATCAGGCCGCTCAGTTTGCCGATCGTCGTTCCCGCGACGATGGAGAGCGTGGCGGCGCCGGCGGCGAGGTCCGAGAACGCCGGCACCACGTCCTCGATTCCCTGCGGTTTCACCGCGATGATGATCATGTCGGGCTTGAACGCGGCGGGTATTTCCTCGGCCGAGCCGACGATATCCGGCCCGAGCGCGGCGGCCGCCGGCGCCGGCGCCGGATCGACGCCGACGACGTCACCCGGACTCACACCGGTATCGAGCCAGCCGGCCAGCAGCGCGCCGCCCATGTTCCCACAGCCGACGAGGAGAAGTTTCATGGCTTCATGGCTCCCGGGAGGCGCCGCCTAGGCCTCTCCCATGGGCTCGATCATCGACGCCTCGATGGCTTCGTCCGCCGGCTTGCCGCCCCAGATGACGTACTGGAAGGCGGGATAGAACCGCTCGCATTCGAAGACCGCCACGTCGAGCAGATCCTCGATCTGCTGTGAGGAAATGCCGGCGCCCCGGAGCAGCACCGCGTGCCGGTACATGGGCATGCCCTCGTTGTTCCAAAGTCCGAAATGTCCCAGCCAAAGGCGGTCGTTGACCAGGGCCAGGAGCCGGTGAACCGAAGACTTGCGCGTCTCCGGCACCCGCATATCGAAGGCACAGGTGAAGTGGATGGCGTCGATTTCGGTCGACCAGGCGAAATGGACGCCGTAGTCGCACCATTTGCCGCGGTACTCGGCCGACACTTCGTCATCGCAGCCGCGGTCAAAACGCCAGTTCTGCTCCTGCATCACGTGCTCGACGACGTCCAGCGGATGAGAAGAGTATGTGGTTGTCTGAAGATCCAAATGTGCCATGGCGAAGCCTTCCGGAAGCGGTGGCGCCTGCTGTTTCGAAGGACAGGTGAAACAGCCCCCATATATATGGCTAATACCTACATATAGGGGATGCGTGGCATCTATCCTACAAAGTCTAGCCTGCCAGAAGGATTTCCGGCGCGCAACAAGAACCTCCGCGGGAGGCGGCGAAATCTGTGGATAATTGACGCGGCGGACGATCCGGGCGCCCGCCCGGTTATTTACTGGCGTCCGGCTATTTCTTGGTGGCCGGGGTCTTCCGTTTGGCGGTGGTTTTGCGGGTCCGGCCCCCGGGTTTTGTGGCGGCTTTTTTCGAGGCCGATTTCGCGGCCGGTTTGGCTGGCGTCTTCGTCCCCGTTTTCGCGGACCCGCGTTTGGCCGCCGGTTTCGCCGCCGGCCTTGCGGCTCCCGCTTCCAGTTCGGCGATGCGCTTCTCCAGCTTTTCCTGTTCGGCCCGGGCCTTGGATGCCACGGCCTTGACCGCGTCGAATTCGTCCCGCGTGACCAGGTTCAGTTCGGACAGCACCGCTTCAATTCTCTGTCGAACCACGGTTTCCACTTCGCCCCGGATGCCGGCCACGGTCCCCGCCGCGCCGCCCGCCACGCGGGCGAGATCGTCGAGAAGTTTGTTGCGACTTTGCATTTCCGCCGCTCTCCATGCTGCTTATCCGCTCGGCTGCCAGGCCATTATGCGGACTTTGGCCCGCCCGGCAATAGAACCCCCCGCCCGGATCCCCGCCCGGCGTCTTGCGGCCCAATTGCGGGCGACCTATAACCCGCCTCACATGTCCGATTCTTCGCCTACCTATCTCGTCACCGGCGGCGCCGGGTTTATCGGCTCCAATCTGGTCGCGGCGCTTGCCGAACGGCGGGCGCGGATCGTCGTTTGCGATTACGGCGATGATGCCGCCCGGCGGCGCAACCTGGCCAAGCGCGAGCTCGCGGACTGGGTCGCGCCGCCGAACCTGTTCGCCTATCTCCGGGACCGGGGGAATTCGATCGACGGCGTATTTCACCTGGGCGCCATATCGTCGACCACGACCACCGATTGGGAGTTGGTCGTGCACCAGAATTACGGTGTCCCGCTCCGGCTCTGGGACTGGTGCGCCCGCAGAAACGTCCCGCTGATCTACGCCTCGTCGGCGGCGACCTATGGCGGCGGCGAAGCCGGGTTCGACGATGACGGAAGCACCGAGGGCCTCGCCAAGCTGACACCGCTCAACCCCTATGGCTGGAGCAAGCACATATTCGACCGCAAGGTGGCGGAGATGGTCGGCAACGGAGAGCCCGCGCCCGGCCAATGGGCAGGGCTCAAGTTCTTCAACGTCTACGGGCCCAACGAGTACCACAAGGGCGGCCAGCGCAGCGTCGTGCCTCAGATCTACGAGCAGATCGCCGGCGGCGGGCCGGCGCGGCTGTTCAAGTCGCACCACCCGGACTATGCCGACGGCGGCCAGCGCCGGGACTTCATCTGGGTCGAGGACTGTGTCGACGTGATGCTTTGGCTGCTGGATCATCCGGCGGTCAACGGCCTGTTCAACTGCGGCACCGGCCGGGCCAGGAGTTTCGAGGACGTCGCCGTCGCCGTCTTCAAGGCGCTGGGAAAGAACGCCGACATCGAGTACGTGCCGACGCCCGAGAACATCAGGGACAAGTACCAGTATTTCACCGAGGCGCGGATGGAGCGCCTGTTGGCCGCGGGTTACGACAAGACGTTCACGGCGCTCGAGGACGGTGTCCGGCAGTACGTCCGGGATTACCTGATTCAAGACGATCCGTTCAAATAATCCTGATTTGGCTTAAGCCTTCACCGGCCTGGAACCTCTGCATGCTTGCCATTCCCTTTCCCGCCATTGACCCTGTGATCGTCGACTTCGGGCCGCTCATCGGCCTGCCGCTGGCCATCCGCTGGTATTCGGTCATGTGGCTCGGCGGGTGCGTGCTCGCCTGGCTGTATGTCCGCAGGTTTGTTGCCCGGCCGCCTCACGCCATGAGCGATCGGGATGCGTCCGATTTTCTGTTCTGGGCCATTTTGGCGACCGTGATCGGCGGACGGCTCGGCTATGTGGGGTTCTACGCGCCCGGGCTGATGCTCGACAGCCCGCTCAGCCTGTTCGCCGTCTGGCAGGGCGGCATGTCGTTCCACGGCGGCCTGATCGGCATGATCGTGGCGATGATCCTGTTCGCCCGGAAGCGCAACCTGGATATGTGGGCGATGAGCGACGCGATCGCCTGCGCCGCGCCGATCGGCCTGTTTCTGGTCCGCGTCGCCAATTTCATCAACGGCGAGCTCTACGGACGGGTGACCGACGTCCCGTGGGGCATGGTATTCCCCGGCGCCGGCGAAATGCCGCGCCATCCGAGCCAGCTTTACGAAGCCCTGCTCGAGGGCCTAGTGCTTTTCTTGATCCTGTTCGCGGTCTCCCGCTCCGAACGCATCCGGATGAAGACGGGCATGCTGGCCGGCATCTTCGTCATCGGTTATGCCGCGGCCCGCGGCCTCGTCGAACTGGTCCGCCAGCCCGACGCCCACCTCGGTTTTCTGTTGGGAGGCGCGACAATGGGCCAGCTTCTCACCATGCCTATGTTACTGTTGGGCATCTATCTGGTGATTCGCGCCCGAAGGGCCCGGTGACAAATCTCAACCGCATTCTCCGCGAACGGATCGGGCGGGACGGGCCGATCACCGTCGCCGAGTACATGGAACTCGCCCTCTCGCACCCGGAGCACGGCTATTACACGACGCGGGAACCCTTTGGCGCATCGGGCGATTTCACCACCGCGCCGGAAGTCAGTCAGATGTTCGGCGAACTGATCGGACTGTGGCTGGGGGTTGCATGGCGGAACATGGGGCGGCCCGGTTCCGTCCATTTGATCGAGCTGGGTCCCGGCCGCGGCACCTTGATGAGAGACGTCCTGCGGGCGGCAAGGGGCGTATCGGGTTTTCCGGAAGCGATTTCCGTAACCCTCGTGGAAATGAGCGGCCGGCTGATCGAGGTGCAGCGGGAGACCTTGCGCGGCGCCGGGATTCCGGTCCGATGGCAGCCCGCTCCCGATCCGCTGCCGGCCGGGCCCTGCCTGGTCGTCGCCAACGAGTTCATCGATGCGCTGCCGGTTTCGCAGTTCGTCAGGGCGGAAAACCAATGGCGGGAGCGTCTGGTCGGGTTGGAAGACGGCTGGCTGGCATTCGCGGTCTCCGATCACGGGACGGACCGCGCGGATGCCGTCGCCCGGGACTTGAGCGCGGCTCCCGGAGATATCGTTGAACGGAGAGCGCGAGCCGAAACACTGGTCCATGACATCGCTTCCCATCTCTCGGCCCACGGCGGCGCCGCCCTGCTGATCGATTACGGGCATCGCCTGAGCGGGATCGGCGATACCCTGCAGGCGGTGCGGTCCCACCAGTACCACCCGCCCCTCGATGCGCCCGGCACCGCCGATCTCACCGCCCATGTGGACTTCGAGGCGCTGGCGCGGGCCGGCCGTGAAGGTGGCGCGCAAATTCACGGTCCGGTAACCCAGCGGTCGTTCCTCACCGAACTCGGCATTCTTCATCGCTACCGGTCCCTGGCGGAGACGGCTGGCGACGCCCAAAAGCGTTCGCTCGCATGGGCCCTCGGCCGCCTCATCGGCGCCGACGAAATGGGCAGCCTGTTTAAAGTGCTGGCCCTCGCCGCGCCGGGACTGCAAATTGAGGCCGGTTTCGATGGCACCGAGTGAAGCCGGGAGCGCCGTGCCGGAATGATTACCTTTGCCGCCCTCAATAGCCTGACCAACATCCGCCATGCGTTCTTCACCAAGGTCGGCGGCGTCAGCACGGGCGTCTACGATTCTCTCAATTGCGGCTACGGCTCGGGCGATGCGCCGGAGAACGTCGCCCGCAACCGGCGGATCGCGCTGGAGCGTCTCGGCGTGACCGACTGGCCGCTGGTGACGGCCTACCAGGAGCACACCAACCATGTGGTCACCGTCGCAGAACCCTGGGAGCATGACGATGCGCCGGTTGCCGATGGTCTGGTCACCGACCGTCCGGGATTGATTCTCGGCATTTTGTCGGCCGATTGCGCGCCGGTGATGCTGGCCGACCCCGACGCCGGGGTGGTCGGCGCGGCCCATGCGGGCTGGCGCGGCGCGCGGGCCGGCATTCTCGAGGCGACCATGGCCGCCATGTCGGGCCTCGGCGCCGATCCGGCGAATACCTTCGCGGCCATCGGCCCGTGCATCGCCCAGCGCTCCTACGAGGTCACCGACGAGTTCGCCGGGCCGATCCTCGAGGAAGACGAGCGCAATGCCGATCTGTTCGCGCCCGGCCGCCGCGAAGGTCATCCCATGTTCGACCTGCCCGGATATGTGGGCCGGCGGCTCAACGACATGAAACTGCGGCATGTGGTCCGGTCGCCCTGCGATACCTGCCGGGAGAGCGACCGGTTCTTCAGCTATCGCCGGTCGGTTCTCAATGACGAGCCGGATTACGGGCGCGGCCTCTCCGTGGTTACTCTTCACGAATAGGCGGCACGCTGGCGTCACCCATGCCCTATATGATTATGCTCCTGATATTCATGTTGCTGGTCATGTTGGTTTTCTGTGCGGCGTAGCTCGATCCTGGTTTCCATTGTGGCGCTCGGTGCGCTGGCCGCTTGCGGGCCGATCCCGCGGCCGTTCGCCCATCAGGGCGGGCCGGAGCGCTCAAATCCGCTGGTCGAAGTGCCGGGGGGCCCCATACTGGGTTCCATCGGC
>JAPPFK010000204.1 GCA_028823885.1 Rhodospirillales bacterium | reverse complement strand
GACGCCGAACGGCGGATGGTGGCGGGAGTTGGCTACAGTATGATGCGACCCCGGACCAAGTCCGGCGGGCCGGAATTTCAATTCTTGAACCACAGAGACGGTGAGACAGTGAGATAGGAGGAGTTAACCATTCCTCCTCAGTGAACTCTGTGCCTCTGTGGTGAATATACTGGATGCCCCGCGCTATCGGCGGGGCATGACGTTCTCATTTGGCGCTGGGTGAGGGGGCGGGCTGGACAATCCGGTCCCATGTGGCAAAACCTGGGCCATGAGCGGTGTTCATGACGTGGCCATCGTCGGCGGCGGTTTCGTCGGCGGCGCCGTCGCCGTCGCCCTGGCCGATGCCGGGCTCGATGTGCTGGTGATCGACCGGGATGCGCCCGGGACCCAGGCGGCGCCCGAATTCGACGGGCGGTCCTCGGCCATCGCCGCCGCGCCGCGGCGGCTCCTGGACCGGCTGGGCATCTGGCGGGGCGTCGCGGCCGAGGCTTGCCCCATCGAGGACATCCGGGTGGCGGACGGTGGCTCGCCGCTGTTTCTTCACTACGGCCGGGACGACGTGGGCGCGGCGGCGCTCGGGTACATGGTCGAGAACCGGCACCTGCGCATGGCCGTCGGGGCGAGGCTGCGCGAGACCCCCGGCATCGCCCTCATGGCGCCGGCGGCGCTCAGCGGCATCGAGACCGACGAGACCGGGGCGGCGCTCACGTTCGAAAACGCTTCAACCGTCCGCGCCCGGCTGGTCATCGGCGCCGACGGCCGCCAATCCTTCGTCCGCGAGGCGGCGGGCATCGGGCTCACCCGCTGGCAATACGGCCAGACCGGCATCGTCTGCACCGTCGCGCACGAACATCCCCACCACAACGCCGCCCACGAGCATTTTTTCCCCGCCGGTCCGTTCGCCATCCTGCCCCTGACCCGGAACCGGGTGTCCATCGTCTGGACCGAGCGGACGGCGGTCGCCGAACAAATCCTGGCGCTTCCGGGCGAGCCTTTCCTGGAGGAGCTTTCCGAGCGGCTGGGGGATTTCCTGGGCCAACTGGAGGTTGTCGGGCCCAGATGGTCCTATCCCCTGGCGCTGCAATACGCCGAAACCATCGCCGGTCCCCGCATGGCGCTCGCCGGCGACGCCGCCCAGGCCATGCACCCCATCGCCGGCCAGGGCCTCAACCTGGGGCTCCGCGACGCGGCGGCGCTGGCCGAAACGGTCATCGACGCGGCGCGTCTGGGTCTCGACATCGGCGCGGCGGCGACCCTCGCCCGCTATCAGCAGTGGCGGCGGTTCGACAGCCATTTGATGCTGGCCCTCACCGACGGGCTCAACCGGCTGTTTTCCAACGACCTGCCGGGGGTGCGGGGCGCGCGGGATGCGGGCCTCGCGCTGGTCCACCGGGCCGGGCCGCTCAAGACCTATTTCATGCGCCACGCCATGGGCGAAGTGGGCGACGTGCCCCGCCTGCTCAGGGGCGAAGCGCTGTAGGGTGCGGCCGCGATCGAGCGGCACTGCGCGTGATGCCGAATCAAAGAAGCTCGTCATGGCCGGGCCCGCTGGACCGGTTTGCCGGGCCAGCCGGCAAAGTGGCCCGGCCATCCACCCGGTCAATCCCCGGCGGGGAATGACCTTTTGTAGCGCCGACCGCCAAGCGTGGATGCCCGTGTCGAGCACGGGCATGACGGTTTCTTAAACCACAGAGACAGTGAGACAGTGAGCAAAGAGGAGTTAACCATTTCTTCTCTGTGATCTCTGTGTCTCTGTGGTGAAATCCTGTTCCCCCTCACCCAGCTCCGGCTAAGCTCAGCTGGCGCTTCGCAAAGCCTCCGCACCCCTCTCCCCCTCCGGGGGCGAGGGTTTCTGCCTATTCCCTCTCCCCCTTCTTCAGGGGGAGAGGGTCAGGGTGAGGGGGTCATAAAAAAATGGGCGGGGGGGAAAATGTCTCAATCCGGGTCGCGGCTCAGGCCCTGTGCCGCCAGATCGGCGAGATACCGCCGCCACATGGAATCCTGACGCGTGCCGAACTCGTACAGGGTCTTCCACGAATAGATGCCCGTGTCGTGCATGTCGTCGAAGCTGATGCGGATGGCGTAGTTGCCCACCGCCTCGACCTCGACGATGCCCACATGCCGGCGGCCGGGCACGGTCCGGCGCTCGGACGGGGAATGGCCCTGCACCTCGGCCGACGGCGAATGCACCCGCAGGAACTCGGCCGGCAGGGAAAACGAGCGGCCGTCGTCGAAGTCGATCTCGAGCGTCCGCTCGGCCTGCTTGACCCTGATTTCCGTGGGCTGCGGCGTGGACACGGCAGGCCCGGCCCCTAATCGCCGCCGTCGAGCTTCCGCGCCTCATCGACCAGCATGATCG
The DNA here is from genome assembly GCA_028823885.1 of Rhodospirillales bacterium. Lineage (GTDB taxonomy): Bacteria > Pseudomonadota > Alphaproteobacteria > Rhodospirillales > UBA2165 > JAJDXO01. Next base: position 3,672 of record JAPPFK010000204.1, on the reverse strand, counting down.
GAATGCCGTCCCGGATGGGATAGGCGAGGCCCGCCTGCTCGCTGATCAGTTCCTGGGCCTCGGCGTCGTAGCGCAGCGGGCCCTTGGTCAGCGGGCAGACCAGGATCTCCAGCAGCTTGGGGTCCACTTGGGTGGCGGTCATGGCGCGTCTCCCGGTCAGTGCCTGGATGCGGGGGCTTCGCCCTCGGCGCCGGCCATGGCGAGGAGGGACATCAGCACGTCCGGAACATCCGGCATTTTCGGCGCCTCGAGCAGCGCCTGCTTCTCCGAAACGTCGAACGGGCACATCATGGCGAGCGACACGATGAGCGTCTCGTCGTCGGCGTTTTCCAGGGAATCCCAGTCGGTCTGCAGGCCGCGGCTCTCGAAGAACCGGCGCAGCAGGTCGAAAAGCTCCCCGCGGTCGAAGTCGAAGCCCGGCTTTTCGGCCAGGTCGTCCCGGAAGGGCCCGTAGTCGGCGGCGATGCGGCGGTAGCCGTTCCGCCCCTCGATCTCGCCGGCGATATGGAACCGGCAGATGCCCTTGAGGCTGATCAGGATGCGCCGGTCGTCGGTCTCGGTGAAGGACGTGATCCGGCCGGCGCAGCCGATGCCGAAGATGGGCGCGTCCCCGGCCACCGGATCGGGCTGGAACTCCAGGGGCTGGACCATGCCGATGATCCGCTCCTCCTTGAGGGCATCCAGCGCCATGGCCAGGTAGCGTTCCTCGAACAGGTTGAGGGGGAGCCGGCCATAGGGCAGCAAGAGCGCGCCGGGCAGCGGAAAGATGGGAATTTCCCGGGGCAGTCCCTCGAATGGATGGCCGAAGGAGTCGCCCGAACTCATGAGAACAGCACCGACGACAGCTTGCGCCGCCCCTCGACGGTCACCGGATCGGCGGGCCCGAGGGCCTCGAAGATCTCCAGCAGCTGGGTGCGGGCCGCCTCGTCGTTCCAGGCCCGGTCCCGCTTGATGATCTCGACCAGTTCGTCGATGGCGTCTTCCGCCGCGCCGCCGCCAAAGAGGGCGAGGGCGAGATCGAAGCGCGCCTGGTGGTCCGTGGGGTCGCCCTCCACCCTGGCGCGGAGTTCGGCAATATCGCCGCTGGCGCTGCTTTTCTCGGACAGGTCCAGGCCGGCCTGGACGGCGCCGACCTCGGGCGAGCCCTTCACCGCGTCGTCGAGCCCGGCGAGATACTCCCGCGCCCGGTCGGTCTCGCCGGCGGCGATCAGGCACCTGGCGAGCCCCGCCGTCGCCCGCGGGTTCGCCGGATCGGCGCCCAGCACCTGATTGAAGATCCCGGCGGCCTGTTCCGCCTCGCCCGCCTCCAGCGCCTGCTCGGCCTGGTCCAGGGCGTTGTCCAGCGGCGAGCCGCCGCCCCCGGTCAGTTTCTCGATGAACTGGCGGAGCTGGCTTTCGGGCAGCGCGCCGGTGAAGGCGTCCACCGGCTGGCCGTCGCGGAAGGCGTAGACCATGGGGATCGACTGGACGCGCAGCTGGGCCGCCAGTTCCTGGTTCTCGTCCACGTTGATCTTGACCAGCCTGACCGCGCCGCCGTACTCGGTGACCAGCTTCTCCAGGAGGGGGCCGAGCTGCTTGCAGGGGCCGCACCACGGCGCCCAGAAATCGACGATGACCGGGACCTGCCGCGAGGCTTCGATGACGTCGGCGGCGAAACGCTCCGTGTCGCTGTCCAGGATGGCGCCCGCGCCGCCCGGTCCGCTCTGGGCCGCGCCGCCGCCCGGCACCGCCCCATCGGCGCTCGCCGCCGTTCCGTCGGGATTGATGATCGTCGACATGTCTCGTGCTCTTATCCCAGCCAATGTTCCCGCATCACACTTGATGATCGGCCCGCCCGCCGCGGACCGCCGTGGTGCGGCCGTCTTTAAACCGGGTTTGGCCCGGATTGTCCATGCCGGTCAGCTATCCGATAGCGCGCCGATGTCGAGGATCGCCGGTTCGTAGCCCATTTCGCGGATGAACCGCAGCAAATCGTCGGGCGAGATGGCGGTCGTCGCGTCGTTGGTCAGCGGGTGGTAGTTGACGATTTCGTGGGCCAGCATCCGGGCGTCGAGCGCCACCGACAACGTTGCGTTTTGGGCGGCGCCCTCCGCATTGATCAGGGCGAAGGGCGTCACCGCGCCCGGCGTCACCCCCAGCACCTCCATCAGCAGGTCCGGCTTGCCGAAGGAGAACCGGGCGGCGCCCAGCGCCTTCTGCAGCGCCTTGAGGTCGACCCGCGTGTCGTGAAGCGCCACCACCAGCCACAGCGCGCCCTTCTTGTCCTTGAGGAACAGGCTCTTGCAGTGCGCGCCCGGCAGCCCCTCGTGGAGATGGCGGCCGTCCTCGACGGTGAACAGGGGTTCGTGCCGGCGGGTGGCGGCCGGGATGCCGAGCGCGTCGAGCCGCCTCATCAGGTCTTGTTCGGTGGCCGCCATCACGCCCCCGCACGGTAAGGATTCAGGGTCAGGGCCCCCGGCCCGTTCCCGTCAAAATATCTCCGCCCCATGATGCGATGGCCCTCCTCCGGCTCTCTGGCGGTTCCACGGCACCGGAGCTTAGACGGGCCAAGTTCAACTTGCAAAGCGAGGCGCGTTTCGTATGATCGCCGCCTTCCAAACGGATGCGGGCGTAGCTCAGGGGTAGAGCGCAACCTTGCCAAGGTTGAAGTCGTGGGTTCAAATCCCATCGCCCGCTCCATTTCTCCTTGGATTTTCAAATCGGTTGGCCTAGAGCGAGATGCTTCTATCGGGAAGCGCAACTGGCGTTTTGGAAGCCGTTTGCGCAACCCCCTCACCCTGACCCTCTCCCCCTGAAGAAGGGGGAGAGGGGACGTCGCCCTCGCCGTAGCTGGGTGAGGGGGTGCGGCCGGGTGCCGCCTTGCCCCCGATGGCGGATCGGGCGTAGGCTGGCCGTTCAGGCCAGATCGATAGGAGATCGATAGGAGGCCGCGTCCATGCGCCCCGTCTGCCGCCCGTCCAACCTCTTGGCTCTTTTCGCGGTGCTGCTCGCCGCCCTGCTGCTCGCCGCCGCGCCGGCCCACCGGGCGGCCGCCCAATGGGAGGGGCCGCCCGCCGACGAGGCCGAGGTTTATTGGCGCCAGGGCTTCGTCCTCCACGCCCTCGGCGCCTATGGCCGCGCCATCGAGCGCTACCGCAAATCCATCGAGCTGCGCCCGAGCGCCGAGGGCCACACCTATCTCGGCTGGTCGCTGAGCTATCTCGGAAGGCTCGACGAGGCCATCGCCGAATGCAGGAAGGCGATCGAGGTCGATCCCGGTTTCGGCAATCCGTACAACGACATCGGGGTCTACCTGATCCGGCTGGGGCGGGTCGAGGAGGCGATCCCGTGGCTCGAAAAGGCGGTCACCGCCGAGCGCTACTGCTGCTACCAGTTCCCCAACTTCACCCTCGGCCAGATCCGGCTCGCCGGGGGCGATGTCAACGGCGCGGTCAAATTCTTCGAGCGCGCCCTCGAACACGCCCCCGACTACGCCCCGGCCCGCGAGGCGCTGAAGGAGATCCGAAGGACCACGCTTTAGGACGGCCCGCGTCATCCCCCCTCACCCAGCTACGGCTAAGCTCAGCTGCCGCTTCGCAAAGCCTTCGCAACCCTCTCCCTCAAGGGAGAGGGAATAGGGGGGCGAGGGAGCACTTGTCCCCTCTCCCCCTTCTTCAGGGGGAGAGGGTTAGG
>JAPPFK010000160.1 GCA_028823885.1 Rhodospirillales bacterium | reverse complement strand
CTTTGCCGCGATGGCGTCGCGGACATCCTCGTCCAGCCGCGAGATGCCCTCGGTCGCGAGATAGGCGTCGGCGTCGTAGAGCGGGAAGGCGCCCTTCTCTTCGGCGAGACCGGCCGAGGCCAGGTAAGCGGCCCGCTGGACGGTCTTGAGCCATTCCCGGGTGAGCGCGACCGCATCGGCCGAGCCGTAACGCGCGCCGCACATGATGAGGGCATCGGCAAGCCCGGTGATCCCGAGGCCGATCCGGCGCTTCCGGGCGGCTTCGGCGGCCTGTTCGGGCAGGGGATAGCGCGACGCGTCGATGGCGTTGTCGAGCATCCGGACGGCGGTGGTAACCAAACGGGATATCGCGTCCATCGGGATTGACGCGGCTTCCGTGAACGGGTCGTTCACCAGCCTGGCCAGATTTATCGAGCCCAGCAGGCAGGCGCCGTAGGGCGGCAGCGGCTGTTCGCCGCACGGGTTCGTCGCGTGGATGGTTTCGCAATAGGACAGCGGATTCAGCCGGTTGATCCGGTCGATGAAAATCACCCCCGGTTCGGCGTAGGCGAAGGTCGCCCGCATGATCTTGTCCCAAAGCTCGCGGGCCGGCAGCGAACCGTAAACCGTTCCGTCGAACCGCAGCTGCCAGGACAGATCCTGCTTCACCGCCTCCATGAACGCGTCCGTGACCAGCACCGAAAGATTGAACATCCGAAGCCGGCCGGCTTCCTGCTTGGCCTCGATGAAGGCCTCGATGTCCGGATGGTCGCAGCGCATCACGGCCATCATCGCGCCCCGCCGGGAGCCGGCGCTCATGATGGTCCGGCACATGGCGTCCCAGACATCCATGAAAGACAACGGACCCGAGGCGGCGGCGCCGACGCCTTTCACCGGGGCGCCCTTGGGCCGCAGGGTGGAGAAGTCGTACCCGATGCCGCCGCCCTGCTGCATGGTCAAGGCGGCTTCCCGGAGCGCCTCGAAGATTCCGGACATATCGTCCGGGATCTGACCCATCACGAAGCAGTTGAACAGCGTGACGTCCCGCTCGGTGCCAGCGCCGGAGAGAATTCGCCCGGCCGGCAGAAACCTGTAATCGGAGAGGGCGTCCTCGAAGGCGGCTTCCCAGTCGGCCGGGGAGGATTCCACCGCGGCCAGAGCCTTGGCGACCCGGGCAAAGGTGTCCTCGACGGTCTTGTCCACGGGCGCACCGTCCGGACGCTTCAGCCGGTACTTCATATCCCAGATCTGCTGGGAAATGCTGGCAGTCTCTGTATGGGCCATGTGGACACGTCCCGCCGATCAATCCGGTGTGGCCGGCGGACAGACCTCTTGCCCATTAAAATTATTCAATTTCAATGAGTTATGCTGCCAGCCGTCGCCTACATTCTAGGCAAGCCATGGAAACCGGTCAACCAAAAGTTCTTGTTTTGTTTCCACCGCTCGATCCCCCGGCTCGTGTCGGATAGAGGCTTATAATCATTACCGAATTTTGGATTTTCCCCTTTATCCACAATATTCCGGCCGCGGCTTTCCACCGGATTGTCCACGCGGGCGGCTGTCAGGCGCCGGTCCGGGATGCTTCTTCCTCAAGGCGGCGGCTGGCGGTCTCGATTCGGCTTTCCAGTTCCGCCATGAACGGCCGGCGTTCAAGGCCCTTCGGCATGGGCTCGAGGAATTCGAGAACGATGGTTCCCGGGCGCTTCATGAACCGTCGCCGTCCCCAGAACACCCCCGAATTGACCGCAACCGGCACCACCTCGGCATCGACGCCGGCCGCGAGACTTGCGATCCCGGGGAAGTAGCGGCCGGTTTCACCGGGCGGCACGCGGGTGCCCTCGGGGAAGATCACCACCGAGCGGCCGTCGCCGATGATGCGGCCGACCTGATGGGTCAGCCGACGCAGGGCGGAGATACCGCCCTTGCGATCGATGACCGCGTGGTCCGCCTTTCGCATGTACCAGCCCCAGAGCGGAATTCTCAAGAGTTCCATCTTCATCACGTAGGCGTTCCCGGCATTCAACTTGAGGAACGCCATGGTGTCCCAGGCCGACTGATGCTTGGCGGCGAAGATGACCGGCTTGTCGGGGACACGTTCCCGTCCACGGATCTCGATCCGGGTTCCGACGATGTTCTCGAGCAGCCAGTCGCAGCCGACCGACCACAGCCGGATGCCCTCGCGGAACGTCGGCGCCGAAAACGGCATCAGCGCCCACAGGCTCAGCATCAGGGCGATGGTCCAGCCGAAATAGAGCAGGTTGAAGACGATCGAACGGAGGAAGGTCATGCGCCGTTCAACCAACCCTGCCGGGCGCCAATCCGCCGACCGCGTGTTTTATCCAGGCCAGAGTGAACTTGGTGTATTCGGTAACCACCAATGACGTGCTGCCCGGCCATGCCCACCAGCGCTCGCGCTTGAACTGCTCGGGGAACACCGGGTGGGGGACGATGACGATTTCCGGCATGGCGCGGCGAAACTCAAGCATGCTGCGCGGCATGTGGTAGCTGGCGGTCACCAGGGAGAGAGAGCGAAATCCATTGCGTTCGATCCACGCCGCCGTCTCGGTCGCATTGCCCGACGTGCTGACCGCCGAGTGGCCGACCGCGACGCAGCAAATGAAATCTTCCGGCAATCGCCGCGAGATTTCCAACAATCGGGCCACATCCACACCCCGGTAGACGCCGGAGACGAACAGTTTCTCCGCCCGTTTCGCGGCCAGCAGGTCGAGGCCCTTGTCCAGCCGTCCGCTGCCCCCGGTCAGGACGACGATGGCGTCGGTGGTCGTTGCGGCAATTGGCGGCGATGCGGGAATGGACCGGTAAAAAAGCACCAGTCCGGCAATCCAGAAGCCGGCGACCAGCAGGCCGGCCAGGGCCGCGAGGCCGGCGATTTTTCGTTGTAATGTCCTTCGTCGTGCCATCGTCGAACGGCCTAGACCATGCGGGCGAGGGAGCGGAGCACCGTTATCCGCGCCGTCAACCAAGCCAGCAGACCGGTTGCCGGCAGCAGGAGGACGACGGCGATCCAGGCGCCGAGGCTCAAATCGACCCCCGGCAGCACCCCGAAGCCCAGGAACTCCGCCAACACCCCCAACGCGATCAGCACCAGTGCCGCCGAAAAGATCCCAATCGCCGCGCCGCGCAGGCCGAGCACCATCGACCGGACGGCAAACTGGGCGGCGATGTATCGGTTATGGGCGCCGACGAGGTGCATGACCTCGATCACTTCCCGATGGACGCCGAGCCCGGCCCGGGTGGTGAAGACGATGGTGCCGACGGTTGCCGCGCCGACAAGCAGGAAAATCAACACCGCGACCGCTTCGGTAGAGCGCAGCGCCCGCAGGAAGCCGGACATCCAGACGCCATGATCGTCGACGGCGGCGCCGGGCACGGCTCGCCGGAGCCGTTCGGTCAGGGTGGCGAGGGCCGGTATATCTTCCCGATCGATTTCCACATCGATGATTTGAGGCAGCGGCAGCTGGCTCGCATCCGCGGCGGCGCCGAGCCACGGTTTCAGCAGCTCGCGGACTTGGCGCGGCGGCAGCAGGGTAACCTCTTCGACTCCCTCGGTCGCCTCGAGAATTTTGATTGCCGCGGCGGCGCGCCGCTCATCGGTGCGTTCGTCCTCGCCTGCCGGGAGTTGAACCGTCAGGGTTTCGGAGAGACCCTTGTCCCATGTACTCGCGAGGTCACTGAGCGCAAAAACCCCGGCCAATGCCAGAGAAGCCAGGAACACCATAAACGCGGTGAGCCAAGGCAGGTAGCGGCTGGAATCGTCGCGCTCGAAGGGCAGATCGGTCCGGCGGCTTAGGAGCGCCATGGTCAGAGCCTCCTTGAGCGGGGCAAGGCTTCCACCGTCGCGGCCGGTTCGGACTCCCTGTCCTCGATGGAAAGACGGCCGTCCTCGAGATGCATGATCGGGTGCAGCGAGGAAGAGATGAGGCTCTTGTTGTGGGTGGCGATAACCACCGTCGTGCCGAGCCTGTTCAGCTCCTCGAACAGATGGAGCAGACGCGCGGCAATGCGGTCGTCCACGTTTCCCGTCGGTTCATCGGCGAGCAGCAGCTTGGGCTGGGCGATCACCGCCCGGGCGATGGCGACGCGCTGCTGCTGGCCGCCGGACAGCGTCTCCGGCCATGCGGCCATATCCTCTTCCAGTCCGACCCAGGTGAGCAATTCCTCGACATGTTTCTTGATCTCCTTTTCTTTCATGCCGGATACCCGCAGCGGCAGGGCGACATTGTCGAACGCGGTTTGATGGGGCAGGAGGCGGAATTCCTGGAACACCACGCCGATGCGGCGGCGCAGCGCCGGATAGTCGTCGGGGCGGAGGGAGGCGATGTCCCGGCCGAAGAGGGACACGGAACCACGGGTCGGTTTCTTCGCCAGGTACATCAGGCGCATCAGCGACGACTTCCCGGCGCCGCTTTCACCGGTAAGAAAATGGAACGAGCCCGGGGTCAGGGTGAAGGACAGGTCCTGCAAAACTTCGGGGCCCATCCCGTAGCGCAAGCCGACAGTTTGAAATCGGACGATTTCATCCATGTGTCGCGGAACTCGATTTGCTGATTTGGTGTCCGCAGAATGGCACGGGGTTAAATGTCCCGTCCAGGGCAACGCGGGGCAGCCTCTTGGCGGCCGGGCCGGATTCAATTCCCTTTCGGGCCTCTGGGGCAAGGTTGCGATAAAATCGGCATTTTTCTATAAGTAATTGAACATTCAACAGAACTTGCGGCAATGCGCATCACCTGTCCGTCCTGCTCGACTTCATACGATGTCGACGGTTCCTTGTTCGGCGATCAAGGTAGGCCGGTCCGCTGTTCCAATTGTGGTCACCAGTGGCTTCAGGCGCGAATCGCCGAGCCGGCCGCCCAACCCGCCCCGCCGCCGCCTCCCGCTTATCCGGCCCCCTATCCCCCCCAGGGACATCCGGCGCCGTACCCCTCTCCGCGGCAACCGCCGCCCCCGGAAACAGCTGCCGCGGCTGAACCCGCGCCTGCCGCCGGTCCCGAGCCACTCGGGCCCCTCGTGGAAGAGGCGGAGGAACTCGACGGGGACATCGAGCCCGATGACATTCCGGGCCGGCACCCATTCACTGAGGTGTATTCCGAGCCCCTTGCCGCCGCCGGCGCGCGAGAGACCGGCCGCCGCGGCCTCTGGGTATCGCTGGCGGCGGTCGGCGCCATCGTCATTATCCTGGCGGGCTTGGTGTACGCCCGTGGTCCCATCGTCTCATTGGTCCCTGGTCTGGCGGGCATATACGCGCTGGCCGGCCTCGGCCAAACACTAGGTGCCGGACTGCGTATCGACCTCGATCGGCCGACCCGGGAAGCCGAGGGGGATGCGAAATGGATTCTGGTAAAGGGGTCCGTCACCAACGTCTCCGACAAGCCGCAAACCGTGCCGATGATCCGGATCTCATTGGCCGATGCGGCCGGCAACGAAATCCGGCATCTGAACCTTCGTCCGGCGAGGGATGAGTTGGCGCCCGCGGAAAGCTTCGAGTTCACCGGGCGCATCGACGATCCGCCGCTCACGGCGCGGCGGGCCGATGTCCAGTTCACCGACGACGGGGTTCCGGAGCCCGTGGGCGGGGCCTCGGCCCGGTAAGCGGCAATATCTGCCCGCAGGACAGGTCTTTCTTTCCCGGGGCGGGGCTTGCAATTCGGCTAGAAGCGCTTGAGCAGGCGCTCGATGTATTCCAGTTCCAGTTCGGGCCGCCAAAGATCACCGGCCCGCCTGCGAAGCTCATCGAGGATTTCCCGGGCGCGCTGAATTTCGGCTTCGCTCGGGATCTCGACATTGCCGGTGGCGGTGCCGGTGGTGCCGTCCTCTTCCGCCGGACGTCCGAAGGGATCCCTGTTGCCGGGCCGCAATCCTCTGAGCTCGGGTCCCTGGAAGCGGCCGATTCGGCCTGAACGACCGAGCCGGTTGCCGCGGCCCAGCCGCCGGGCGAGGGCCCGTGCGGCATTCTGGGCGCCCTGGCGCAGCGCTTCCAATGCCTCGGTCTGAGGACCGACCGCTTGCGAGGGTTGGCCCTGGCCAAGCGCGCGCTCCGATTGCCGCATGGAGCGTTCCGCCTGGCCGAGATTTTGCGGAACCTGCCCCATCATCTCGCCGAGACGCTGCATGAGTTCGCCCAGTTGACGGCGGATGCTTTCCTGCTCTTCCTGGCTTTCCTCAAGGGGCGCATCTCCGGTCTCGCCTTCCTGGGAGCGCCGGAAGGTGTCGTCCAGGAGGCGTTGTTGACGTTGAATGATGCCCTGAAGCCGGCGCATCGCCTCCTGCGCTTCGCGGGACTGCCGCTGCTGCTGCTGGTTTCGGGCCTGGGCCCCCCGCAGGCTCTCCAGCATGCGCTGGAGCTGCGCCATCATTTCCCGCGCCGCATCCCGGTTCCCCTGGCGCATCAGTTCCCGCGCCCGGTCCAGCATCCGCTGAAATTCCTCGTTGGTCATGGTCTGGGTGTTGGGGTCCAGCTGCGGCAGTTCGCCGTTTTGCTCGAGCTGCTGCATCAGCGCCGACAGGAATCGTTCCAGCGCCCGCTGGACCTCGTCCATCAAGCGCTCCAGTTCCTCCAGGCTGGCGTTGTTCTCGAGCGCTTCGCGGAGGGCTTCCTGCGCCGCCCGGAGGTCCCGGCTGGCCAATGCCGACAAGCCTTCCTCGAGCTGCAAGGCGATATCCCAGAGCATCCTTTGAACGCCCGAGACCGTGCCGGTGCTTTTGTCCCGCGCCAAACGTTCGCGCGCCACCCGGATGGCCAGGTACGCCGAGGTATCGTCCTGGAAGCGGTGGGGCTCGTCGCTGATGTTGTCCAGCTTCAAGGCGCCGAGAAGCCGGCCTTGTTTCGTGGCCTTGAGGTGTTTGCGCACCGCGACCAGTTCCCGGGCGACGACGTGGGTGAAGTGGCGTTCGGGAAGAACCACCGGTTCCACCGCACTGACACCGGTCTGGCCGCGCTCATCGGTGGCGATCAGGTGAACCAGCACCGGCAGGCCCGCCCACACATGAGAGGTCAGATCGTGGGACGATTTTCCCTTGGCCGAGATCGACCCCTCGCCGGGGAAGGGGAGGCGGAGGGTAATTTCCCTGTCGCCGTCCGGGATGGGCTCGCCGTCAAGCCGGCGGACGGAGGCGGTCACGCTCTTCAGACCGTAATCATCCGTCGCCTCGAACGGCAGCCGAAGCTTGAGATCGTTATTGGTTTCGGGCGCCGCCGTGAAGGTCACCACCGGCGCCTTGTCGGCGATCACCTCGATATCCCAAGCCGCCAGTTCGTGGCCCTTTTGCTCGAGGCTGAGGCGCGATCCCTCGGTAATTTCCGTCTCCAGGTGATAGCCGTCGGCCTCGACCCGGTTGAGTTCGGTCGCCGTCTCGTCGATGAGCAATGACGGTATCTGTCCGCCGCCGGAGACCTGAACCAGGACCGTGCTGCCGGCGGGGACGCGGACCGTCCGGGCGGCGGCCGCCGCGGCCGGGCGTTCGGCTCGTTCGCCGGTGCCGAAATAAATTGGCGCGACCTGGGTGTAGGCGGGAGGCGTTATCCAGACGTCGTAGGCGACGCGCTGCTGAAAGGCGTCCGAATCGAGGGGCGGCACCAGTGCGCGGGAGATGCGCTCGACCGACTGATTGCCGGCGGCGACAAAGCCGATCAGCACGATCAGCACCAGCCCGGCGCGAACCGCCCACGGGTCCCGCCGGGTCAGGCCGGCCTTCGGCAAGTTCAGCCTGAGTTGCCCGGCCCGTTCGGCCATCCGGCGCCGATGGGCCGTCCACAGCGCCTGTGCGGCCGGGTCATCCGATCCGGCGGCAAGTTCGTCGTCGAGGGCGGTGAGCGGCCGGTGATCCAGGCCGCTATCGGTTTCGATCCGGTGGCGGGCCCGGATATCGCCGACGGCCGGGACACGGGTCACCACCCGCTGGAGCAGGCCGGCAATGGCCACCAGAAAGGCGATGACGATGAAGGCATGCAGCCAAACGGGCAGCAGCGGCAGGACATCGAACAGGGCGACCGCCAGCAGCAGCCCCGTCAGGCCGACCGCGGGCCACAGGCGCGGCCACAAATCTTCGAAATGCAAACCCGCCCGGGCGAGCCTGAGATATAAGCCGAATAGCGGTCCACGCTTGATTTTCATGCCTGACTTAACGTCCCTTTTGGCCGGGTTCCGTCGCTCGCGCGGCGCAAATATGCACGTCGAAGTCGATGCCCCCGCCGGGCCCCGGACGGATCAACCGTTCAGCCAGGGCGCGATGCTCTCGCGGGCCAGGTAATCGTCTACCTCTATGCGCTCTCTGACAACCGCAAATTGATCGCCGTTGACCAATATTTCGGGTACCAGCGCACGGGAATTATAGGTCGAGGCCATGACCGCGCCGTAGGCGCCCGCGGTCCGAAACGCCACGAGATCGCCGGATTCCATGTCGGGCATGGGAATCCGTTCGCCGAACGTATCTCCGGTCTCGCAGACCGGACCCACGATATCCGCCGGTTCGCGCTCCTTGTCCGCCGATTCGGCGATGGGGACGATGGCATGGGAAGCGCCGTACAAGGCCGGGCGGATGAGATCGTTCATGGCCGCGTCGAGAATCAGAAACCGCCGCGTGGCCCCTTCCTTGACGTAGACCACGCGGGCCACCAAAACGCCTGCATTTCCGGCGATCACGCGGCCCGGCTCGAACAGGAACCGGCAGTCGAGCTCGCCGATGACCTCCCTTACCATGGCGCCGTACTCGGCCGGGCTGGGCATCGGCGCGTCGTCGTAAGGGGTGCCCAATCCGCCGCCGAGATCCAGGGTCCGGATCTCGAAGCCGCCGGCCCGCAGCATCGCGGTCACGTCGCGCAGCCGGGTGAAGGCCTCCCGATACGGCTGGAGATCGGCGAGCTGCGAGCCGATATGCATGGCGAGGCCGACCAGGTCGACATGCGGCAAGGCCGCGCCGGCGGTAAACACTTCGTGAGCCCGGTTCCAGTCGATGCCGAACTTGTCCTCCCGGCGTCCGGTGGAGATTTTGTCGTGAGAACCGGCGTCGATATCGGGATTGAGCCGGACGGCGGCGCGGGCCGTCTTTCCGAGCTCTCCGGCGACCCGGTTGACGGCCTCCAGCTCCGGTTCCGATTCGACGTTTATCTGCAGGATATCCGCCTGGATGGCCTGGCGGATTTCGTCCTCGGTCTTGCCGACGCCCGAAAACACGATCTTGCCGGGCGGCATCCCGGCCCTGAGGGCCCGGGTGAGCTCGCCGCCCGAAACCACGTCGGCGCCGGCGCCGTTCGCGGCGAGGATCTTCAGGACCGACAGATTGGAGTTCGCCTTTACCGAATAGCACACCGTTGCGTCGAGGGGCTGGAGCCCGTCCATGAAGACCCCGATATGCCGCTCGATGGTGGCCGTCGAGTAGCAATAGAACGGCGTCCCGACCTCATCGGCGATGCGGTCGAGGGGCACGTTCTCGGCGTGAAGGACGCCGTCGCGGTATTCGAAGTGGTCCATTGGTCGGTCAGCCCTGTTTGGCCGGTCTATCGGGTCGGATATTTCCGGGGATATTCCTGCTTGGCCTCGGGCGGCGGTTCGAGCGCGGATTTTCTTCCGCACGCGGCAAGGATCGGCAGCAAAATAACCGCCGCCATGAGGAAGGCCAGTCGTCGCCGTGTCATCAGTCGCCTCCGTCCAGGAACCGGCGCCGTGCCTCGGCGCAGGCGTCCGCCACATTGGCGGGCGCGGTCCCGCCATAGCTTACCCTGCTGGCCACCGACTCCTCCAGACCCAGGACCGAATAGATGTCGCCGGTAATTCCGGGCTCGACGGAACGAAAGTCGGCTAACTCGAGGTCTTCCAGCGGACAGGACTTCTTTTCGGCGAGTTTCACCAGGTTTCCGGTCACGCGGTGAGCTTCGCGGAACGGCATGTCCAAATTTCTGACCAGCCAATCCGCCACGTCGACCGCGTTGGAGCCCCCGGCGGCGGCGGCGACCCTCATCCGGTCTTCATCGACCCTGAGGTCGGCGATCATGCCGGTCATGGCGGCAAGGCACAGGTTGAGCGCGTCGGCGGTTTCGAAAACCGGCTGTTTGTCTTCCTGCATGTCCTTGCTGTAGGCCAGCGGCAGGCCCTTCATTACCGTGAGCAGGCCCATCAGCGTCCCGAAAATGCGGCCGGTCTTGGCGCGCACCAGTTCCGCGGCATCCGGGTTGCGCTTCTGGGGCAGCATGGAGCTGCCGGTCGAAAAGGCGTCCGACAGCGTGATGAATCGAAACGGCTCGCTGGCCCAGATCACCATTTCCTCGGCGAGCCGCGACAGGTGCGTTGCGGTGATGGCCGCGGCGGCCAGGAACTCGATGGCGAAATCCCGGTCCGAAACGGCGTCGAGGGAATTGGCCGCCGGCCGGTCGAAGCCGAGCGCCTCCGAGGTCGCCTGCCGGTCGATGGGCAATGACGTTCCCGCCAACGCCCCGGATCCCAAGGGGTTCTCGTTGAGCCGCGCCCGGCAGTCGCCGAACCGGCCCCGGTCCCGCCCGGCCATTTCCACGTAGGCCAGCAGATGATGACCGGCTGTCACCGGCTGGGCGGTTTGCAGATGGGTGTAGCCCGGCATGATGGTGGCGGCGTGGGCCTCGGCGGCGGTGATCAGCGCCGACTGAAAGCTCCTCAGCCCGCCGTCCAGTTGGTCGATGGCATCCCGGACCCACAGCTTGAAATCCGTCGCCACCTGGTCGTTTCTGGACCGGGCGGTGTGCAGCCGGCCGGCCGCCTCGCCGATCAGTTCCGCCAGCCGTCCCTCGACGTTCATGTGGATGTCCTCGAGCGCGGTCTTGAATTCGAAATCGCCATTCTCGATTTCGGACAGAACCCTATCGAGCCCGCCGAGGATCGCGTCCCCGTCTTCGGGCGCAATGATCCCTTGACGCACCAGCATTTCGCAATGCGCCTTGGAGGCGGCGATATCCTGCCGGTAGAGGCGCCGGTCGAAATCGATGGAAGCGTTGATCTCTTCCATGATTTGCGACGGCCCCGCCTCGAACCGGCCGCCCCAGATGGAGCTGGCCCGGGAGTCGCCCTTTGTGTTCCGCCCGGACGCCATTAGCCGTTGGCCCCGGTGGCGGCTGTGAGGTGTCTGGTCATGTCGGACCTGCCCCGAAAAGCCTAATCGGCGGCTATTCTGTCCATATCGGCTCGGCAATCAAGTGCGCTGGCCCGTAATGTCATGGAAGTTGCGGGCCTCGAAGGAATTGACGGCGCGCTCCATGATCTCCCCGGCCGCCTGAAGGACGGCTAAATTTCCCTTGTCGCCTGCCGGAGCCAGTCGCGGGTTTCGGGATCGACGAGCGGCGAGACGACCTCCGCCACCCAGGCGTGATAGCCGTTCAGCCATTCCAGTTCGGCCGCGTCGAGAAGCGGGCGAACGATCAATCGCCGGTCGATGGGCGCGCAGGTCAGCGTTTCGAAGCCGAACGTCTTCCGTTCCGAGCCCTCGACCGCCTCGGCTTCCACCACGGTCACCAGATTTTCGATCCTGATCCCGTACTCGCCCGTCTTGTAGTAGCCGGGCTCGTTGGAAACGATCATCCCCGGTTCAAGCCCGACACGGTTGGGCAGTTTGGAAATCCGGTGGGGCCCCTCGTGGACGCCGAGATAGCTGCCGACTCCGTGCCCGGTACCGTGCTCGAAATCGATGCCCGCGTTCCACAGCGGCGCGCGGGCGAGAACATCCAGCTGCGAGCCGGAGGTGCCTTCGGGAAACCTGGCCCGCGCCAAGGCGATATGGCCCCTGAGCACCCGGGTGAACCGGTCCCGCATTTCGCCGCTCGGTTCACCCAGCGCGACCGTCCGTGTCACATCGGTGGTGCCGTCCAGATATTGCGCGCCGGAATCGACCAGGTACAAGGTGCCGGCCTCCAATTTCCTGTCGGTCTCCGGCGTGACGCGGTAATGGACGATGGCCCCGTTGGGCCCGGCCCCGGAAATGGTCGGGAAGCTCAGCCCCTGGATCAGGTCGTTTTCCCGTCGAAAGGCTTCCAATCGGCCGGCGGCGCTCATTTCCGTCGCGCCGGCGGCGAGGGCCTCGCGGTCCAGCCAGGCGAGAAACCGCGTCAGCGCCGCGCCGTCCCGGACGTGGGCCCGCCGGGTGCCGTCCAGTTCCGCCGCGTTCTTGCACGCCTTCGGCAGCGCGCAGGGGTCGGCGCCGCGGCGAATATGGGCGCCGGCCGTTTCCAGCGTCTCGAAAACCGCTTCCGCGGCGCTGGACGGGTCGACCCGGACCGCGGCGTTTTCCGCGCCGAGCGCCGTGAGGGCCGGGACGAAGTCGTCGTAGTCCGCAATGTCTATTCCCCGTTCCAGGCCCGCCGCCGTTTCGGGGAGGACTTTTTGCCGGTCGACGAACAGCGACAACTCGCCGCTGTCGCGCAGGACGCCGAAGCCCAGCGGCAGCGGCGTATAGGGAACGTCGCCGCCTCTGATATTGGCAAGCCAGGCAACGGAATCCGGCGCCGTGAGAACGACGGCGTTTTCACCCTTCTTTTTCATTTCCTCGGCGATTTCGTTGCGTTTTTCGGCCGAGGATCGGCCGGCGAAGTCGGCGCCATGCAAGAGTACCGGGGAGAGCGGCCGCGGGGGCTGATCCTCCCAAACGGCGTCGATGGCGTTGTGCGGCAGTGGGACGAACGCCGCGCCGGCCTTTTCGCAGGCGGTCCGCATCCGAAGCGCGCCATCGGCCGTGTGAAGCCAGGGATCGAAGCCGATCTTCCGGCCTTCGATGTCCTGGTCGGCAAGCCAGTCCGCCGGGTTGACGTCCGCCATCGGACAGATGGCGAAGGCGGCCTCGTCCACCTGTTGCGCCGCCTGAAGGGTGTAGCGGCCGTCGACAAAGACGGCCGCCCGGTTCTCGAGGACGATTGCAATGCCGGCCGAGCCGGTAAATCCGGTCAGCCAGGCCAGCCGGCGCGCCCGTTTGGAGACATACTCCCCCTGATGCTCGTCGGCCAAGGGAACGATGAAGCCATCGATGTCCCGGCCGGCCAGGTAGCCGCGCAGCAGAGCCAGCCGCTCCGATGATTGGTCGCCGGATGCCGCGGCGTCGGTCCGAGGGTGCTCGTCGAGCGCAGCGCGGAGATGCGCGCGCAGTTGTTCCGACGGGCTCCCGGCGACCATCGACATCCACGCCTCCGGGTCCCCCATGCCGCCATCGCCGCCGGGCGCGGCGGCGACCCCGGCGATCAGCGCCGGCAGTTCGTCGGCGGTGATCCGCGCCTGGGATGCCTGGAGCAGCTTGCCGAGGTCCTCTGGGCTATGGGTATCCATATGGGTCTCGATGGGCAGCGTCGGGGTCCGGAGTTGGCTCTGATGCCAGTCTAAGCTATGTCGGCCCGGCGGCCCCGACAAGCAATCTCTCCCGCCGGTATTCCGCCCGCCGGCAGGACAGGGCTCCCTGACGCGGATCGAGCATTGCATAAACGAATAGCTCAGGGTGCGGATTTGGGAAATTCCACAATATACGGAATTTGAGAATCAGGAAATTTTCCATAACTGATTGATATTAAAATATAAAATTCCTTTTCCCGAGATATGCGATTATTGCATATCAGAGGTATCGATTTGGCGCTGGCGGCAATCGTCGATGCGCACTAGGTCTTTGATATTCCTGGACGGACATGCACGGACAGAGCCCGCCCAAACATCAAGAATAAAGGAGTACCTGTCATGAGTGGTTTGAATTATCTGTGGGACCCGGACGTCGTCCGCGCCGCCCGCCAAGAGCGTGACCGGGTGGTTTACGGCCTCGGCTCACGGTTGGTGAGCGCGCCGGCCAAGCTGATCAAATTCGGGGTCGATGATTTCCGGCGCTACCGGCGGCCCAAGGACGTCTAGCGGCCTCAGAAATACCGGCATATCGCGGCGGCCTTCGGGCCGCCGTTTTGCCATGCGGACTTGCCGGGCGGCGGCGCTTGACGAAATAGTTCGGCTGCCCAACAATATCGGCGCCGGAGCATCGGCTGCGGCCAAAAACGTCGTCTCGATACACTGGGGAGCGCATGACGAGGCCGCCGAACCGGAATTCCCGGACCGTCGTGAACATGGCAGAGGTCATCATGGAGCCGCCGCTGACGCGGAGCCAGCACCATGACGTGGCGATACTCTGCGGCGACGAGGCGGTCACCTACGAGCAGGTGGCCGACCGCATGAACCGGGCCGGCAACACCTTGCGGACCCTCGGGGTAGGGAAGGGCGACCGGGTGGTGATGATGGTCCTGGATCGTCCCGAATTCGTTTACGCCTACCTCGGTGCGCTCAAGATCGGCGCCGTTCCGGTCGCATTGAATTTGCGGCTCACGGCGGAGGATTTGGCGTACACCATCGAGGACAGCGGCTGCACCGTCCTGATCCTGGACGGCATGTTCGTCGGGCTCTACCGGGAAATCGAGGACGGTCTATCGGTCAAGCCTTCGGTCGTCACGACCCACGCCGAGGGCGGCGGATTTCCCGATTTGATGGAGCTTGCGGCCACCGAATCGTCGGCCCTGGATGCGGTCGAGATGGCCGCGGATGAGCCCGCTTTCTGGATGTATTCCTCGGGCACCACCGGGAAGCCCAAGGGGGTCGTCCACACGCAGCGGACGGTCTTCACCTCGCCGAGGCACTTGGGCGAATCCCTCGGCATGGGGCGGGGGGACCGGATTTATTGTTCATCGAAACTGTTTTTCGCCTTCTCGCTGGGGCACTGCCTGTTCGCTTCGCTGCATCTCGGCGCGACGACGATCCTCTATCCCGATTGGCCGGACGCGGAGGCGGTCGCGGGTGTGGTCTCGAAGTTCAAGCCGACCATCGTGCTGAGCGTGCCGACCTTCTATCGCAATCTTCTGCGGGCGGACGTCGCCGGCGGCGAGGCATTCCGCAACGTCCGCCACTATGTCTCGGCCGGCGAGAAACTGCCGGCGGGTCTGTTCGAGGAATGGCAGGCGGCGACGGGCCGGCTTGTGTTGGACGGCATCGGCGCGACCGAAACCTGCTTCCTCTTCATCGCCGGGACGCCCGAGAGCCATAGGGCGGGCCGGACCGGCAAACCCACGCCCGGGACCAAGGTGAAACTGATCGATGACCGGGGCGAGTTGGTCGAGGAGGACGATACGCCCGGCGTTCTTTGGGTGCGCATGGATTCGGTGGCGCAGGGCTATTGGAACCTCGACGACAGGACCCGCGCGGTATTCAAGGACGGCTGGTACTGCACCAATGACGTCTTCGTCCGCGATAATGAGGGTTTCTACGAATATCACGGGCGGGGCGACGACATGCTGAAGATTTCCGGCCAGTGGGTGGCGCCCGGCGAAATCGAAACCGAAGTCCTCAAGAATCCCCGCGTCGCCGAGGCCGCCGTGGTCGGGGTGCCCAACGAGGACGGGCTCATCCGGCTCGCGCTGTTCATGGTCGGGCCCGACGGCGCGTCCGCCCGGTCCACGGTCGAGCAGGAGTTGACCGACCATCTGACCTCGACGCTGTCGATCTACAAATGTCCGCGGCGGATGTATTTCGTCGACGCCATGCCGCAAACCGCGACCGGCAAGATTCAGCGCTTTGCGCTCCGGCAGTTGGCCGAGGAGCACGAGGCGGCGCGGCCTCAGCCGGCGGCATGAGGCAGTCCGTGGATGACAACGTGCCGATAGCGCGCCGAACCGGCGATGACGACGAGTTGGACTTCGATGTCCTGGTATCGCTGGTCGGCTATCATCTGCGCCGCGCCCAGGTCGCCGTCTTCAATGATTTTGCCGGCCAGATGGCCGGGGAGCAGATCACGCCGGGCCAATTCGGCGTCATCGCGTTGATCGGCGCCAATCCCGGTCTGACCCAATCGGCCCTCGCCCGGGCGGTCGGGATCGAACGCTCCACCATGGTTGCGGTTATCGATGCGCTCGAATCCCGGGGCATCGTCGAACGCAGGGCATCGCCCGTCGACCGGCGGTCCTACGCCCTTGTGTTGACGGACACGGGACAGGAGATGCTGGCCCGGCTGAAGCCCATGGTCGCGGATCACGAGGCGCGGATCGGAGGCGGCCTGACCGACGATGAGCGCCGGCAACTCATCCGGCTGCTGAAGAAACTGGCGGACGGCGTTTAACCCGCATTTCTCACCAGGGTTAAGCCTTTTCGCGGGTGATGAGGGCGACCCCAACCACGACAACGCCCATCCCAATCAATTCCTGAACGCCCAGCCTTTCGTCGAACAGGAAGAACGCCATCAGGGCGGTCACCGGCGGCACGAGGTAAAACAGGCTCGCGACTTTCGCCGCCGCCCCGCGCTTGATCAGGATGTAGAGCAGCGTGACGGCGCCCAGTGACAGGACGACCACCAGCCAGGCGATCGCGAAGATGAGCTCGACCGTCCACTGGATATCCCGGCTTTCCAGCGCGAAGGCGAGGCCGGTCATGGCGAGGCAGGTGACCGTGAACTGGATCGCCGAACCGGATCGCAGATCCATGTCGGCGCAGAACCGCTTCTGGTACAGGGTTCCGGCGGTAATGCCGAGCAGCGCGATGGCCGCGAGGCCGATCCCGGTCCAGGCGCCGGCGCCGACCTCTATGCGGTTGGCGACCACCAGGACGACACCGACGAAGCCGAGCAGCACACCCAGCCACTGGCGGGGGGTCACCCGTTCCTTCAGCAGCGGCCCCACCACGCAGGCAGTCAGGGCGGGCTGCAGGCCGGTGATCAAGGCGCTCAATCCCGCCGACAGCCCGGCGTCGATGGCCGAGAAGACACCGCCGAGATAGGCGCCCTGCACCAGCAACCCCGCCACGGCGACGTGAAACACCGACCGAAAATCCTTCGGCCAGGGCGCCTTGAACGCGAGAGCGATCAGTATGAGAAGAACGGCGACGACCGCCATCCTGACGGCGAGAAACGAGAAGGGCTCGGCGAACGGCAGCCCGAACTTGGCGCCGATGAAGCCGGTGCTCCACAGAAACACGAACACCGCCGGCATGGCGGAGATCCAGGCGGACTGCAGGGAGCCGGGTACATCCGGCGGGCTGGGAGGTGCGGTCACGCGGTTGGCGTCCGGCAGAGATGGGGGGTCACCGTCTGTTTACACCACCGCGAACGATCTCGATACCTTTGTCCGGCCCGCCTCGCCCGCCTATATATAGGCCATGACTTGTCCGGCGGTTTCGCGTCATGGATAGACCCCCGCGCCGAGGGCGGCCTGCTCCTTATCAGCCCCCACGCGATTCGAAGCTTGTCCGTTACGGTTTGATCGGCGGGGGTGGCTTCGCGGTTGCCGCGCTGGCCTATACCGTCCTGTGGTTTATCGGCGCCTCGCAATTGAAGGCCGGCGTCGAGGAATGGATCGCTCAACGGCCCGCGACCGGATTGTCGGCAACGGTCGGCAGGCTTGAAATCGGCGGCTATCCCCTGGCCTTCAAGTTGATCGCCCGGAATCCCAAACTCGATTTTTCGCCGCCGCCCGGTTCCGGCCAGGCCGCCTGGTCCGCCGGGTTTGCCCGCGCGGTTGCGGAAACGGCGCCGTGGCGTCCGCGGGAATTTCGCATCGAACTCACCGGGGAACACAATTTCGAGTTCGGTTCGGGTTCCGGCCGGCAGGCGCTAAGAGGAGAGACCGGCCGGGTACGGGCCGCCGCGGCATTCGATTCGGAAGGATTCCCCGAGTTTCTGTCCCTGGACTTGCGGCGGATCGGCCTCGAGATCGGCCGGGGGCGGCCTGCCTATGCCGTCGCCAGCGCCCAACTGAGCGCCGAACGGCGGCCGGGCGGCGACGGCGAGGGGTCCACCCCCGATCTCCGGTTTAGGATTGCCGCCGAAGGGGTGAACGCGCCCGCGCTCCCGCGCCTGCCCCTCGGCAACGCGCTTCAGCGCGTTTCGCTCGAGGCGCGGCTGGTGGGCGACTTTCCGCTGGAAAATGTCCTCGAGAGCCTCGGCGCGTGGCGGGACCGGGGCGGTACGCTGGAACTCGACAAGGTGGATATACGTTATGGACAGCTCGGCGTTCAGGCCAGCGGCACCCTGGCGCTGGACCGGAACCTGCAGCCCATCGGCGCATTGACGGCGCGCCTCGAAGGATTCCCCGGCGCCATCGATGCGCTGCGCGAGGCCGGCATCATCCGTCCGCGCGACGCGGCGGTGGCGAAGCTGGTGCTGGGGGCGCTGGCCAGGCGGCCGGCCGGCGGCGGACCCCGGACGCTCAGCCTGCCGCTGTCGGTTCAAGACCGGAAACTGTCCGCCGGACCGGTGCCGCTGATGGACATCCCCGAAATCCGATGGCCGGAGATGGCAGGCGAAACATACCGGCTGCGCCTTCTTCGCTGAGGCGGATTACGCTTGTTTGGCGTCGATGACCCCGCGGCGGATTTCGCGGGTCCGGGAGAAGAGCTCGTGCAGGGTTTCGGCCTCGCCCCAGCGGATGGCCCGCTGCAAGGCCGTCAGATCCTCGTTGAACCGCTGTAGAATCTCCAGCACCGCATCCCGGTTGTTGAGAAATACGTCCCGCCACATGACCGGATCGGAGGCGGCGATCCGGGTGAAATCGCGGAAGCCGCTGGCCGAGAACTTGATCACCTCGTTGCGCAGGCTTAGTTCCAGATCCGTTGCCGTGCCGACGATGGTGTAGGCGATCAGATGGGGCAGGTGGGACGTGACGGCCATCACCTGGTCATGATGCTCCGGGTCCATCATCTCGATCATCGAGCCGGCGCTCCGCCAGAGGGCCGCGACCTTTTCGACCGCTGCTTCGTCGGCGCCGGACGGCGGCGTCAGCACGCACCACCGGCCGTCGAACAACTCCGGAAAGCCCGATTCGGGGCCCGAATGCTCGGTGCCCGCGACCGGATGGGCGGGGATCAGATGCACGCCTTCCGGAACGTGCGGGGACAGGTCGCGCAGCACCGCCTGTTTGACCGAACCCACGTCGCTGAGGATGGCCCCCGGCTTCAGCACGGGTGCGACGCTCTCGGCGATGGAAGCGTAGGTGCCGATGGGGGAGCATATGACCACGAGGTCCGCGTCCCTGGCCGCCTCGGCCACGTCTTCGCCCGCGCTGTCGGCAATCCCGAGTTCGAGCGCCTTGGCGCAATGTGCGGAATCGATATCGCCCACCGCGATGTGGCCGGCGAGGCCGTCCCGCCTGATGACGCGCGCCAGCGACGAGCCGATCAGCCCGATACCGATCAGCGCAATCCGCTGGAAATGAATCTGGCCGCCGGACATCACGCCCCCATGAATTCGGTGAGGATGCCGACCACCGTCTTCATCTCTTCGTCCGTGCCGATGGAGATGCGAAGGGAGTCCGGCAGGCCATAGCCGCCCATCCGCCGGACGATGACGCCCCTGGCGCGAAGAAAGGCGTCCGCGGCCTCGGCGTTCCTTCCCGGTTCTTCGGCAAATCGGGCGAGGACGAAGTTGCAAACGCTGTCCGGGACCGTGATCCCGATTTGGCGCAGCGCGTTGGCGGTCCATTCGCGGCAGGCGTCGTTGTGCCGGCGCGACATCTCGACGAACTCGTCATCGTCGAGCGCGGCAAGCGCTGCCGCCTGGCCCGAGTTCGAGACGTTGAACGGGCTTCGCAGCCGGTTCAAGACGTCGATGACCATTTCGGGCCCGTAGCACCAGCCGATCCTCAACCCGCCGAGACCATAGATTTTCGAGAACGTCCTGAGCATCAGGATATTGTCCGATCCGTCGACCAGATTGATCCCCGGCTCGTAATCGTTCCTGCTCACATACTCGCAATACGCGGCATCCAGGACCAGAAGCACATGGTCCGGCAGGCCGGCGCGCAGCCGCTTGATCTCGTCGGCCGGGAGGTAGGTGCCGGTGGGATTGTTGGGGTTGGCAATGAAGAGCAATCTGGTGTTCTCGCCCGCCCGTTCCAGCAGATTGTCCACGTCGGCGGTAATCCCGTCTTCGGGCGCCGCGACCAGCCTCGCCCGCACGCCCCGGGCATAGATGGGGTACATGGCGAACGCGTGGGCGGTAAACAACACCTCGTCGTCCACCCCGGCGTAGGACCGGCAGAGGAGGGTGATCAGATCGTCCGATCCGGCGCCGACGACGATCCGCTCCATATGGATGCCGTGCTTGGCGGCGAGCGCGGCGCGCAATTTTTGTGAATCGCCGTCCGGGTAACGGTAGATCCCGCCCGCCGTATCCTTGAGGGCCTGCATGGCCTTCGGCGAGGGGCCGAAGGCGCCCTCGTTGGAAGCCAGTTTGATGACCCGGTCCACGCCCTCGATTTCGGATTCCCCGCCCACATAGGGGGCGATATCCAGGAGGCCGGGGAGGGGCCTGGGGCCGGTCGCACCGCCGGTCATTTGTCTGCTCCAAACTGTGGGCCGGACCCCACCTCCCGGGTCCGGGAAAGGCGACAGTGATAGTCCTAGGCATCTGTAAAATCAAAGAAAACATTGACACTTGCCGGGATGATTCATAGCTATGGGGCCCCGCCGCCGCCGGGCCGGGCCGATTTTGCGCGGCCTCGGCGGGCGGCCGGGACGGTGGAAGCGAATTCCGGATTTGGGCTGACGAGGCAATGACTGCGCCGGACGAACATTCTGCGGCAGGGTTCGAGGCACCCGAGATTTCCCATCGCACCATTCAATTGGGCGTGGATGAACCTCTGCGCCTGGATTGCGGCGCGGAACTCAGGGATTTCCCGATGGCGTTCGAGACCTACGGGACGCTCAACGAGGCCAAGTCGAACGCCATTCTTGTCTGTCACGCGTTGAGCGGCGATCAGTATGTTGCCGGTGACCATCCGATGACCGGCCGGCCGGGCTGGTGGGAAGTGGTCGTCGGCCCCGGCAAAATTCTCGATACCGACAAATATTTCGTCATCTGCTCCAATATTCTCGGCGGCTGCATGGGCACCGCCGGACCCAAGGAGACCAACCCCGAGACGGGCGGGCCTTGGGGCCTCTCGTTTCCGGTGATCACCATCGCCGACATGGTTCGCGCGCAGGCCATGCTGTTGGACGCGCTGGACATTCCGGACCTGTTCTGCGTCATCGGCGGGTCCATGGGGGGCATGCAGGTGCTGGAGTGGGCGGCGCTTTACCCGGACAGGGTATTTTCCGCCGTGCCGATCGCCTGCTCGGCGCTGCATTCGGCGCAGAACATCGCGTTTAACGAAACCGGCCGCCAGGCGATCACCGCCGATCCCGACTGGCGCTCGGGAAACTACCAGCGCCAGGGCGTGGTCCCGCACCGGGGGCTCGCGATCGCGCGGATGGTCGCGCACGTCACCTATATGTCGGAAGCATCCCTGCATTCGAAGTTCGGCCGCAAGCTCCAGGACCGGGAGTCCGTGGCCTACGGTTTCGACGCCGATTTTCAGGTGGAGAGCTATCTGCGCCATCAGGGCAGCACGTTCGTCGACCGCTTCGATGCCAACTCGTACCTCTACATCACCCGGGCGATGGATTACTTCGACCTGGCCGAGCGCTATGACGGGATTCTGGCCCAGGCGTTCCAGGAGACCAATGCCCGTTTCTGCGTGATTTCGTTCACCACCGACTGGCTCTATCCCACCGCCGAGAGCCGCCACATCGTGAAGGCGCTGAATGCGGCCGCCGCGAGCGTCAGCTTCGCCGAGATCGAGACCGATAACGGGCACGATGCATTCCTCCTCGACGAGCCGGAGTTCTGGCGGGTGCTCCGCGGATTCCTCGATGGCGCCGACGAACAACGGGGCCTCCTGGGTTAAGGGGAGGCCGCGGCGATGAATATGGCACGCAAGGAGTCCGAAGCCCGCCGGGACGCCATCCGCGTCGATCTGCAGCTTATCGCCGATATGGTGGAGCCGGGATCCAGGGTGCTCGACGTCGGCTGCGGCGATGGCGAACTGCTGGACTACCTGGTCCACTTCAAACAGGTGGACGGCCGCGGGATCGAGCTATCGACGTCGGGGGTGAATGCCTGCGTATCGGCCGGCCTGCCCGTCATACAGGGCGACGCGGATACGGACCTCGACGATTATCCGGCAGCCGCCTTCGACTACGTGCTGCTGAGCCAGACCCTGCAGGCGACCATGGCGCCGAAACAGGTGATTGAAAACATGCTCAGGATCGGCAAGCGGGCGATCGTCTCTTTCCCCAATTTCGCCCACTGGCGGTGCCGGGTGGGCCTCGCCCTCCAGGGGCGGATGCCGGTGAACGAGTCGCTTCCCGACCAATGGTACGACACGCCCAATATCCACTTCTGCACCATCAAGGATTTCGTCCTGCTGTGCGACGAAATGAACATCACCATCGAGCGCAGCATCTCGCTGGACAGTACGGGCCGCGCCCGAGGGATCGGCTCCGGCATGTTTTTCGCCAATTTAATGGGCGAACAGGCGGTCTTTCTGCTCCATCGGTCCTAAGGCCTACTGGTTGGTCGCGGTGGCGTAGGAGCGCCGCCGGGCAACCGCGCCCGCGGGGGTTGCGGCGTAGATCTGTTTGCTGGCCTCGACCATGACCACGCCGCCGAAACCCTTGAACCACCTGACCCCGACATTCTCCCAGGCGCGCGCCGATGATTGGATCATCCGCGAGCGGGCGGGCGGCACGTAAAGCGCGCCGGCCCGGGAGACCGGTGCGAACATGGTGTCCCGGAGCAGCCCGGAGAGCTGGGAATTGGTGTACGGACTCCCGAAGCCGAACGGGGTTCTGTCGAGGCGCGCCCAAATTCCGCGCCGGTTGGGCGCGATGACCAGCAGCCGCCCATTGCCGGCGAGCACCCGCCAAACCTCGCGCATCAGCGGCCGTACCTGTTCGGCGCACTCGATCGCGTGAACCATGATCAGCCGGTCGACCGAGAGGTCGGGCAACGGCAGTTCGGCCTCCTCGCAAAGCATGGTTTCGCCCGGACCCTCGACCGGCC
This sequence comes from Rhodospirillales bacterium, assembly GCA_028823885.1. Classification (GTDB taxonomy): domain Bacteria; phylum Pseudomonadota; class Alphaproteobacteria; order Rhodospirillales; family UBA2165; genus JAJDXO01. The sequence continues at coordinate 28,455 of JAPPFK010000160.1, read as the reverse complement.
AGTGGATGACGCCTTGGGGCGCCGGCATGGCGGCAATCACCCGGCGCGCCTCCTGCCGGTACTGACCGAGATAAGGGGTTGCGAACCCGACCCCGACGACGGTCTGGCCGGTTACGTCCGGCCAGCTATCGCGTATCCGTTCGCGGATCATGCGCCGCGCGACCCGTCCCAGCGGGGAGGCATAAAAGTCCCTAAGATCAATGACATCGAGCCACATGGGCCGAGCATATCACAACCCATGGCGCAACAGGTACCGCCGCCGATTGCACGCCGGCCCGCGCCGCGCTATGGCTTATCCATGACCACCGATGCCGATACCGTCATTGCCGCTCTCGGTCTGGAGCCTCATCCCGAGGACGGCTGCTACAAGGAAATCTACCGCCATGCCCCGGCCGACGGCGGCCGCGGCGCGGTCACCTCGATCTACTATCTGCTGCGCGCCGGCGAGACGTCCGCCTGGCACCGGGTCGATGCGACGGAAATCTGGCATTTTCATGATGGGGCGCCGCTGCGGCTTTCCATTTCCCGTGACGGCGCCGCCGCGGCCAGCCGCATCCTGGGAACCGATCTCGCGGCCGGTCAGGCGCCGCAACTCGTGGTGCCGGCCGATGCCTGGCAATCGGCCGAAAGCCTCGGCGAATGGACGTTGGTAGGCTGCACGGTCGCACCGGCCTTCGAATTCGACGGTTTCGAGCTGGCCCCGGCAGGCTGGCAGCCGGGCGGCAAGTAGGGTCAGTCGACGGTCCAGGTGGGGCCGCTGCGCATGAGCGCGTTGAGGTCGGGCTTGCCGCCCTTCGACTGGGCCTGTTCGATCTGGTTGCGGACCGCGCCGTCGTAGGTCTCGCTGGGATTGCAGTAGAGCACGCCGATGGCGACCGGGAATGCCGGACGCTCCATCTCCACCAGCAGGGTCGCGACCAGCTTGTTGGTTTCGTCGTGAACCAGAACGTCGCCGACGGTGACGCCGTTCTTGCCGATGGTCACCACCTCCAACTCCATGGCGCCGGGTTTGACGCGGATGCCCTTGTCGCGCTCCTTGCCGAAGACCAGCGGCTTGCCGTGCTCGACGATCAACTGGTTGTCTTCGGCGGCACCCTTCTCGGTGAACGAAGCGTACACCCCGTCATTGTAGACGATGCAGTTCTGGAACACCTCGACGAATGACGCGCCCTGGTGGGTGTGGGCGCGGGCGAAAACCTCGGGCAGGTGTTTCTGTGAGGAATCGATCGATCGGGCGACGAACTTCGCGCCGCAGCCAAGCGCGAAGGAGGCCGGGTTGACCGGCGCGTCGACCGAACCCAGCGGGGTCGACGGGGAACGCGTGCCGAGCCGGGAGGTCGGCGAGTACTGACCCTTAGTGAGCCCGTAAATCTCGTTGTTGAACAGGATGTATTGCAGGTTCACGTTGCGGCGCAGCACATGCATCAGGTGATTGCCGCCGATGGAGAGCGCATCGCCGTCGCCGGAGATGACCCACACGTCCAGGTCCGGGTTGGCGAGTTTCACCCCGGTCGCGAGGGAGGCCGCGCGCCCGTGGATGGTGTGAAAACCATAGGTCGCCATGTAGTAGGGGAAGCGCGCGGCGCATCCGATACCGGATACGAAAACGGTCTTCTCCGGCGGCGACTGAAGATCGGCCAGGGTCTTCTGCATGGCGCGGACAATGGCGTAATCGCCGCACCCGGGGCACCAGCGGACCTCCTGGTCGGAGGCATAGTCCTTGGCGGTCAGTTTTTCGGGCGGGGTTTGTACATTCATGTCTATTTCTCCAGCCGGCTGCGGACTGCGTCGACAATCTCGGCGACCTTGAACGGTTGGCCGGAAACCTTGTTCAGGCCCTCGGCGGGCACCAGATACTCGCTCCGCAGTACGGTCAGCAGCTGACCCGTGTTCATTTCCGGAACCAGGACCTGCTCGTAGCCGCCGAGCAGGCTCTCCAGGTTGGCGGGCAGCGGCCAGATGTGACGGATATGGATGTGGGACACGTCGTGGCCGTCCGAGCGCAGGATCTGAACCGCGCGGTTGATCGGACCATATGTCGAGCCCCAGCCGACCAGCGCCATCTTGCCGCCTTGGCCGCCCAGTTCCACCGTCTGGTCCGGGATGTCCTTGGCGATGCCGTCGATTTTGGCATTGCGGGTGTCGGTCATCTTCTGGTGGTTCTCGGGCTCGTAGGAAATGTTGCCCGTGGAATAGGACTTCTCGATACCGCCGATCCGGTGCTCGAGGCCCGGCGTTCCGGGAACCGCCCAGGCGCGCGACAAGGTCGTTTCATCCCGCAGGAAGGGATGGAAATCATTCGGGTCGGTATGGAAGGAAACCGGGCTGGCTTCGATGGCCGTCGCATCGGGGATCCGCCACGGTTCCGACGCGTTGGCGAGATAGCCGTCGGCCAGCAGCATGACCGGGGTCATGTACTTGGTCGCGATCCGGGCCGCCTCGATGGCGACCTCGAAGCAATCGGCGGGCGACTTGGCCGCGATGACCGCGAGCGGGCTGTCCGCGTTCCGGCCATAGACCGCCTGATGCAGGTCGGATTGCTCGGTCTTGGTCGGCATGCCGGTCGATGGGCCCGCGCGCTGGACGTTGATCACCACGAGGGGCAGTTCCACGGAGATGGCGAGGCCGATGGCTTCGGTCTTGAGCGCGATGCCCGGGCCGGAACTCGCCGTCACGCCGAGATTACCGGCATAGGACGCGCCGATGGCCGAGCAGACGGCGGCGATTTCGTCCTCGGCCTGGAAGGTGATGACGCCGAATTCCTTGAGACGCGAAAGCGTGTGAAGCACCGACGAGGCCGGTGTGATCGGGTAGCCGGCAAAAAACAAATCGAGCTGGGTCGATTGAGAGCCGGCGATCAGGCCCCAGGAAAGCGCCTCGATCCCGGTAACCGTTCGATAAAGGCCGGGATCGATTTCGGCCGCCGAGACCGAATAGGCGACCCCGCCGTCGGACACTTCCATGGTTTCGCCGAACGCATGGCCCGCATTCACGGCGGCAATATTGGCGTTGGCGATTTCAGGGCGGCTCTTGAACTTGCCGGTCAGCCAGTCGAACGTCGGTTTGCGGTCGCGGTCGTAGAGCCAATAGACCAGGCCCAGCGTCCACATGTTCTTGCAGCGAAGCGCCTCCTTCTGGCTGAGGCCCTCATCCTTGACGGCTTCCAAGGTGTTTTTGGAAACATCGATGGCGACAACCCGGTAGTTGGCGAGGCTGTCATTTTCGAGCGGGTTCTCCTCGAAGCCGGCCTTTTTCAGGTTCCGGTCGGTGAACGCGCCGGTATCCGCGACGATCAGGCCGCCATCCCGCAAATCGCCGAGGTTGACCTTCAGCGCCGCCGGGTTCAGCGCAACCAGCACGTCCGGCGCATCGCCGGCGGTCTTGATGTCACGGGATCCGAAATGAATTTGGAAGGCCGAAACCCCGAAGGTCGTGCCGGCGGGCGCCCTGATCTCGGCCGGAAAGTCCGGGAAGGTCGCGAGGTCGTTTCCGGCCAGCGCGGTGGTTTGGGTGAACTGACCCCCCGTAATCTGAATGCCGTCGCCCGAGTCCCCGGCGAAGCGGATGACAACGTCCTCGACCTCCTCGCGGAGCGGCTCTTCCAGGGCAACTGCGGCCGTGCCTACCATTGTCGTGTTCTCCCGACGATACTTTTACCGAAGCGGTCCCCAGAACCGCGTCGTCCGTGCAAAAATCTCTAAATTTGGAATGTCAATCGGCGTCGATTTTCCAGGCGATCAAACCAGATCGTTCCACCAAAAAACAGCAATAAAGCGCGCTGTCTTAACACAATGGACACCCCCCGCCAACCGTCGTGTCCGCGAAAACCGCCGGATTTTCCGTGAACCCCGAAAGCGGCCGTTCCGGCCATTGATTTAATTGGATTTGACGATGATTCCGCGGAATTCCGCAACCACCCGTTCGTATGCCTTGCGCTTGAAGGGAACGATCAGCGACGGCAGTTCATCGAGCCCCACCCACCGCCAATCGTTGAATTCCGGCCTTGCAACGCCATGGACATCGATTTCCGTGTCCGCGCCGAGAAACCGCGCCGCGAACCACTTTTGGGTTTGTCCCCGATAGCGGCCCTTCCACAGCTTGGCGGCCAATTCGCCGGGCAGGTCGTAATTGATCCAATCCTTCGATTCCGCCACCAACTCGACGTTTCCCGTCCCGATCTCTTCTTTCAACTCGCGCAGCGCCGCCCGATCGGGCGCCTCTCCCTCGTCGATGCCGCCCTGCGGCATTTGCCAGGCGGGTTCCGGTGTGTCGATCCGCTTGCCGACAAACACCCGGCCCTCGTCGTTGAACATCAGCACGCCGACGCATGGACGGTAGGGCAGTTCCTGTTTTGGGTCGGACATTCCAGGAGCGTCAGGGCGGTATTGCGCCTGCCGGGGCCGGGCCGCACGTCGGGTGGGCGCCGATGCCTCTTGCGGTTATCCCTTCAGAAGCTGATTGAACAGCGACACGCCCTGCAGCAGGTCGAGGGCGCGCTGAAGCTGGAAGTCCTGCCGCTCCTCCGTCTGCGCGGGCTGGGCGCCGCCATTGCCCTCGCCTTCGTTCCGCAGCGCGCCGCGGAGGTCCGATTCCCGGCGGCGCGTGCCGTTGCCGACCCGCTCGACACGGGCCTGTTCGACGGCGATATCGGGATCGATGCCGACGGCCTGGATCGACCTGCCCGACGGCGTGTAGTAGCGCGCCGTGGTCAACCGCATGGCGCCGTGACGGCCCAACGGCATGATGGTCTGCACCGAACCCTTCCCGAAGGATTTGGTGCCGAGGATGATCGCCCGCTTATGGTCCTGCAGGGCGCCGGCGACAATCTCGGAAGCCGAAGCCGAACCGCCGTTGATCAGCACGACGATGGGTTTGCCGTCGGCCAAATCGCCGGGCCGGGCGTTGAACCGCTGATGCTGCTCTTTCTCGCGGGTGCGGGTCGAGACGATCTCCCCCTGTTCCAGGAACGCGTCGGAGACGCCGACCGCCTGATCAAGGAGGCCGCCCGGATTGTTGCGGAGATCGAGGACCACGCCTTTCAATTTGTCGCCCAGTTCGGTCTTGAGTTTCGCCATGGCCTTCTTGAGGCCGTCGGTGGTCGGCTGGCTGAAGGATGAAATCCGGACATAGGCGATGTCGCCCTCGATTCGTGAGCGCACCGTCCGGAGCGGGATCACCGCCCGGGTGATGGTGACGTCGAAGGCCGCGGTATTTTCGCGCTTGATGGTCAGCTTGATGTCCGAGCCCACCTTGCCCCGCATGAGTTCCACCGCCTCTCCAAGCGTGAGCCCGAGGACCGGCTTGCCATCCAGGTGAGTGATGAAATCGCCGGGCTTGATGCCGCTCCGCGCGGCGGGCGTGTCGTCGATGGGCGAGACCACCTTGACGAAGCCGTTTTCCATGGTCACTTCGATGCCCAGTCCGCCGAACTTGCCGCGGGTCTGGACCTGCATGTCCTTGAAGTTCTTGGCGTTGAGGTAGCTGGAGTGGGGGTCCAGGGATGTCAGCATGCCGGTAATGGCCGCTTCGATCAGTTCCTCATCCGAAACTTCCTCCACATATTCGGCCCGCACCCGTTCGAACACATCGCCGAACAGGTTGAGGAGACGATAGGTGTCGGCATTGTTTTTCGTATCGGCCGCCGCCGGGGAGCCGATCAAAAGGGTGACGGCCAATGCCGCGGTCAGTGCCGGGATGAAAACCTTTTTCATGTTTTCGCCTTACTTTGTCTGAGCTACGAGCCAAGGAAGGGGGTTGATGGGCTGCCCCTTCCGCCGAAATTCGACATACAGCGACGGCTTCTCTTCAGCCGCCGGTCCCATGACGCCCACCGGTTCGCCTGCCAATAGCCACTGTCCCGGTGCGCCGTCGATGCGGGTCATCCCCGCAAGCAGGCTATGATATCCTTCGCTGTGTTCGATGATCAATAGCTGCCCGTAACCCCTGAAATCCCCGGCAAAAACCACCTTGCCGTCATAGGGCGCCACGACCTGGGCCCTGGCGGCCGTTTCGATCTCGATGCCCTTTCGGGTGATTCCGGGGCGAAGCACCTCCCCATAGCGGCCCTTGACCCGGCCGACCACGGGCGGCGGCAGCCGTCCCTTGGCCAGCGAAATCGGGCGCCGGGACCAGAGGGCGGTCTCGGCCGGCCCCGCGGCGGCCGGGCGGCCGGCGCCGTTTTCGGCCGGTATCCCGGGTCTTGCCCGGGGTTCGGGTCGTGGCGCCGCCGTGAGGGCCCGCTCCCGATCCGCCTCCAGCCTGCCGAAAAGGTCCCGAAGATCGGTGACTTTCGCCGTCAGGGCCGCCAGGCGCCTGGCCTCGGCCCGCCGGGCGGTGGCGATCTCGTCGCGCTCACGGCTTTTCTCCAGCTGCAGCAAGGCCAGCTTGCCGCGCTGCGCATCGATCTCCTTTCGGGCGTCCTCCAGCCGGCGGCGGCTCTCCAAGATGTGATCGCGGGTTTCGTTAAGGGCCGACAGATCGTCGCGAATCCGCGAGGCCTGATCTTGCAGCCGCGGCACCGTGGATTGCAGCAAAATGGCGGTGCGGACCAGATCGGCGGGCTCCAACGGCTGAACCACGACCGCCTCGGGCGGGAACAGCGACATCCGGTGAATGGCCGAGAGCACCTCTGCGTATTGGGCGCGCCGGTCGGCCAGTAGCGCGTTCTTGGCCTTTTCCGCCGCATCGAGTTCGCGGACTTCGGTTTCCAACTCGTTGATCTTGGCTTCAAGAGCCTGGATCTGACGCGCGGCGAGAACACGCGCGCGGCGGAGTTGACCCAACTCCCGGCCGAGCCGCTCGTCCTGCCGGTCGAGCGTCCTGCTCTTGGACTGGCTTCGTTGGAGTTCCCGCTCGGCTTCCTTCAGGCCGCCGCCGACGTTCTGCGCCGCCGCCGCAATGGGCACGGCGAGGCTGAACAGGAGCAATGAAATGACTTTGAGCGCGGTGGTTCTATTCCGCCGCATGGGTCTCGGGCGCGTCCGCCATGTCGACGAGGCTGGTGCCGGTCATCTCCGCGGGCTGGGCCAGCCCCATGAGGGTCAGGATGGTCGGTGCGATATCGGCCAGCACGCCGTCCTTCAGCGCGCCGGCGCCGGCCGGCGGGTGCACCATGATGAACGGAACCGGCTGGATCGTGTGCGCGGTGTGCGGCTGGCCGGTTTCGTGGTCGAACATCCGCTCGGCGTTGCCGTGATCGGCGGTGATCAGCATGGTCCCGCCGGCGGCCGTGACCGCCTCTTCAAGCCGGCCGAGGCAGGCGTCAACGGTTTCAGCCGCCTTGACCGCCGCGTCGAAGATCCCGGTGTGCCCGACCATGTCCCCATTGGCGTAGTTGACCACGATGAGGTCGAATTTGCCGCTGGCGATTTCCGTCACCAGCTTGTCGGTCACTTCGGGGGCCGACATCTCGGGCTGCAGATCGTAGGTCGCCACCTTGGGCGAGGGGATGAGGATGCGTTCCTCGCCGTCGAACATCTTCTCTTCGCCGCCGTTGAAGAAGAACGTCACGTGGGCGTACTTCTCGGTTTCGGCAATGCGAAGCTGGGTCATGCCCTGGTTGGCGACGATCTCGCCCAGAATGTTGTCGAGAGGACGCTGGGGGAACAGGGCCTCGAGGAATTCGTTCAACTGGGTCGAGTATTCGGTCATTCCCCGGCAGGCGGCGAAGTCGACGGTGCGCGCGCGCGCGAAGCCGTCGAAGGAGGGATCGACCAGGGCCGTCAAAATCTGCCGCGCCCGGTCGGCCCGGAAGTTGGCCATCAGGATGGCGTCGCCGTCGGCCATGCCGGTGTAGCCCGCGATGGCCGTCGGCCGGACGAACTCGTCGGTCGCGTCATTGGCGTAGCTTTGTTCGATGGCGGCACTTGCGTCCGGCGCCGTTTCGCCGGCGCCGTCGACCAGGCAGTCGTAGGCCAGTTCCACCCGGTCCCAGCGCTTGTCCCGGTCCATCGCGTAATAGCGGCCGCAGATGGTGCCGATGCGCACCCGTCCGCTACCGGCCACATCGGCGAGCAACGTCTCGACGAACCCCTTGGCGCTGGAGGGCGGGGTGTCCCGGCCATCCAGGAATCCGTGGATGACGACGTCGATTCCGGCACCGGCGATGGTGTTGGCGAGCGCCGCCATGTGGTTCTGGTGGGAATGGACGCCGCCCGGAGACAGAAGTCCCATGAGGTGACAGCGCCCGCCGGATCCCTTGAGCGCGTCGATCAGGCTTACGAGGCGCTCGTTCCGGGCGAGGCTGCCGTCGGCGGCCGCCTGATCGATCAACGGCAAGTCCTGCATGACCACCCGCCCGGCGCCGATGTTCATATGGCCGACCTCGGAATTTCCCATCTGCCCGTCCGGCAGACCCACTTCCAGGGCGGAGGCCTGCAGTTTCGAATAGGGGTAGATATCCTTCATCCGGTCCCAATTGGGGGTCCGGGCCTGGAAAATGGCGTTGTCGTCGCCGTCCGCGCGATCGCCCCAGCCGTCCAGAATACAGAGGACGACGGGCCTGGGCCGGCTCTCGGAATTTTCGGTGTCAGGCATGGCGACAATATAGGGTCAACGATCGCGTCTGGCTATTTGTGATAGGGGTGGCCGGTCCGGATGCATTGCGCCCGATAGAGCTGTTCCATCAGCACCGCGCGGGCCAGCAAATGGGGAAGGGTCAAGGCGCCGAGGGATAGTTTGAAATCCGCCCGGTCGAGTACGGCGCCATCAAGCCCGTCGGCGCCGCCGACGACAAAAGCGAGGGATGAATGTCCGGCGTCCATCCATTGGCCGACTTTCCGGGCGAGACCGTCGCTGGAGAGCACCCTGCCGGTCCGATCCAGGGCCACGACAAACCCCTTGGCGGGCAGGGCGTCGAGAAGCTTCTTCCCCTCGCTGGCCCTCCGCTCGGCGGCCGGGAGCCGGCGCCGTTCCTCGACCTCCTTCAATTTCACGGGCGTCGCGAGCCGTCCGGCATACGCGTCGCAAATCTCGCGTTCAGGGCCGCTTTTGGCGCGCCCGACCGCGGCGACGATAATTTCCATATCGGTGTCCGTCCCGGCGCGTCGGCGGGGCGCGCCCGAATCAGGCGACCTGTTCCGGTTGTGGCGCCGGTTTGGGCCGCGGGCGCCGCATCGGTTCGCCCCAGAGCTTTTCCAGGTCGTAGAACTCCCTGAACTCCGGGCGGAACAGGTGCACGACGACGTCGCCGCCATCGAGCAATACCCAGTCGCAGGCGGGTGTCCCCTCGATGGAGATCCCTTTGATGCCTTCGGCTTTGAGTTTTTCCCGGAGGTGCTGGGCCATGGTGTTGACCAGGCGCTGCGAGGTGCCGGTGGCAATAACCATGTAGTCCGCGAAATCGGTCTTGCCGGCGAGGTCGATGACCACAACGTCCTGCGCCTTGTCGTCATCGAGAGAGGCTTCAATCAGCTCCAACATGTTGTCGGGAGCGGGAAGCTCGACTTTGGTGTCGGTTATGGCAATCTTCTCCTTTGCTTGCACGACGACTAGGTTTGCGGCCAATCCGCTTCCTCCTCGGCGCGGATGCGGGTGGCCGATACCGCGTCGGGCCGGGTGCGCAGGAAAACCCACGCGGGCGGCTTCATGAGAGCCAGGCTCGGGGCCCGGATACCGCTTACCCGATAACGGGCGAAGCGGCGGGCCGCCCTTCCGGACAACGCACGTCTAGAATATGTAGGCCTGGGAAAAATCGCAATGGGGATGGCGCGAAACAGCGCACGCCAGCGTTTCCACCTGGGAAACTGCAGGAGATTGTCCGCGCCCATCAGCCACACGAACCGGTCTCCGGCGAACCGCTCCCGCAGCGCGGTGATCGTGTCGATGGTGTAGCGGGTTCCCAGTTCCTTCTCGATATCGCTGACGACGATCCGGGGATGGCCGGCGATCTCGGCCGCGTGCTCCAGGCGGCGGTCATAGCCGGCGAGGCCGTCGGCGGACTTCAAGGGGTTTTGCGGCGACACCAGCCACCACACCTCGTCGAGGTCCAAACGGTCCAAGGCTTCGAGACTGATCTGACGGTGACCGTGATGGGCGGGGTTGAACGAGCCGCCAAGCAATCCGATGCAGCGGGGACGAGCCAACGGCGCGGACTTTCCTAGGGCCGCACCTGGCCGCTGCCGCGCACCACGTACTTGAAGGTGGTGAGTTGCTCGAGGCCGACCGGCCCCCGCGCGTGCATCTTGCCGGTGGCGATGCCGATCTCGGCGCCCATGCCGAACTCGCCGCCGTCGGCGAACTGGGTCGAGGCGTTGTGGAGCGCGATGGCGCTGTTGACGCCGGTCAGGAACCTGTCGGCGGCCTGGGCGTCCTCGGTGACGATGGCATCGGTGTGTTCGGTGCCGTGGCGGTTCACGTGCTCGATGGCCTCGTCGACGCCGGAGACCTGTTTCACCGCAACGATGCTGTCGAGATATTCCGTATCCCAATCCTCTTCGGTGGCGGGAATCACCCGGCTGTCCAGCTTCCGGGTGTCGGCGTCGCCGCGAACTTCGCAGCCGGCATCGAACAGGGCGTCCAAAATATCCGGCAGATGACTGGGCGCGGCCGTCCGGTCGATCAGCACCGTCTCCGTCGCGCCGCAAATGCTGACCCGCCGCATTTTGCCGTTGACCACGATATCCCGGGCCATGTCGGGCTTCGCGCCGTCATTCACATAGATGTGGCAGTTGCCTTCCAGGTGTGAAAACACCGGCACCCGCGCCTCGTCCATGACCCTTTGCACGAGGCTCTTGCCGCCCCGGGGCACGATCACGTCGATGGTTTCCACCATTTTCAGCATCTCGCCGACGGCCGCCCGGTCGGTGGTCGGGACCATCTGAATACACGCTTCCGGCAGGTTGGCCATGCGCAGCCCATCCTGCATGGAGGCAAGGATGGCGCCCGACGAGTGGTAGCTTTCCGATCCGCCCCGCAGGATCGAGGCGTTGCCCGATTTGAGGCAAAGCGCGCCGGCATCCGCCGTCACGTTGGGCCGCGATTCGTAAATGATGCCGATGACGCCGAGCGGCGTGCGGACCCGTTCGATATGAAGACCGTTGGGACGGTCCCATTCGGCGATTTTGGTGCCCACCGGATCTTCGAGGCCGGCGATGTCCTCGAGGCCCTTGGCCATCCCCTCGATCCGGTCGTCGTCGAGTTTCAGCCGGTCGAGGAGCGCCGCGGTCAGGCCCTTGACCCGGCCCGCCGCCATGTCGAGGTCGTTGGCGGCCTTGAGATCGGCCGCCTTGTCGCGGATATTCGCGGCCGCTTCGCGCAAGGCCCGGTTCTTGGCGTCGGTGGAGGCAGTGAACAAATCCCCGGCGGCCGCCTTGGCGGCATCGCCGATTCGGCGCATCAGGGCGGGAATGTCTGTTGTCGCTTCGGTCATTGGTCCGCTCCGGACTATCCAACCACCAGATCGTCCCGGTGGATCATCTCGTCGCGGCCACGGTAGCCGAGACGTTCCTCTATTTCACGGCTTTTGTGTCCGGCGATCAGCCGCGCATCGTCGGACGAATAGGCGGTCAGGCCCCGTCCGAGGTCGGTGCCGTCCTGAGCCCGGACGGCCACGGGATCACCCCGTTGGAAGTCCCCTTCCACCGACGTGACCCCGGCGGGCAACAGGCTGCGGCCCGATTTCAGCGCGTTGATGGCGCCGTCATCGACGACCAGCGCCCCGACGGGCTGCAGCGCCCCGGCGATCCAGCGCTTGCGTTCGGACTGGGGGGTGCCGCTTGGGCGGAACCAGGTGCAGGTGGCGCCGTCCTCGAGCGCCGACAGGGGGTTGAGGCCGCGGCCCTTGGTGATGGCCATGGCGCAGCCCGCCGCCAGCGACTGCTTGGCGGCCGCCAGTTTCGTGACCATGCCGCCGGAACTGTCAGATGACGACGCCTCGCCCGCCATGGCGTCGATCTCGGCGGTCAGTTCCGTCACCTCGGGCACCAATCGGGCCCCGCTGTCCTTGGCGGGGTCCGACGTGTACAGGCCGTCGATGTCCGACAGCAGGACCAACGCATCCGCGCTGATCATGGCCGCCACTCGGGCCGCCAGCCGGTCGTTGTCGCCGAAACGGATCTCGTCGGTGGCGACACTGTCGTTCTCGTTGATCAGGGGGACGGCGCCGACACCCAGCAATGTGGTCAGGGTGTTGCGGGCATTGAGGTAGCGCCGCCGGTCTTCGCTGTCATCCAGGGTGAGCAGAATCTGCGCGACGGTGAGGTCATGCCGTCCCAGCGCCTCCTGATAGGCGTGGGCGAGGCGCACCATCCCCGCGGCGGCGGCGGCCTGTTTCTGCTCGAGCGCCAGATTACCTGATTTGAATTCGAGGTAACGCCGTCCGAGGGCAATGGCGCCGGACGACACGATGATGATTTCACGGCCTCGTCCGGTCCACGAAGCCACGTCGTCGGCGAGCGAATCCAGCCACTCCTGGTGAAGGGCGCCGTTCTCGGGATCGACCAGCAGGACCGAACCGATCTTGACCACGATCCGCTTGGCGCCACCGAGAATATCGCTGGTCACGTTCATTCGGCCGCCTCCGCTTTCGAAGCCCGCGCCTCGGCGATTGCCTCACGCAGTTTGCGGAGCGTTTCCGGCACGCCGAGGGATGACGCGCTGGAGAGGGCGATGACCTCCCGCCCGCAATGGCCGGTCAGCGCGCCCACCCGCTCCGCCAAGGTATTCTCGTCCAGGGCATCGCATTTGGAGAGAGCGACCAACTCCCGCTTATCGCCCAGGCCGGCGCCATAGGCCGCCAATTCCTCCCGCACCATGTCGTAGTTTTGGCAAAATGCCTCGTCGGTGCCGTCGACCAGATGCAGCAGGACGCCGCAGCGTTCGATGTGACCGAGAAACCGGTCGCCCAATCCGGCGCCCCCGTGGGCGCCTTCGATCAGGCCGGGGATATCGGCGATCACCATCTCGGCATCATCCACATAGGCAACGCCCAGATTGGGATGGATGGTGGTAAAGGGATAGTCGGCGATCTTGGGCCGCGCCCGGGTGACGGCGGCCAGAAAGGTGGACTTGCCCGCATTGGGCAGCCCCGCCAGTCCGGCGTCGGCGATCAGCTTCAACCGCAGCCATATCCAGCGCTCCTCGCCCGGGTAGCCGTCATCGGCCCGCCGGGGCGCCTGGTGGGTGGACGACTTGAAACGGGTATTGCCGCGTCCGCCGTCGCCGCCCTTGGCGAGCACGACGGATTGCCCGGCCTCCGTCAGGTCGGCGAACACGGTTTCCCGGTCCTCATCCAGAATTTCCGTGCCGACGGGAACCTTGAGCACCCGATCCTCGCCGGACTTGCCGGCGCGGTTCCCGCCCATGCCGTGGGCGCCGCGCCGAGCCTTGAAGTGCTGCTGGTACCTGAAGTCGATCAGCGTGTTCAGATCGGCCACGCATTCGGCAACGACGTCGCCGCCCCGGCCGCCGTCGCCCCCGTCGGGACCGCCGAACTCCACATACTTCTCACGGCGAAAGCTGACGCAGCCGGCGCCGCCGTCACCGCTCCTTATATAGACTTTCGCTTCGTCGAGGAATTTCACCGGTCCGATCCTGTTGGGCCATTCTAGCCCGGGTGCGTCAAAAAAGGGGAATGGCCGGCCATTCCCCTTCGGTTCGGAACGGTCGGCCGGCTATTTAGCTGGCCGGCTCCACCGCCACGTAGACCCGGTCGGATTTCCTGCGCCGGAACGCGACCTTGCCGTCGCTCAACGCGAACAAGGTGTGGTCGCGGCCCATGCCGACATTGTCCCCGGGGTGATACTTGGTGCCCCGTTGGCGGACGATGATGTTGCCGGCGATGACCGCCTCGCCGCCGTATTTCTTGATGCCGAGGCGCCGGCCGGCCGAGTCGCGGCCGTTGCGGGAGCTGCCGCCTGCTTTCTTATGTGCCATCTCGAATGCTCCTGGGAGTCCTAGCCGTCTTTCTTCGCGGGCGCCTTTTTCGCAGCCGGCTTCTTGGCCGCGGGCTTCTTCGCCGCGGTTGATTTGGAGGCCGCCGCCTTGGCCGCGGGCTTCTTGGCCGCCGTGGATTTCGCAGCCGGCTTCTTCGCTGCCGGCTTCTTCGCCGCGGTCGATTTCGCCGCCGCCGGCTTCTTGGCCGCCGGTTTGGCTGGGGCCTTCTTGGCCGCGGGCTTGGCTTCGGCCTCGGCCTCCGCGGCCTTTGGCGCTTCCTTCGGGGCGGGCTTTTCGGTCTTCTTGGCGGCCGGTTTCGCGGCGGGCTTCTTGGCCGCCTGGCCGCTCGCCTTGGATCCCTGGCCGTTGATCCCGGTGATCTTCAGGACGGTCCGGAGCTGGCGGTGACCCTTGGTCCGGCGGTAGCCCTGACGGCGCTTTTTCTTGAAAACCGTGATCTTCTCGCCGCGGCCCTGCTCGACCACTTCGCCGGTCACCGTCGCGTCGGCGATCATCGGCGTGCCGACGGTCGGCGCCTTGCCGTCTTCGCCCAGCATCAGCACGCTGTCGAAGGTGACGGCGGAGCCCTCATCGGCGGTCAGTTTCTCGACCACGATGATGTCGCCGGGCGTCACCCGATACTGCTTCCCGCCGGTCTTGATGACTGCGAACATGGTCTTTGTAATCCATATGAATTGGGCGCCCCCGCGAGGCGCCGAAGGCCGCGGAAACTACCCCCCGGACGCCACCCTGTCAAATGGTTTAGGGGCGCAGTTTCAGGCGTTTCCGCACGCCCGGCAATTTGCCCTTTCGGACCCGGGCGAAATCCATTAACACTCGCGCTCCCAGGTGAGGTGCCGGAGCGGTCGAACGGGGCGGTCTCGAAAACCGTTGTGCCTTATGGGTACCGTGGGTTCGAATCCCACCCTCACCGCCAGCCTTCGCTCTTCGAGCTACGGGCGGCCGAAGCCGATTTTCGGGCGGCAGGCCGACCTACGGCGTGATGAACTCCCAACGGGAAAGCCTGGCATCCGCCGTATCGCAATCGTCCACGAACAGGGTTCGCCAGCGGTCGGCGCTGGAATAGGTGGCGGCGGAGGCGGATCCGACCGCGAGGCACAGGTTGGAATTCCCGAGGACCAGCTTGCCGTCGTCTTTCAGCTCGAAGCGCTGAAAATTGGCGGCGTTGAAGAACATGGACGAGGTGCCGCAATCGGCGAGCATCGCGGCGGCGCCCGGCAGGGCGCCTTGGTTCACGCCGGCGATGGTCACGCACTTGTCGGGCCCAGGAAACCGGATATAGCCTTCCGGCGTAAACACGACGGCGGCGTCGGGCGGCAGCCCGGCCTTGCAATTGTGGGCGAACAACGGGATGTCCGTGCGCAGATTGCCGGGGGTGCCCGGAATGTCGATGCAGTAGCCGTCCCGCGGCCGGTCGAGGCGGTCGATGAGGCGCAGATGCTGCTCCGAGGCGATGGCCGCGCTCGAGCCGAACATCAAGGCAATTGCGGCGAGCCAAAAAGCGGAGATTGGTTTTTTCATGAGCAAACTCCCGGATTTCGATCGGATACTATCAGCCTGGTTTCGGATTTGTGAGTTGTGCGTTCGGCGGCGGTCTGCGATGTGTTTCCCATGAGATGGCCTCCGGCATGGATAGTCGCCGCCGTTGTCCTGTTTCTGGCAGTCCCCGCCGCTGCGGACGAGACCCGGTTCGCGGGGGTTGTCGAACGCGCGCGGGAACTGCCCCGCCTTCACGTCCTGATGATCGCGCAGGACGGCGAAACGGTCGTCAGCCATGCCGCCAAGGGCCGCAGCGTCGACCGGGCCGCCAACATCAAGTCGGTCGCCAAATCCATCATATCCGCCCTGGTGGGCATGGCCATCGACCGGGGGCTGATCAAAGGTGCCGAGCAGCCGCTGGCCGATCTGATGCCCTTGCCGGCGGGCGCCGATCCCAGGCTCCAGGCCGTCACCGTCGGCAATTTCCTCTCCATGCAAACCGGCCTCGAACGCACCTCCGGGCGCAATTACGGCCGCTGGGTCCAATCCAAGGATTGGGTGTCGTTCGCGCTCACCCGGCCTTTCGTCGACGAGCCGGGCGGCGCCATGCTCTATTCGACGGGAAGCTCCCACGTGATGTCGGCGCTGCTGACCAGGGTCTCCGGCAAAAGCACCTGGGCGCTGGCCAACGAATGGCTCGCCAAGCCTCTCGGCATCTCCATCCCCAAATGGCAAACCGATCCCAAGGGCATTTATTTCGGCGGCAACAACATGGCGCTCAGCCCGCGGGCGCTCCTGGCCATCGGCGAACTCTACCGGAACGGCGGACTGCACGAGGGCCGCCGCGTGCTTTCCGAAAATTGGGTCAAACGGTCCTGGGAGCCCCGGACGGCGTCGCGATTTACCGGCCATCCCTACGGCTATGGCTGGTTCATGCGCCGGATCTGCGGCCACACCGCCTATTACGGCCGAGGCTTCGGCGGCCAGTTTCTCTATGTGATCCCGAGCCTCGGGGCGAGCGTCGTCATCCTGTCCGATCCCGACCGGCATTCCCGGCGGGAAGGCTACTGGTGGGCCATGTCGGAACTGATGGACGATCATGTGGTGCCCGCCTTGGCACGCGCCGCAAGCGCGGAAACCGCCTGCCGGGGTTGATTCGGCCCGCCTGATCTCGGAGGAGCCCTCCTTCCCCGGATTTTATCGGGTGCGGGTGTAATCTCAGCCGGCTTGGTTTACATGCCGTGACGGTTCCTCGAGTTCCAGCACCACCATCCGGTGCATGACCCGGGTTTGTCCGGGATAGTCGTTCATCGCGTAGTGCATGGAGCAGCGATTGTCCCAGATACCCAGCATGTCCACCCGCCATCTGTTGCGGAAGGTGAATTCGGGGCGCACCGCGTGGGCATAGAGGTAGTCCAATATGGGTTTGCTCTCTTCCTCGGTCATTCCTTCCAGGCGCAAGGTGAAGCCGGGGTTGACGTAGAGCACCTTCCGGCCCGAATCCGGGTGCACCCGGATCACCGGATGGACGACCTCGCTGTCATAGTTGTCCCGGTAGGCGATGGTGTCGGCATCCATCTTGGTGACGCCGGCCTTGGCTTCCTCGAGGGCGACGTTCCGTTTGTAGGTCTCGGGAAATCCGTGGACGGCGTTCATGCCGCCGAGCATCTCCTTCATGCCGTCCGACAGGGCCTCGTAGGCCATGTACATGTTGGTGAACAGCGTATCGCCGCCGCGGGTCGGGATTTCGCGGGCATAGAGCGAATTGGCCAGTGACGGCCGGGGCAGGTTGGTGAAGTCCATGTGCCAGAGATTGCCGAAGACATGGCTTTCCTCGGGCTTCTTGCGAAGTTCGTGGACCGCCGGCGCGCCCTCCAGCGGCTTCATGTAGGGGTGGGGCAGGGGCTCACCGAAGCGGGCGACGAACCGGCTCATGGTTTCCGGGGTCAGCCGCTGGTCCAGGAAGAAGATCGCCAGATGATCGGTGAACGCGTGGTGGATGGCGTCGAACGTCCGGTTGTCGAGATCGCCCGACAGGTCGCATCCCGAGACCAGGGCGCCCATGGAGCCGGCCAGCGGTGTCACCTCGATATTGGATTGGGCCATGATTCCTCCCTCGCGGGAGAGTTTAGCGAGGCGAGTTCATCGGGATCAACCGCCGACGATCATCCGCCATATTTCGCCGATGCGCGGCCGGCCGTCCTCCCGTTCCCCATCCCACTTCACATGATCGTGGGGCCCCGCGGTTGGGGAAACCTCGACCGACCACAAGGGATCGACGGTGTTGGGCAGAAAGGAATAGCGGACATCGATCACGGTATTGGGCACCTTGGGATCGAGGGCGACATAGCCCTGGCTGAACCAGGCGAAACGGCTGACGTCCCTGTATTGCTGGCTCCCGGGATCGAGCCAGGGGAAGTCGCGCCGAATGTCGAGTTTGGCGATCGAGGTGCCCGGGTATATCCGGGGTGCGATTCCGGCCCGAACCGCATCCACGTAATAGCGGTCATCCACCGTATAGATGGTCTTCCAGACCAGAATGTTGCCGATGCTCGGTTTGACCGTGATGTCGCCCGGCGCGTGCCCCCGGCCGGCCGCCAGGTCCGCGGCCATCGCCCTCGCATTGAAGTGTTGGAGCGTGCCGAGCGACAAATAGAAAATCGCCCAGGCGCAGGCGAGGCGGCCAAGTTTGGGCGACTTCCAGGCCATGGCCGAGCCGACCAGGACCGCGATCGGAACCGTGAACAGGGGATCGATGACGGAAATGATGCTGGCCGACAACCGAAGGTCGCTGAACGGCCAGAACAGCATGGTGCCGTAGGAGGTCGCGAAATCAAGCAGCCCGTGGGTGGCGTAACCGAGGGTGCAGTAGATGAGGGTTTGGCGGAACGGCAACCGCCACCATCGCCAGAGCACGAGATGGACGATCGCCGCCGCGATCAGTCCGCCGAACGGAATGAAGAAAATCGAATGGGTGAACTGGCGGTGGAACTCGAGCGCCAGCAGGGGATCGGTCGAGGAGCGGATGAATACGTCCGCATCGGGCAGCAGCCCGGCGCCAAACCCCGCCAATCCGGCCAATACCACCGATTTCCTGCGGGAGGCGGCCTGCGGCAGCGCCGCGCCGAGAATGCCCTGACTGATGGGGTCCATGATCGCCTGCTTTTCGCCGTCTACCGCTACGCCTTGCCGAGTACGCCGAGCAGGAATGCGTAGACCATTGCAACTTCGTCCAGGCGGTCGAAGCGCCCGGCGGCGCCGGCATGACCGGCCTCCATGTTGGTCCGCAGCATCAGCGGATTGTCGTCGGTCTTGAGTTCCCTGAGCCTGGCCACCCATTTCGCCGGCTCCCAGTAGGTGACCCGGGGATCGCTGATCCCGGCGGTGACGAAGATCGGCGGGTAGTCCTTGGCCTCGACATTGTCGTAGGGCGAATAGGAGGCGATGTAGTCGTGGGCCTCCTTGCTCTCCAGCGGGTTGCCCCATTCCGGCCATTCCGGCGGCGTCAGCGGCAGGTCCTTGTCGCACATGGTGTTGAGCACATCGACGAAGGGCACTTCGCCGACCACCGCGCCCCAGAGGTCGGGGCGCATGTTGGCCGATGCCCCGACCAGCATCCCGCCCGCGCTGCCGCCGTGGATGGCGATCCGGCCGGCGGCGCTGAAGCCTTCCTCGGCCAGCTTTTCCCCGGCGGCGGCGAAGTCCTCGAAAGTGTTCTTCTTCTTGGCCAGCTTGCCGTCCAGGTACCACTGATAGCCCCTCTCGGTGCCGCCCCGGACATGAGCGATGGCGTAGACGAAGCCCCGGTCGACGAGGCTCAGGCGGTTGGTCGAGAAGCTCGCCGGCATGGACATGCCATAGGAGCCGTAGCCGTAGAGCAGAGCCGGCGCCGAGCCGTCCAGGGGCGTATCCCTGGCGTGCAGGATGGAGATCGGCACCCGGGCGCCGTCGGGCCGTTGGGCGAATATGCGCCGGGTCACGTAATCGCCCGCCCGGTGCCCGCTCGGCACCTCCTGCTCCTTCCGAAGCTCGCGGGTGCGGTCCCCCATCCGGTAATCGAAGGTCCGCCTGGGCGTGGTCATGGACGAATAGGTGAACCGCAGAATGTCGGTGTTGAATTCATAGCCCGGGATGATGCCCAGCTCGTAGGCCTCTTCGTCGAAGGCGATGGCGTGTTCGCTGCCGGACGCGAGTTCGCGGACGACGATCCGGGGCAGGCCGTCGATGCGTTCGTGCTGGACCAGATAGCCGCCGAATTCCAGAATCGAACGGATGAACCGGCCGGGTTCGTGCGGAATCAAATCGGTCCAGTTCTCCCGCCCCGGTGCGCTCAGCGGCGCCTCGACGATCTTGAAGTCGACGGCATCGCCTGCATTGGTGCGGATGAACAGCCTGTCGCCCACATGGGCGATGTCGTATTCGACGTTGGGTTCGCGGGGTGCGACGGCCACCGGCTCGGCGCCCGGATCGTCGGCATCGATCAGATGCACCTCCGAGGTGGTGTGGTCGTGGGCGGAAATCTCCACGAATTTGCCGCTTTGGCTCTTTCCCGCGGCGACGAAGAAGCCCGGGTCGGTCTCCTCGTAGACCGTGACGTCGTCGCCCGCCTCAGCGCCCACCCGGTGCCGGTTGACCCGGTAGGGGCGGTGGTTGTCGTCGAGGACCGTGTAGTAGAGGGTCTCGCCGTCGTTTCCCCAGACGATATTGCCGCTGCAATCGGGAATCCGGTCATCGAGATCGCCGCCGGACGCCAGGTCGCGGATTTTGACGGTGAAGATTTCCGAGCCGTTGGTGTCGAGGGCATAGGCCAGCCGCGCATGGTCCGTGGAATGCCTGCAGCCGCCGACCCGGAAGAAGGACAGGCCTTCAGCTTCCTTGTCGCCGTGAAGCAACACCTCGCCGTCTCCCGTGTCGCCGGTGCTCCGGCGGCAGAACAGCGGGTGCTGCCCGCCGGTCTCGTAGCGGTTGAAATACTCGAATTCGCCGTCCGGGGCGGGGACCGAGGAATCGTCTTCCTTGATCCGTCCCTTCATCTCGTCGAACAGCAGCCTCTGAAGTTCCTCGGTCCCGGCGAGCAGGGCCTTGGTGTACGCGTTCTCGGCTTCCAGATAGGCGCGGATTTCCGGGTCCAGCTTGTCCGGATCGCGCATCGCCTCCTGCCAGTTCCCGTCCTTCAGCCAGGCGTAATCATCGGTTCGGGTTCGGCCGTGGAGGGTGACGGTCGTCGGCTTTTTCGGCGCGGTTGGCGGGGCGGAGACCGCATCGGGCATCCATCTATTCTCCGTCGCCGCCCTCGACCTGTCCGGAGGAGCTCGGGGCCGCGGAGGGCGCGCCGGCGGTCCGGGCCGGTTTGGCCGGTTCCGCCGATTTGGTCCGGCTGCGCCCGGTTTCCATACGCACCGGCGCGGCCGGCGCGCCGCCGTCCTTGTCCTCGCCGAAATAGATGGTCTGGTGGGGGAAGGGAATTTCGATGCCCAGTTCGTCGAAACGGCGCTTGATCCGGCGGTTGAACTCGCGGCCCACCGACCATTGCTCGATCGGCATGGTCTTGAACCGGGCCTTGATGACGATAGCCGAGTCGCCAAAGGAATCCAGACCCAGGACTTCCAGGGGTTCGAGAATTTTGGGACCGAAATTATCGTCGGCCTGGATTTCCTCGCCCAATTGTTCCAGCACGCCGATCACCTCGTCGACATCCTCGCGATAGGCGATGCCCACCTCGAAGACGTAGTAGGACCACTCCTTGGTCATGTTGGTGACCGTGTCGATGGCGCTGAACGGAATGGTGTGGACGTTGCCTGACAGGTCCCTGAGCCGGATCGACCGGATGGACATGTCCTCGACCCGTCCCGCCGTTCCGGCGACCCGGGCGACGTCGCCGACCGCGACCGCGTCCTCGAACAACATGAAGGCGCCGGTGATCACGTCCTGGACGAGTTTTTGGGAGCCGAACCCGATCGCCAGGCCCGCGATGCCGGCGCCGGCCAGCAGCGGCCCGATGTTGACCCCGAGTTCGGCCAGCACCACCAGCACCACCAGAACGGCGATAAAGAAAAACAGGGCGTTGCGCAGGAGCGGCAGCAGGGTTCGCGCCCGGTCGCGCCGGGCGAGCGCTTCCGCGCCTTCCTCCGCCTTGTCGAGGTAACGCTCTATGGCGGCGCTGGCGGCTTCCCAGACCACCAGTGCGACAATCAGGACAATGGCGATGCTGGCGGCCGCGGATACGATCCGCGACCCGGCAGGGCTCTGCAGCCAGGCGACCACATCGAGGCCCCAGGCCTGGAAGATCACGGTCAGCGCGATGATCAGAACGAAGACGTGCAGCACCCGCTCCATGACCGGCAGGTAGCGGTTGGCGCGTTGCTCCAGGCCCGGATAACGGGCCTTCAACTCGTCCCTGATGGAGAATCCCCGTTGGATCGCCCGGTGAATGCCGTGACTGATCAGGATCGCGATCACGACGGCGGCCGCCGTGATCACGGACGAGCCGAGGAAGTTCTCGAAACCGTCCTCGATCCGGAGCGCCCAGATGCCGTAGACCGCGGCGATATAGATGATCGCGAGGGCGTGCCAGATATCGGCGATCCGGTTGCGGAGCGCGGTCAGGGGGTGGCCGCGCTCGGGCCGCTCGCCGCCCGCATGGAGGAATTCCGCGAACGGCCGGCGGTTCTGGAGGACGAAGATAACGGCCATGGCGGCGATCAGCAGGCCAAGGAAGGTATCGGCGAATTGCTGTCCGCCCCCGGGCAGGCCCAAGAGTCCCGCGGCGACGATTCCGAAGGAGCCGTAAACCCAGAGGAACGTAAATCGCCGCGTCCAGATATAGAGGTAGTTGGAGGTCTCGCCCGAGGCGGGAATGAACCGCAGCCCCTTTACCCGGGGCGCGAGGATCATGCGCGCGAAGACCATGATGGCGCCGGCGAGGACGTAGGCGTTGATGATGGTGACGACCACCAGGCGCGTGAGATCGGCCGGCTCGGTGATCGGGAGGATGGCGTAACCGGCAACCGCCGCCGCCGCGACCGGGATCAAGTCGAGCAGCGTGCGGATGGCGAGGAACAGCAGGCGCACGAGTACGGATTCGCTGGATTGCTGTTCGACGGCCTCCCGCGGCCGGCGCAAAACCCGCCTTGCGGCGGTCCCGGCCGCGACCGCGGCAACCGCCACCACGATCAGCTTCAATATGATCCGCAGCCAACGCTCGCGGGCCTCGGTGTCCGTAACCTGTTCCGACAGCCAGTCGAGCAGTTTGGGCGCGTCGTCCAGGGCGGTGCCCGCATCGAGAAACGCCTCGCCGGCATCCTTCGCGCGCTGTCCGAGTATGCCGATGACCGTGGTGCCGACGGACGAGGCCGGTTTCGGCCCGTCGCCCGCCGGCTGTTGGGCGGCGATCAGGGCCTTCAGCTGATCGATCAGTTTTTGCCGCTCGGCGTCGTTCTCGACGGATTTGAGCAGGGACTCGAGTTCCGCCTGGCCGACGGCCGGTGCGGCGGGCGCCTGCTGCGCCGACGCGGCGCCGGCGCCCGACAGGACGGCCGCCGCGAGGAACAGGGCCGACAGGGGTTTCAGCAATTTGAGGATCGATGTCGAAGCCATGCGGCGGAGATTAGCCAGCCGCCCCGGAAGAGTCACATGATTTGCAGCATGTGCAGCGGGAAATGCGGGCTAACCGTCTTGCCCGGTGTCGCTCCGCGACGCGATGATTTCGTGGAGCATGGCGTAATCATCCTCGCGGAACGAATCGAGCGTGGCGGCGCTGTCCTCGGCGCTGATGCCGATGGCGCGGACGATGATGCCGCCGAGCTGGAGGCTGGCCTCGAGGGTTTCCGGAACCACGGCGGTCGCGCCCAGATCCTCAAGGTGGCGGACGTGGGTCAGGTCCCGGGCGCGGACATAAATCGCCAGGTCCGGATATGCGGATCTGAGTTCCCGCACCGCCCGGCTGACATCCTCCGGCTCGTTGATCGTGATGACCACCGCCCGGGCCCGGGCCGCGCCCGCCGCGGTGATGACCGAGATTTCGGTGGCGGCGCCGTAATAGACCTCGGTTCCCTGTTGCCGGCACTGGGCGACCAGCCGGTAATCCCGGTCGAGGGCGATGTGGGGGGTGTTGGTGGCGTTGAGCACCATGGAGACGGTCTGACCGACCCGCCCGAACCCGATGATGATGATATGGTCTTCCAGTTCGCCGCCGGCCTTGCTGACGTCCGAGGCGGGCGGGACCGCGCCGGGGGTCAGCCAGTCGGCATACCTGTCGCCGAAATAGGCCATCAGGGGGGTCAGCGCCATGGTGAGGGTCACCGCGGCGAACAGGATGGCGCCCGTCCCGGGCGGGAGGATGCCGGCCACCATGGCCGCGCCGAATATGACGAAGCCGAACTCCCCGCCCTGGCTAAGGGTCAGGCCCACCCGCCCCGACACGATGGCCGACAGGCCGAAAGCCCGGCACAGAAGGCCGATGAGGATGGACTTCCCGATCAGCAGGCCGGCGACGATGCCGAGAACCGGCAGCCACTCGGCGATGACCACCCGGATATCGACCATCATGCCCACCGACATGAAGAACAGGCCGAGAAACAGCCCGCGGAACGGCCGGATGTCGGCCTCGACCTGATGCCGGTACTCGGTCTCGGCGAGCAACAGCCCGGCGAGGAAGGCGCCCAACGCCATGGAGAGGCCGGCCAGGGAGAAGACCAAGCCCGTACTCAGTACGACCAGCAGGGTGGCGGCAACGAACAGCTCGGTACTGCCGGACGCGGCGATCAGCCGGTAGACCGGCCGCAGCACCGCCCGGCCGGCGACGACGGCGACGACCAAAGCGACAACGGCCTTCAGGCCCGCCTCGCCGATCGCCGTCAGCAGGGAGGGGCCCTGCTCGTTCAGCAGCGGCACCAGGATCAGCAACGGCACGATGATCAAGTCCTGGAACAGCAGAACGGCGAAGGACATGGTGCCGTAGGGTGTGGCCCGCTCGCCGCGCTCGGTCAGCAGTTGCAGGACGAACGCGGTCGACGACAGGGCGAGGCCCGCGCCGATGACGATCGCCGCGTTGATGGAAATCCCGAACGCCAGCGCGGTCCCGAAGATGATGGCGCCGGTGAGCGCGACCTGGGCCGTGCCCAGGCCGAACACGTAGGTTCGGAGCTGCTTGAGCCGCTCGAAGGACAATTCAAGGCCGATGGTGAACAGCAGAAATACCACGCCGAACTCGGCCAGCGTCCGGGCGCCCTCGGCATCGCTGATGAAGCCGAAACCGTGGGGGCCGATGAGAATGCCGGCCGCCAGGTAGCCGATCACCGGGCTCGATTTCAGGCGCTTGAGGAGGGGGACGATGACGACGGCGGCGACCAACAGGACCAGGACGTCCGCCAGGATCGGCGCCAGGATCGGCGAGTGATGCATCTCAGGCGGCGCCCGTCGTCACGGTTGCTTCTTCGAGCGCTTCGATAGTTGCTTCGACCGCCAGCATGATGGCGCCGTGGCGCGAGGTGGCGGATCTGGCCGGCGCCAGCGCGGCGAGCGCCGCCCACTTGCCCCCGGGCGGCGGTCCGTCGCCGGCCAGCATGGCGGCCATTTGGTCCCGCAAGGCGCCGAGTTCCGTCAGGTCGGCCCCGATGACGTGCTCGGCGACCACCGACGCGGCCGCCTGACCCAGGGCGCAGGCCTTGATTTCCTGCGCATAGTCAGTGACCGCGCCATCCTCGATCCCGAGGTCGACGGCGATGCCGCTGCCGCACAGCGGCGCGGTCCGGGTGACGCTGACATCGGGGTCTTCCAGCCGGCCGACGCGCCCGATATTCCCCGCCAGCCGGAGCACGTCCTTGTTGTAGATGTCGTCGATCATGTGATCTCCATTCCCCCAAAATAGTTCGCATCCTCGGCCGTGCCCAGCCTGGATTGATGTCAAAACGGTTCTCGCCCGGGCCGGTTTGGGATAGGGTCCGCGCCGCCATATCAACGGCCTGAACTCAACGGTCTGGACCATGCGTCTCGACGAATTCGATTTCGAACTGCCCGCCTCGGCGATTGCGCAGCGCCCGGTGGAACCGCGCGATGCCGCGCGGCTGCTGCATGTGTCCGGCGGCCTGGCTGATCACCGGGCCGATCACCGGGTAAGAGACCTGCCCGGCCTGCTTCGCCCGGGGGACCTGATGGTTTTCAACGACACCAAGGTCATTCCCGCCCGGCTGCGGGGATCGCGCGGCGAAGCGTCCATCGAAGTCACGCTTCACAAGGAGGAGGGGGAAGGGATTTGGGCGGCTTTCGCCCGGCCGGCAAAGCGTCTGAAGGAGGGCGACGCCATTGGGTTCGCCGACGATCTGCGCGCGGCGGTAACCGCGAAGCGGGATGCCGGCGAGGTGGTGCTGGATTTCCAAACCACCCGGAACGGCCTGTTCGCCGCCCTCGAGGCGCATGGCCGGATGCCGCTGCCGCCCTACATCAAGCGGGAAAAGACCGGGGACGACGAAGACAGGGAGGATTACCAGACCATGTTCGCGGCGCGGGACCGCGCCGAGGCCCCCCCGACCGCCCGGCAGCACATAACGCCCGGCCAGATGGAGCGAATGGCTGAAGCGGGCATAGATTACCAGAACCAGAAGCTGCACGTGGGCGCCGGGACGTTCCTGCCGGTGAAGGCCGACGACACGGACGATCACGTCATGCATGGGGAGTGGGGTGAGGTGCCGCCGGGCGCGGCCCGGCGGATCAACGAGGCGCGCGCCGCCGGCGGCCGCATCGTCGGGGTGGGCACGACGGTGGTGCGGCTTCTGGAGAGCGCGGCGGACGGGCATGGGCGGATTCATCCCTTTGACGGCGAGACGGATTTGTTCATAACCCCCGGATACGAATTCAAGGCCGTCGATCTGATGCTGACCAACTTTCACCTGCCCAAATCCACCCTGTTCATGCTGGTGTCCGCCTTCGCCGGAACGGCGCGGATGAAGGCCGCCTACGCCCACGCCGTCGCGTCCGGCTACCGGTTCTATTCCTACGGCGATTGCTGCCTGTTGGAGCCCCAATCATGACCGGCATCGGGTTCGAATTGCTGGCGGGCGATGGCGAGGCGCGCCGGGGACGGTTGACCACCGCCCATGGCAGTGTGGAGACACCGGCCTTCATGCCGGTGGGCACGGCGGCGACGGTCAAGGCGATGACGCCCGAAGCGGTGGCGGCGACCGGCGCCCGGATCATTCTCGGCAACACCTACCACCTGATGCTGCGTCCCGGCGCCGAGCTGATCGGCGATTTGGGCGGCCTGCATGAGTTCATGAACTGGCCGGGTCCGATCCTGACGGATTCCGGCGGCTTTCAAGTGATGTCGCTGGCCAAACTCCGCAAGATGTCCGAGGACGGCGTCGAGTTCCAATCCCACATCGACGGCGGCCGCCACATGTTGAGCCCGGAGCGCTCGGTCGAAATCCAGCATCTGCTCGATGCCGATATCACCATGGCGCTCGACGAATGCGTCGCCCTGCCGGCGCCGGACGGGGACATCCTGGCCTCGGTCGGCCTGTCGGAACGGTGGGCGGCCCGCTGCAAGGAGGCGTTCGTCGAGCGGGACGGTTACGGGCTGTTCGGCATCGTCCAGGGCGGGACCAACCCGGACCTGCGGCTCAGGTCCGCCGAGGGGCTGGTGAATATGGGGTTCGATGGATATGCCCTCGGCGGCCTTGCCGTCGGCGAGGGGCAGGAGGCCATGTTCGCCACGCTCGATGTCACCGTACCGGCGTTGCCCGGGGACCGGCCCCGCTACCTGATGGGGGTCGGCAAGCCGGACGATATCGTCGGCGCGGTTCTCCGCGGCGTCGACATGTTCGACTGCGTGCTGCCCACCCGTTCGGGGCGCACCGGCCAGGCGTTCACCCGCCGGGGCGAAGTCAATATCCGCAATGCCCGTCATGCCGGGGACCCGCGCCCGCTGGATGAAGCATGCCGGTGCCCGGCCTGCGCGGACCATTCCCGGGCGTACCTGCATCATCTGGTCAAATCGGACGAGATTCTCGGCGCCATGCTGATGACCTGGCACAACATCCAATACTATCAGGACCTCATGGCCGGGCTTCGGGACGCGATCGAGGCCGGCACGCTGCAAGCCTTCGCCGGCGATTTCGGCAATGCCCGCGCCCTCGGCGATATAGAGCCGCTTTAGGGTCCGGACTCGATTGAGCCGCCCTGCGGGTGTTGCTGAATCAAAGAAGCTCGTTATGCCCCGGCTTGTCCGGGGCATCCACGAAATTCCCCCTCACCCAGCTACGGCTAAGCCGGGCTAGCGCCCGCCAAGTCGGTCAATCCCCGGAGGGGAATGACCTTATCTTCGCAACCCTCTCCCTCAAGGGAGAGGGTAGCACTTGTCCCCTCTCCCCCTTCTTTAGGGGGAGAGGGTCAGGGTGAGGGGGTGCGCCAAAAGGAGTGCGTCATGGCCGGGCCAGCCGGCAAAGTGGCCCGGCCATCCACGTGTAGCGCTGCCCCCCAAAGCGTGGATGCCCGTGTCGAGCACGGGCATGACGGCATGGTTTGTGCCCTCACCCCAAACCAATTCCCCTCTCCCCCTTCTTTAGGGGGAGAGGTCGGTCATTTCCCGCAGGGAATTGACCAGGGTGCGGAGGTCATAAAAGGCGGGGGCGATGAGGACAAAACGCCGGATACGCTTCCGAATAAAATCGTTACGCCCTCATGCGCGGCTCTTACCTATATGTTCTATTAACGAATCATTGGCGGATTTCGTGACTGGTTTATGGACCGGAATGTTCCCAACCCCCTTGAAATCCCCTAGAATGATCCATAAATATGGCATGGCAAAGTTTGACGATCTATTTATGGGGCATGCTGAGCAATGACGAAACCCGCACACAGAAGCTATTCCCGCTATGCCCGCGAAGCCGCGGAGCTTCTTGGGCTGATGATCCGTAACGCGCGCATCGAACGCGGCATCACGGTCGCCGATGCCGCCGAACGCGCCGGGATTTCGCGCGGCCTCGCGCACCGCATCGAAAAAGGCGAAATGGGTTCCTCCATCGGTGCGGCCTTCGAGGTGGCCGCCATTGTCGGGCTGCGCCTGTTCGAAGCCGAACCGGCAACGCT
>JAPPFK010000089.1:3594-6090 GCA_028823885.1 Rhodospirillales bacterium | reverse complement strand
CCGCCATGGAGCGCATCGAATTGCTGGGCGGCGAGAGCCTCGGCACGTTCGGCGGGGCTACCGTCCGCAACGCCCTCAACGTGGTGCTCAGGGAGGATTGGGACGGCACGGCGCTGCGTGCGCTCGCGCGGCAGCCGAGCCGCAGGGGCGGCGACGGTTATCAGGGCAACGCCTCGTGGGGCGGAAAAATCGGCGAGGGGCGCCTGAGCGTGACGGCGGGCACCTTCAGGCGCGGGCATATCGCTTCCGCCGACCGGGATTACAGCCTCGGGAAATGGACGCCGGGCGGTTCGTTCGCCGACGCGTCGAACATCAGCAGGGGCGGCAACACGGTGCTCGTCGCGAAACTCGACGCCAGCGACGAACTTACCGGTTTTCGGTCGGTCTCGCTGGGCGATTGCGATCCGGCGGACGGCTATACCGGACCGCTGACCGATCCACCGGGCCCGACCGTGCCCGACGGGGACCAGGGCTGCGGCTTCGACTACTCGAGCATCATGTGGGAGACGAGTGACGTCGATCAGCAGACCGTCCTGCTGAACGCCAGGCACCCGCTAGGCGAGAGCGCGGAGATCGGCGTCGTCGCGAACTTTTCCCAGTTCGAAACGGACGAACGTTACGCGCCGTCCGTGGGAACGTTCAGATTCGTTCCCGACGCGGAGCTGCGCGCGGCAATCAACGCCGACGGGAACGTCGCCGACGGCAACGACCTCTTCTTCGCCAGTCACCGCTTCCTGGGCCACGGCAACCGGCATTGGCTGACAAAAAGCGAAGCCTACGACATCACGGCAGGCGTCGAGGGCCGGCTCAATTCATGGCTCGGCTACGACGCCGAACTGAACCTCGCCCGGCAGGATGCGACCACAAGGGGGAATACCTTCGTTCACGAAGGCAAGATTGCGAGGCAGATTTTGGATGGCAACTACTATCTGCTGGATCCGCTCAACCCGCCGGTCGACCGGGCCGAGGCGCACCGGCAGGCCATACTGAACACCAGCCTGCGCCACGAAAAAGACGCCCGCGCCGAATCCCAAAGCCTTCGCGCGGCGCTGGAGGGATCGGGCTTTTCCATCGGCGGGCGACAGGCGGCATGGACCGCGGGCGTCGAGATAAGCCGGGTGGAAGGGCAAAGTTTCCTCCAGTTTGTCGGCCGTGACGGCGCGGCGTACGACGTTTCGGAGGTTCTGGGCGCGGGAGGCGTGAGCTACGCCGGGAAGCGCGAAATTCTGGGCGTGTTCGCAGAAACGCTCCTGCCGGTGGCGGAGCGGGTCGACCTGCGGTTCGCGGGCCGCGCGGACGATTACGACGACATGGGCGCGCTGCGCTCCTGGCGCGCCGGGGCCGAATACCGGCCCATGGACGTGCTGACCGTGCGGGGTTCCTGGAGCGAGGGGCAGCTTGCTCCCGGGTTTGCCCAGCTCTACGGCACCGATTCCCAGAGCTGGCCCTATGTCGAGTGCGACCCCGGACAGGGCCCGCCGCCCCGCACATGCACCGAGGCGAACGAACTCCAGGTCGAGCGCAATACGGAAGGGAACGCCGACCTGGATCCGGCGAACGCCGAGCGGCTTGCCGCGGAGGCCGCGTTCAGGAACGGGCCCTACCGCCTCAGCGTGGAGTGGTTCCGGGAGTCGCTGACCGAGATACCGGGGAACCAAACCGCCGATTCGGCGCTCCGCAGCCTGCCGGAGTGCGGCCCCGGCGTGACGTCCGACTGCATCGAGTGGGACGGCGATCCCGTGATCCACGACAGGTTCGCCAATGTCGTCGATGCGAAGACCGAGGGCTTCACGGCCCGGTTCGGCGCAGGCTTCGAGACGTCCTGGGGCGGGTACGGCGCCTACGGGACGTGGCGGCGGGAGACGGCCACCAAACTCACCGTCGATGGCGTCCCCGAGCGCGTCGTGCGTCCGAAGGACATGATGCGCGCCAGGATTTCGGCGCGGCGCGGCGGCGTGCGCGCCATCTGGACGGCGAGTTACCGCTCGGGCTTCACCAACCAGCAAGGCACGGGCCGCTTCAGTCCGTGGACCGGCCACGATTTGAGGGTGGACTGGACGAACCCGTGGGGGCTGGAAGGGCTCCGCATCACCGGCGGCGTCTTCAACCTGACCGACGCGGGTTACACGGTCGACACCGCGAACCCGGGGAGCACGGACGGCCCCACCGCGGCCGGATGGGGGCGGACGTACTTCCTGGCGATCAACACGGAGTTCTGACCGCGGGACGCGGGCGGGCTAAATTTTTTTTCGCGCCCCCCCTCCCTGACCCTCCCCCTCGAAGGGGGGAGGGAATGGGCGGGTTGGGCCACCTCCCAAAACTTTTCCCTCTCCCCTGGAGGGAGAGGGATGCGGAGGCTTGGCGAGCCTGCGAGCCTAGCCGTAGCTGGGTGAGGGGGAATTTCATATCACCCCCACCTCTTATGGGCCCCCCACCCCAAACCACAACACCCCCACAAAGGGGGGGGGGGGGGGGTTGGGGGGGGGGGGGGGGGGG
>JAPPFK010000089.1:0-3584 GCA_028823885.1 Rhodospirillales bacterium | reverse complement strand
CCCTAACCCTCTCCCCCTGAAGAAGGGGGAGAGGGGATTCGATGCGGGATGGGAGCGCGGCATCCAGACGGCGCCGCCTAAATGTCGAGACCGCGCAATTGCTGGCGCGCCCAGGCGATCCGCAATTCGCGGTTGTCGTCGAAATCGTTCACCCCGAGCCAGGTCTCGTAGAATTCCGAATTCATGAAGGCGACCGTCACCTTGCCGCCAAGCCGTTCGATGGCCTCCTTCGCCCGTTCGATGACGACGCCGTGCAGCGCCGAACCGCCCAGATCGTCGAACAGATCGGGCTCATAGAGGGCGAGGTCGGCATCGGACATGATCCGCAGCAGCACCACGTCCCGCTCGGGCCGCAGCGTGTAGGCGTCCACCTCGGCAAGGACGGCGGTCTCGACCATCCCGTCCAGGCGGGCCAGCTCGCGGGCCGCGGCCTCGGGAATTTCCCGGCCGGCCGCTTCCCAGCCGAGCAGGTCCGGCTCGGCGACCTTGAGCCGCCGGGCGCAGGCGGCCGTGTCCAGACCCAGGCCCTGCCGGAGGCCTTTGAATTGTTCCGGCGACATTCTCCATTTCACGCACGTCCCGGCGCGAAGCACAAGAACCCCGCCCCAGCGAAAACCGGAAAGATCGGCCGCGGTTTCTCAACGCGCTGGAACGCGCCGCTCAAAGCTGCAAATCTGGCGCCTGATTTGGCGGCGAAACCGGACGGATTGATTTCATGGGCTTGAAGCGAAATTCCCTCCACTCCATCGACGACCTGCGCGAGGCGGCCAGGCGGCGCATTCCCAAGCTGGCGTTCGACTATCTCGACGGCGGGGCGGGCAGCGAGGCGAACCTGCGCCGCAACCGCAAGGGTTTCGAAGACATCGTCCTGCGCCCCGAATACCTGCGGGACGTCTCGGAGCGCAGCCGGAAGGTGACGCTGTTCGGCCATACCTATGACGCGCCCATCGGCGTCTCGCCGGTGGGGTTGGCGAATTTCATCTGGCCGGGAACCGACGGCGCCCTGGCGGCGATGGCCGCCCGGCGGAACATCCCCTACATCCTCAGCGGGGTCGCCACCACGTCGATCGAGACCATTGCCGAAATCGCCCCGGACCACGCCTGGTTTCAGGTCATCCTTCCCGAAAATCACGAAATCGGCTTCGACATGATCCGCCGGGCCCGCGAGGCGGGGATGAAGGTGCTGGTGATGACGGTGGATATTCCGGTGCCGTCGAAGCGCCTGCGCGACCTGCGCAACAACTTCATGCTGCCGTTCAAGCCCGATCCGGGGGTCCTCCGGAATATCGCCGCAAGGCCGGCCTGGGCGCTGGCGACCCTCAGGGCCGGCACGCCGGAGTTCGCGAACCTGCTTCCCTACATGGAGCCGGGCGCCGGCAGCCGGTCGCTGGCGGCGGCGCAGGCCCTGCAGACGTCGGCCGATGTGGGCGAAGACGTGATCGGACGGATGCGGGACGCCTGGCCCGGCCCGTTCGTGCTCAAGGGGGTCCTGTCGGCCCGGACGGCGGAGGCGGGCCGGCGCGCCGGGGCCGACGGCATCATCGTTTCCAACCACGGCGGCCGGCAGATCGAGAGCGGGCCCTCGACCATCGAGGCGCTGCCGGAAATCGTTTCGGCCGTGGGCGGGGACATGACGGTGATGCTGGACAGCGGCATCCGCTCCGGGGGCGACATCGTCAAGGCCTATGCGCTGGGCGCCGAATTCACGTTTTCGGGCCGCTGCTTCGTCTACGGGGCGGGCGCCCTCGGGCCGTCCGGCGGGGAGCACGCGCTGGACCTGCTGACCGACGAGGTCGACCGCACCCTGGCCCAGATCGGCGCCACCGGCATGGACGAGCTGGGCGCGGACTATGTCTGGGCCATCGACTGAGGGGCCGGGGGGAGTGGTGCCGGCGGAGGGACTCGAACCCCCGACCTGAAGTTTACAAAACTCCTGCTCTGCCAACTGAGCTACACCGGCACATGCCTCGGCGGTCGGCCGGACAATACCGCCAATTGATTCCCTCGGAAAGAGGTCAGGCGTCCGGATCGTCCCGCACCGCCACGACGCGGATTTCGATCTGGTTGCCGGCATGGAGCGCGACGCCGTGGCAGGAGCGTTCCGGCCAGTGGCCGGGATCGCCGCCGATCCATTCGGCCCAGATCCTGTCGGTCATCGGTTTGTTTTCGATGTCGTTCAGGATCACTGTCGCCGAGAGGATTCTGGTCTTGTCGGTGCCGAGGTCGGCCAGCACCTTGTCCAGATTCTCGTAGGCCCGCCTGGCCTGATCCTCCGCCGACAGGGTGAAGTCGTCGCTCATGCCCAGCGCCCAGACCAGGTCCTTGTACCCCGATCCCCACGTTCGGGTGGGCACGTTTCCGGGTCCCCGTTGAATTTTCGCCATTCTCAACTCCTCGAACTATGTGCCCGGTTGACTTCGTATAAGGCGATCGCGGCGGCGGCGGACAAGTTGAGACTGTCGGCGTCCGCGTCGATGGCGATGCGAACCAGAAAGTCGCAGGTCTCCTCGGTGAGCCGGCGAAGGCCGGCGCCCTCGGCGCCGAGCACCAGCGCCGTCCTCGCCGCCCAGTCCACTTCCGACAAGGTTTGTTCGCCGTCGGCCGCGAGGCCGGCGCACCAGAAACCGGCCGCCTTCAGCTGCTCCAGGGCGCGGGCGAGATTCGTCACCCGGACCAGCGGTACCCGGTCCAGCGCCCCCGACGCCGCCTTGGCCAGCGCCGCGGTGGCTTCGGGGGCGTGCCGGTCCGGGACGATGACGGCGGCCGCGCCGAATGCGGCGGCCGAGCGCAGCACGGCGCCGATATTTTGCGGATCGTTCGGCCGGTCGAGGACGACCATGACCTGTTCGCCGCCGCTCCGGCCGATCACCTCGTCGAGCGCGACCGGATCCAAGGGGTCGGCCAGAAGGGCCATCCCCTGATGGACGGCGCCCGGCGGCAGCAGGCGGTCGATGTCGCGCCGGTCCATGATCTCGGCGGCCACATCGGCGGCCCCGTCGATCCGGGCGTTTTCCAGATAGCGGGCCGAATCCGGGGTAAGCACGAGCCGGTGTTTGCGCCGCGCCGGATTGCCGATGGCGGCGAGCACCGCGTGATTGCCGTAGAGCCAGATTCGGCCGCCCCGGTCGCTGGTGTTCCTTCCGGCATCCGGCGTCTTGACTGGGGCCGCTTGCCGCCCTTCCTCGCGCTTCTTGCCGCCGCGCCCGGTTCGCTTGCTCTTGTCCGCCATAGGGGTTAGATTACGCCGACAATCGAGACCTGCAACAGGTTCCGTTCTCCGGGGTTTACACAACTCACCGATCGGACGCGAACCTGTGCGCTTTTTTTGTTGCCTTTGTTGTTGACAAGTTTTTGAAAATTAACGATAGAACGGCCATTCCAACAAGATCACGGTGCTGCATCAGCGGAGGGGTGCCCGAGTGGCTAAAGGGGACGGGCTGTAAACCCGTTGGCGTACGCCTACGTTGGTTCGAATCCAACCCCCTCCACCATCGCCCGGAGGGGGCGGACGGTCGTAGCCGAGTGATCAGGCGGGTGTAGCTCAATGGTAGAGCCCCAGCCTTCCAAGCTGGTTACGTGGGTTC
>JAPPFK010000057.1 GCA_028823885.1 Rhodospirillales bacterium | reverse complement strand
GATTGAAACCGTCGTGATCTCCAGCGCCGGCGTTCAAACCGAGAGCGGCGCCGCCATCAGCCTGCCGGCGTTGTCGCCCAAGATTTCGCTCCCGGCGCCCCCTCCCGGCGCTCGCGCCGCCACCTCGGTCGGCGGCGTCCAGAGCCTCTGGGATTTCAACCCGGCGGTGGTCCGGGGCTCCTATCAGGTGGCGACCATCATGTTCCTCAATGGGTCGTCCCGCCTCGATTCCCGGGACCGGCGGATCATCCGCCAGGTCTTCGCCCAGCAGCGCCGGACCGGCGGCACCATCCGGATCGTCGGTCATGCCAGCCGCCGGACCGCGAACATGAACCTGGTCCGGCACAAGCTGGTGAACCTTCGGGTCTCGGCGGCCCGCGCCGATGCGGTGGCCCGGGAGCTGATCAGAATCGGCGCCCGGCCCGACAGTTTGTTCGTCGGCGCGGTGTCAGCCCAGCATCCCCGGTATCACGAATACATGCCCTCGGGAGAAGCCGGCAACCGGCGAGCCGAGATTTTTATCGATTTCTAGGCCCAAGGGCGTTAAACCCCCCATTCCGGCAGTTAAGTGAGCCAATGGAAGGGGCGCCGGCGAGCGCCGTCGTAAGGCCATGGAACAGGAATTTCACCGGATAAAGCGGCTGCCGCCGTACGTCTTCAACGAAGTCAATGGGATGAAGGCGAAGGCGCGCGCGGCCGGTGAGGACATCATCGACTTCGGGATGGGCAATCCGGACAGCCCGACGCCGCCCCACATCGTCGAAAAACTCACCGAGACGGTGACCGATCCCAGGACCCATCGCTATTCGGCGTCGCGCGGCATTCCGGGCCTGCGCCGGGCCAACGCGGCGTACTATGCGCGCCGGTTCGGCGTCGAGGTGGATCCCGAGAGCGAAACCATCGTGACCCTCGGCTCCAAGGAGGGTCTGGCCAACCTCGCCTCGGCCATCACCAGCCCCGGCGACGTCATTTTGGTGCCCAATCCCAGCTATCCGATCCACCAGTTCGGCTTCATCATCGCCGGCGCGAGCGTGCGGAACGTTCCGGTGGCCCCCGACGAGGTGTTCTTCGAGGCGTTGGAGCGCGCCGTCATCCATTCGGTGCCCAAGCCCACCGCCGTGGTGCTGAACTACCCGAACAATCCGACGGCGATCACCACCGATCTCGAATTCTATGCCCGCGTGGTGGATTTCTGCCGCCGTCACGGCATCTATATCCTGTCGGATGTGGCCTATGCGGAGCTCTATTTCGACGGCAACCCGCCGCCGTCGATCCTGCAGATCCCGGGCGCCCGGGAGATCGCCGTCGAGTTCTCGTCCATGAGCAAGACCTATTCCATGCCCGGCTGGCGGGTCGGTTTCGCCACCGGCAACAAGCGCCTGATCGCGGCGCTGGCGCGGATCAAGTCCTACCTCGATTACGGCGCCTTCACGCCGATCCAGGTCGCGGCGACCGCCGCGCTGAACGGCCCGCAGGAGTGTGTCGGCGAAATCCGCGCGCTCTACAAGAACCGCCGCGACGTGCTGGTCGAGAGCATGGCCGGGGCCGGCTGGGATATTCCGAGCCCGCCCGCGACCATGTTCGCCTGGGCGCCGATCCCGCCCGCCCTGGAGCACCTGGGTTCCGTCGAGTTCTCCAAGCTGCTGCTGCGCGAGGCCAAGGTGGCGGTGTCGCCGGGGATCGCCTTCGGCGAGCGCGGCGACGGCTTCGTCCGGGTCTCCCTGGTGGAGAACCCGCAGCGCATCCGCCAGGCGGCGCGGAACGTCAAGGCCTTCCTCGGCTCCTATGGCGACGTCGCGGAAAAGACGGAGCAACGCCGGGCAGCCGCATCTTGAGCAAGCCATTGACCATTGCCGTCGCCGGGCTCGGTACGGTGGGCGCCGGCGTCATCCGGGTGCTGGATGCGCACGCCGAACTTCTGACCCGGCGTTGCGGCCGCGAACTCAAGGTGGTCGCCGTTTCGGCCCGTGACCGGTCCAAGGACCGGGGCGTCGCCCTCGAGGCCTGCGAGTGGTACGGCGATGCGGCCGAGATGGCCGGGAAAGCCGACGCCGAGGTGGTCATCGAACTCATCGGAGGCTCGGACGGCATCGCGAAATCCGTGGTCAACAGCGCGCTCGGCGCGGGCCGCCACGTGGTCACCGCCAACAAGGCGCTGCTGGCCCATCACGGAACGGAACTGGCCCGCACGGCCGAGGGCGCCGGCGTCGCGCTGGCCTACGAGGCGGCGGTGGCGGGCGGCATACCGATCGTCAAGGCGCTCCGCGAAGGTTTGGCGGCGAACAGTTTCGACCGGGTCTACGGCATCCTCAACGGGACCTGCAATTACATCCTGTCGGCCATGCGCGAGACCGGCCGCGGATTCGACGAGGTGCTCGCCGAGGCGCAGGAACTGGGCTACGCCGAGGCGGACCCGGCATTCGACGTCGACGGCGTCGATACGGCCCACAAGCTGGCCATCCTCGCCAGCCTGGCGTTCGGCACCGAGGTCGATTTCGATTCCATCTATACCGAGGGCATCCGCCACGTCTCGCCGCTGGATTTCGAGTTCGCCGAGGAACTCGGCTACCGGATCAAGCTGCTGGGCATCGCCCGGCGCACGCCGTCGGGGATCGAGCAGCGGGTGCATCCCTGCATGGTGCCGCTCGCCGACCCGATCGCCCATATCGAGGACGTGTTCAACGCCGTGGTGGTCGACGGGGACGCCGTCGAGACCACCATGTACGAGGGCAGGGGCGCCGGCGCGGGCCCGACCGCCTCGGCGGTGGTCGCCGATTTGGTGGATATCGCGCGCGGCCGCTGGGCGCCCACCTTCGGCGTGCCCTGCGGGGAACTGACCCAGCCGAGCCCGTCTCCCATCACCCAGCGCACGGGACGCTACTACCTGCGCCTGACGGTGGTCGACCGGCCCGGCGTTTTCGCGGAAATTGCCTCGGCACTGAACGAAAACAATGTTTCAATGGAGGCGATCATCCAGCGGGGCCGCGCGCCCGGCGAAGCGGTGGAAGTGGTGCTGACCACCCACGAAACCCGGGATGATTCGGTCGCGGCGACCATTGACGCGATCGCCGAATCGGATGCTGTATTGGAGCCGACGCGATTGATCCGGATCGTGTCGTTCGGTTAGCGGCATTCCCGC
This sequence comes from Rhodospirillales bacterium, assembly GCA_028823885.1. Classification (GTDB taxonomy): domain Bacteria; phylum Pseudomonadota; class Alphaproteobacteria; order Rhodospirillales; family UBA2165; genus JAJDXO01. The sequence continues at coordinate 2,973 of JAPPFK010000057.1, read as the reverse complement.
CGCCGGCGGGAAAATCCGGGGAAGGCCGAAGGGGAGGCCGAAGGGACGCAAGCATGCCGGAGGGGGCAACCATGTCCGTGTCTGAACAACCCATCATGCGGGACGCCAAGATGGACCGGAACCTGGCCCTGGAAGCGGTTCGGGTGACCGAGGCCGCGGCCCTCGCCGCTTCCCGCCTGATGGGCCGGGGCGATGAAAAAGCCGCCGATCAGGCGGCCGTCGACGCCATGCGCCGCGCCCTCAATTCGCTGCACATCGAAGGCACGGTCCGCATCGGCGAAGGCGAGCGGGACGAAGCGCCCATGCTTTATATCGGCGAGGAGGTCGGCGGCGGCGACGGGCCCAAGATCGACATCGCTCTCGATCCGCTGGAAGGCACCACCATCACCGCCAAGGGCGGCCCCAACGCGCTGGCGGTCATCGCCATGGCCGAGGAAGGCGGCTTCCTCAACGCGCCCGACACCTACATGCAGAAGATCGCCGTCGGCGGCGGGCTGCCCGACGGCGTGGTCGACCTCGACGAAGATACCCGCGTGAACCAGAAGAACCAGGCCAAGGCCAAGGGCGTCGACGTGAGGGACATCGTCGCCTGCATCCTCGACCGGCCCCGCCACGAGGAGATCATCGCCAAGACCCGCGAAGCCGGCGCCCGCATCTCGCTGATCGGCGACGGCGACGTTTCGGGGGTCATCGCCACCGCCCAGGCCGACAGCGGCGTCGACATCTACATGGGGGTCGGCGGCGCGCCCGAGGGGGTTCTCGCGGCGGCCGCGCTCCGCTGCATCGGCGGGCAAATGCAGGGCCGCCTGGTTTTCCGCAACGAGGATGAGCGCCAGCGCGGAATCCGCTGGGGCATCGAGGATTTCGGCCATAAATACGAGCTCGACGAGCTCGCCGGCGGCGAGGTGATGTTCGCCGCCACCGGCGTCACCGACGGCGCCATGCTGCGGGGCGTCCGGCGCTACAAGGACGGCGCCACGACTCATTCGCTGGTCATGCGCTCCAAGTCGGGCACCGTCCGTTATATCGAGGGCGAGCACAACTTCACCCGCAAGACCGGATTCGATCCGGCTGACAGGTAGCCGGTGGCCGGGCGGAACGGAGACACGCTCGCGCACGGCGTCGATCGCTCGTTCTCCGGAAAGCGGTGGGTCCGGCGGCCAGGGGACGACCGCCTCGGCCTCGCCATCGCCCAGCGGCTGGACTTGCCGGAAATCGTCGGGCGGGTTCTGGCCGCCCGCGGCGTCGGGCTCGACGACGCCCCGTCCTATCTCGACCCCCGGCTCAACCGGCTGCTGCCCGATCCCTCCCACCTGATCGACATGGACAAGGCCGTGGCGCGGCTGGCCCAGGCGGTCAGGAACGGCGAGAAGATCGCCGTCTTCGGCGATTACGACGTTGACGGCGCGACGTCTTCCGCGCTGCTCAGGCGGTTTTTCCGCGCCGCCGGCGCCGAGATCGAGGTCTATATTCCCGACCGGCTCAACGAAGGCTACGGCCCCAACGAACCGGCGCTCCGGCGGTTGAGGGAGGCGGGCGCCGATATCGTGGTCACCGTCGATTGCGGCACCACGGCGTACGAGCCCCTGGAAGCGGCGGCCGGAATGGGGCTCGACGTCATCGTCATCGACCACCACGTGGCCGAAGCGGGCCTGCCCAAGGCCCATGCCGTTGTCAACCCGAACCGCCTGGACGAGGACAGTCCCCATGGCCAGCTGGCCGCGGTCGGGGTGTCGTTCCTGCTCGCGGTGGGCCTCAACCGGGCGCTGCGCGACGCGGGCCACTACGCCGGCAGGCCCGAACCCGATTTGCGCCAATGGCTCGATATGGTGGCCCTCGGCACCGTCGCCGACGTGGTGCCGCTGACCGGGGTCAACCGGGCCTTCGTCCGCCAGGGCCTGAAGGTGCTGGCCGGGCGCACGAACACCGGTCTCGCGGCGCTTGCCGACGTGGCGGGCGTGGACGAGGCGCCGAGCGCCTATCACCTGGGTTTCGTGCTGGGGCCCCGGATCAATGCCGGGGGGCGGCTCGGCTCTTCCGATCTCGGCGCCCGCCTGCTGAGCACCGAGGACGCCGTCGAGGCCGCCGAGATCGCCGGCGCGCTGGACGAATACAACCAACAGCGCCGCGCCATCGAGGAGGGGGTGCTCCAGGCCGCCGTCCGGGAAGCCGAATCCGGCCGCCACGACGGCGTCCTCCTGGTCTCGGGCAGCGACTGGCACCCGGGCGTTATCGGGATCGTCGCCGCGCGGCTGGTGGAACGGTTCGGCCTGCCCGCCTGCGTCGTCACCACCGAGGGGGGCAAGGGGCTGGGGTCCGGACGGTCCATGGCCGGCATCGACCTCGGCGCGGCGATCATCGCGGCCCGTCAGAAGGGCCTCCTGGTCAATGGCGGCGGGCACGCCATGGCCGCCGGCTTCACCGTCGATCCGGAGAGGATCGGCGATTTGCGTGCGTTCCTCGCCGGGCGGCTCGCGGCGGAGGCCGCCGCGGGCGATGCGGCGCCCCGGATCATCGTCGACGGCAGCCTCACCGTCGAGGCCGCCAACCTGGAATTGGCCGGGCACCTGGAGCGCCTGGCGCCCTTCGGCAGCGGCAACGCCGAGCCCCGCTTCGTCCTGCCCGGGGTCCGGGTCGCGAAGGCCGACGTGGTGGGAACCGATCATGTCCGGTGCACCTTCACCGGCGGCGGCTCGGTCCGGCTCAACGCCATATCCTTCCGGACGGCGGATACGGAGCTGGGCAAGCGGCTGTTGAATCACGGCGGACTGCCGCTCCATGTGGTTGGCCGGGTGCGGCGCAACCACTGGCAGGGACGGACCACCGTGCAGCTGATGCTCGACGACGCGGCGGCGGCAACCTAGCGGCGGTCTCTGTTCATCCGCACCCCCTCACCCGGCGGGGGGGGGGCCGCCGCGCCCCCGGCGGGGGGGGGGGGGGGGGGGGGGGGGGGGGGGCGCGCGCGGCGAGAGC
>JAPPFK010000123.1 GCA_028823885.1 Rhodospirillales bacterium | reverse complement strand
CAGGGGGCGCACTACACGACCGAGAAGAACATCCTCAAGGTGATCGAGCCGCTGTTCATGGACGACCTGCGGGCCGAATTCGCGCGGATACGGGCGAGGCGGGGTCGGGGTCGTCTTGCGGCACTCCGGCGGTTTCAGGTGAGGCTCGGCGGCCTGACGTTCTTCGATCCTGCGTGCGGCTGCGGCAACTTCCTCATCATCGCCTACCGGGAATTGCGGATGCTCGAAATCGAGGTCATCCGCGAGATTCGGGACGCGACCGCCGCGACCGGCCAGGCGGTGCTCGATGCCACATGGCAATCGGTGGTGGACGTGGACCAGTTCTACGGGATCGAGCTTGGCGAGTTCCCGGCGCGGATCGCGGAAACCGCGCTGTGGATGATGGACCACATCATGAATAACCGGCTGAGTCTTGAGTTCGGCCAGACCTTCGTTCGCATCCCGCTTGAGAAGTCGCCGCATATCGTCCACGGCGACGCCCTCGAAACCGACTGGGCCGAACTGCTGCCGCCGAGCGATTGCTCGTTCGTGCTGGGCAATCCGCCGTTTTCAGGCTTTGTCATGCGTACCGTTGGGAAGCAGCAGCAGGCCAAACAGACGATGGCCGAGCTTGGCGCCACAGGCTCCAGACTGGATTACGTCGCGGCGTGGTTCCTAAAGGCGGGCGAGTATCTGAAGGGCAGCCGCGCGCGGATCGGCTTCGTCGCGACCAACTCTATCGTTCAGGGAGAGCAGGTGGCGTATTTGTGGCCCGCGTTGTTCGACCTCTACGGCTTGGAGATCGCATTTGCTCACCGCACATTCGCATGGGGCTCGGAAGCGCGCGGCAAGGCGCATGTGCATGTGGTCATTCTCGGATTGGCGGATCGGTCCACCGCCCCGAACCAGCGCCGCCTGTTTCTCTACGATAGCCCCAAGAGCGAGCCCGAGGAGATCCAGGTCACCGCAATCGGCCCTTATCTGATCGACGCAGGCGGACTGGCGGACTCCCATCTGATCGTGAAGAGAAGCCGGGCCTCCCTGGCCGGCTTCCCGCCGATCTCCGTCGGCACGAAGCCCGTGGACAATGGGCACTACATATTGGACGCGGACGAACGCGGGGCGTTCATTGCGCGGGAACCTCGCGCCGCTGGTCTGTTGCGGCCGTTTGTGGGCGGGCATGAGTACATCAACGGACGGGAACGCTGGCTACTTCATGTGTCCGATGAATCACCCGCAACGCTACGGTCGCTTCCTGCGGTTATGGAGCGAATTGGAGCAGTCCGCCGGTATCGGGAAAACGAGGCTGGCCAGCTGGGCAAATCACTTGCCGACCAGCCCATCGCGTATCACGTCTCGGTCGTTCCGGACGCGCCGTTCCTCGCGATCCCCGAAGTCAGTTCCGAGCGCCGCGCCTATGTCCCCATAGGCTGGCTGGAGCCGCCCTGCATTCCGAGCAATCAGCTGTTGGTCGTTCGAGACGCTGGTCTCTGGCTGTTCGGACTCTTGGCCTCAAGGATGCACATGGCGTGGCTGCGCCATGTCGGCGGGAGGCTCAAGAGCGATTACCGCTATTCCAGCGGTCTCGTCTACAACACCTTTCCGCCGCCGCCCAAGGATGCGGACCTGTCGAAACTGGAACCGCTCGCCCAGGCCGTGCTCGATGCCCGCGCCGCTCATCCCGACGCAACCCTTGCCGACCTATACGATCCTGACCTAATGCCGCCGAACCTGCGCCGGGCGCATCAGGCGCTCGACCGCGCCGTGGACCGGCTCTATCGGCGCTCGGGTTTCGCGTCCGAGCGCGAGCGCGTCGAACATCTGTTCATGCTATATGAGAAGATGCGGGCGCCGTTGGAAATCGGCATGAAGAGGACGACTAGGAAACGAAAGGGAAGCCGGAGGTGAACAAACCACTAGAGTCTACGGTCATGAAGGAATTCGGCTTCTGTCCAGAACCAGTCGAGGTTAAGGTTGGACCGGTGACAATACAGCCGTTTCGGGACACCGAAAAAGACTCGTATGTGCTCAGTCTAGCAGTTCTCGAGGCGGATCGTGGAAGTCGGTTGATGGCGTTTTTTTGTGAAACGGCTGATTGATGCGGGACCGACTACGAACTGACTGAACCCTTGGTCAGCCGGCAAATTCACAAGCCACAATTCAAGAGGTCATTTCCGCCAAATAAACTCGTACCCACATGTCGAGCAACGATATGTATCTTCCCAATCCCTGAACCGGTCTCGATTTCGTTCTTTGATCCTTTTGACCGCAGGGCTATCGGCGTCCTTAAATGCCATGATGAAGAATACAACGAGACAAAGAAGGAAAGCCGCAAGCCCCAAGCCAGGTTCGCCGCTAATAACGGAAGCCGTACATCCGCCCAGCCCAAATAACAAAATTAGCGGCCCCAAAGTCATGCTACCGATTGACATCTCGGTCTCCTCCGGGGGCGGCGCCGCGGACTGAGCCTGTGGCGTCAAATACTTTCCTCCCGGCAACAACCCGGCTGTACCGCGACTGGTAACGAACGATCTCGTTTGAGACTGCCGAATACCTCCGGCATAGATAACCGACAGGGCGCGCACACTTGTGCTGTCGCAGTAAGTGCAACGAAGATTTTTTTTCCGAGGCTGTCTCTTAGTCCTCGAATGATTCCGTGGCTTGGCGCCACCCGAATGAATACCGCAATAGTCTGAACCTGATTTTGTACCATTTTTGCATTGGCGGCCCGATTTTGTCGTCGCCTGGCATCGCATGTGTGGTAGTCCCAAAAATTCTATCTGACAGGTTTGGTCTGACCCTATTAAGTGGTCCACGGTGTAAGTTAGAGTTTGGTGGGGGGTTAAGTTGATGGGCCGACCGTAGCTCATCTATAGCGTAGGTCGGTCCGTCGATGTTTCGCAAGGTGGTTTCCAGGGCTTGCGGTCTGTATCCCAGCGGACTGTGCTCCGGGCCGATCACCTTGACCGCCGCGACCCGCGCGTCGGTCATCGGCTGACGCCTGCTTCTGCCACCGGGAAGGTGAGGGTCTCGGGGCCGGCGAGTAGTCGGGTCTGTCCGGCTGCCACAAGTGTACCGGCCATTTTCGTGCACGGAGGGGTTTTCATTCGCAACCTATCAGGCGTGTGCACCCCTTGTTGACACTTGCGCCAAATTAGTGCAGGGTGTGCACCATCGTCAAGAGACATAGGGAACGCATCGTGGTGGGTAGCCAGACCTTGGGAGTGAGAATTCCGGAACATGTGCTCGCGGGTGTAGACAGGTTCGCCCGGGAGCAGGACTTGACGCGCTCCATGGCCATTGCGGTGCTTGTCGAACAGGCACTCTCAGAGGTCGGCATAGCGCCGAGCGAATTGCCGGCACCGGCGAAAACAGCAGCATCCGGGGGGCAGGACACGGCGTCGGGACAGCGGGCCCAGCAGTGGGGGATCAGGACCGCACGGAAGATCGCGACGGTGCTCGAAGCCGAAAAGGCTCTCGACCAGCCGACGGCCAATGAATTCTTCCTTGATGGCAAGCGCGTTGCGATCAAGTGCGCGAAACCCGCAACCTCTCAATGCGGCCTCACGAACACCATGCGCGATCGCGTGGACTACATCATCTGCGCATCGCAGACGGCCGGGGGCGCGTTCAACCTGTACAAGGTTACTCCGCGACAGTGGGAGCAACACGCGAAGGAGCCGCCGAAGCACAACCGCAACTACGGTAGCCTGACCCACCTGTCCCGTTCCGTCTATCGGCGGATCGGAGAAGAGCTTGGCGAGGTAGAGATTGATGACTGACCGGGGACGGCCAACCGTGCGGAAACGGATTCTCGACGAACGGGCGACTGGCACGATGATCGGCGATTTTTTGTCGATCATACTCCAGACGCCGCATGACCCGCCTTGCGCCCCCTACGCTACTCAAGTGTATGATTCGATGCAGGAAATCCCCTACCGGCAGAATTTGACATGGCCGCAACGCGGGTCCAAATCGACTCTCACAACCTCAGTGTTGCGGGAGATGCCGGGAGATGCCAAACAGGGAAGATCGCGGGATTGCCGTCATACGCGGCGCGGCGGCGAACGACAACCCCGGCTCGGAGGCCGAGGCGCGGATCGATTCAGCTGTCGTGACGCTGGCCCGACTGATCGGCCGGCGCATCGCGCGCGAGCATTTCGAGGCGACCCGCGCCGCGAACGACAACATCGTCGCGAAGAGAAATGTATGATCTTCTCCGCCAGGTGCGTTCCGGTCCATGATATTCGTGGCGGAGGGCATCATTCGGACATCGGGGCGTGATGAAGTGAAATCTCACTCGGAAGTGACGGCGGTGGAGATGGCAAAGGCTGAGGGAGTGGATCCCAAGACGTTCCGGGCGGCACTCCGCAGGGAAGACTTCTCTTGGCATAGTCTCGGCGAAAAATGGACAGTAGGGCGAGACAGCCCCGAACATCGGGACATGCGAGCGGTTATGGACCGTCTGCTGAAATCCGCGTAAGGCACCGCTGTTCGAAGATTGAAGGAGAAGACCATGACCCTGCGCTGCGCACTCTATGCCCGCTATTCGTCCGACCAGCAAAGGGCGGCATCCATCGAAGACCAGTTCCGGGTCTGCCGCGAGCGCGCGGCGGGTGAGGGCTGGAAGATCGCGGGCACCTATAAGGACTCCGCCATATCAGGCGACAGCATGATCCTGCGTCCCGGTATCCAGGCGTTGCTGGAGGACGCGCGGCGGGGAATGTTCGAGATCCTGGTCGCGGAGGCGCTTGACCGGGTGAGCCGCGACCAGGCGGACGTGGCGACCCTCTACAAGCACCTGCGGTTCGCGGGCGTAATGATCGTCACGCTTGCGGAGGGCGAGATCAGCGAGCTCCATGTGGGGCTCAAGGGGACCATGAACGCGCTGTTCCTGAAGGATCTCGCGGCGAAGACCCACCGGGGCCTCAGAGGCCGGGTCGAGGCCGGCAAGTCCGGCGGCGGCATCTGCTACGGCTACGAGGTGGTGAAGTCGTTCAACGGCTCGGGCGAGCCGGTGCGCGGCGGGCGGACCGTCAACGAAACCGAAGCCAAGATCGTACGCCGGGTGTTCCGGGCGTTCGCCGATGGGGTAAGCCCGCGCGCCATCGCCCGGCGGCTGAACGGGGAAGGCATCCCCGGCCCATCGGGCAGGCTCTGGACCGATTCCACCATCCGGGGCCACGCCAAGCGCGGCACCGGCCTGATCAACAACGAACTCTACATCGGCCGGCTGGTCTGGAACCGGCAGCGCTATATCAAGAACCCGGAGACCGGCAAGCGGGTCTCGCGGATAAACCCGCCCGAGGAGTGGATCGTGACGGAGGTTCCCGAGCTCCGCATTGTCGAAGACAATCTCTGGCAGGCGGTGAAACACCGCCAGGGCGAGATCAAGGTGCAATATGCCGGCGTTATCGAGGCCACGCGGTCCGCGCGCGCCAACCGGCTGAACGGCGCCCACCGGCCCCGCCACCTGCTCTCGGGACTGCTCGAATGCGGTGTCTGCGGCGGTCCCTATGCCATGCGCGGCCAGGACCGCTACGGCTGTTCCAACCACCTCATGACCGGGACCTGTTCCAACGGCAGGGGCATCCGCCGCGCCGTAATCGAAGAACGCGTCCTTGCCGGACTGAGGGACAAGCTGATGGCGCCGGAGGCGGCCGCCGAGGCGATGCGGGCCTACGCCGAGGAGACCAACCGGCTCAACCGGGAGCGCCGCGCGTCGGGCGCGGAGGACCGGAAGGAACTGTTGGATGTCGAGAAGAAGGTTGCCACCATGGTCGCGGCCATCGAGGACGGCGGCTATGTGCGCGGCATGATGGACCGCATGCGCGAGCTTGAGGCCCGTCAGGACGAGTTGAACGAACGCCTCGCCGCCGGCCCGGCCGACCTCGCCGACATCCACCCCAACATCGCGGACATCTACCGGCGCAGGGTGGCGCGGCTTTCCGAGGCGCTGAACCATCCGGAGGATCGCAACGCGGCGGCATCCGCCATAAGGGGCCTGATCGAGCGCATCGTGCTCACCCCGAGCGAGAAGTGGGCCGAAATGGGCGCCGTGCTGCATGGCGATCTCGGGGCCATCCTCGAATGGGCGGGAAACGGCAGCGAAAACACGAAGACCGACATCCCCATGCCGGAGATGTCGGTCTCGGTGGTTGC